>NZ_JBWKFM010000009.1:0-23958 GCF_056434285.1 Streptomyces sp. NPDC044063
GGAGCGGGGCTGCCTTTCGGCGTGATCACTACTTTAGCGGATTTTCCTTCCGGCTCCTAATCGGAACCGGAGGGCCTTCTCGTTCAGAATTCCGGACACGCCGGAATCCATCCCGTTCAGGGACCGTGCAAGTAGCGGGGGTTCGTTGCCGCCTGGCAACTCGGAGAACTCTACACGACGTTCAGGGGTGCTTGCGCCGCCGCTTGGATGAACGTGCCGCCGGGTTGCCGGCCCTGGTCCGGCGGCGGCGCTCGTGGCGGGTGCGGGCCTCGTCGTACTCCGCGCGGTGGAGCTTCTCGCCCGGGGCCTCGATCAGGGTCCGGACGAAGTAGGCGAGGAGGGTGCCGATGAAGCCGATCACCATCAGGCTCTGCATCTGCCGCTCCCTCGCGGCCTCCTCCGCCGTGTCCGGGCGGCGCCGTACGAAGCCCTCCCAGCTGCGGCGGAAGGCCAGGGCGCTGCACACGGCGAAGGCCACCACGACCATGGCGTTGACGAACCCGCCCACGTCCGCGATGGCCAGACCCTCGTAGCCGAGGCGCAGGACGAAGGCGCCCGCCGTGGCCGCTACCAGCGATCCTGTCGCCAGGCCCACCCGGCGGAGCGCGTAGCCGCCGTCGTGGTCGACCCAGGTCGTGCCGTAGAAGCGGATCGGTTCCGGGCGGGGGCCCGCCGTACCCTCCGGCGTGCTGTTCCGGTCCCCGGTGGCCCCGGTCGGCTCGTGCGCGTCGCTCATGCCTCGATTATCGTCACGCGCCCCGGCCGGGGGTCAGCCCGCGCAGCGCTCCGCGACGTAGCCGCTGCTGCCCGTCTTCACATACGCGTCGGAGACGTACTGGCCGGGGGCGATGCAGTCCCAGACGTCGGTGGTGCCGCAGGGGCCGGAGACGGTCTCGCCGCGGGTCTGGCAGCGGATCGGCACGCTGGAGCCCTGCGGCAGGACCTTGACGAGCTCGCTGTCGGTGCTGGGGCCGCGGCGGACGTTCACCTGGTGGCCGGGCGCGAGCGGGTAGTAGGCCATCTGGTCTGGTTCCTCCCCCGTGACGTGAATGACATGTGCAGGCTAGCAACGCAACGGCATGCCTCCCCGGTCCCCCCCTGCCGCATCGTTTAGGCTCCGCAAGCCCGCCGACGCGGCGGGCGGACGACGGGCGTACGAGCCACCGGTGGCCGGACGCACCGCATGACACGGGTGACACGCATGGGTCACCCGCACGGGTGACACGGGGGTGGGGGCATGCCGCCACTGCGCAGTGCCGGGACGGGACCGGAAGCGGACGATCCGGAGTTCGCGGGTCAGTACCGGCTCGAACGCCGGCTCGGTTCGGGCGGCATGGGCGTGGTGCATCTGGCCCGGTCGGCCTCCGGGCTGCGGCTCGCGGTGAAGGTCGTGCACGCCGAGTACGCGGTGGACCCGGAGTTCAGGGCGCGCTTCCGGCAGGAGGTCGCGGCGGCGCGGCGGGTCAGCGGCGCGTTCACCGCGCCGGTCGTCGACGCCGACCCGGACGGCGCCCGGCCGTGGATGGCCACCCTCTACATCCCCGGGCCCACCCTCTCCGAGCGTGTGAAGCGGAACGGTCCTTTGTCTCCCGACGAGGTGCGGCGGCTGGCGGCCGGGCTCGCCGAGGCGCTGCGCGACATCCACCGCGCCGGGCTGGTGCACCGGGACCTCAAGCCCAGCAACGTGCTCCTCGCCGAGGACGGGCCGCGGGTCATCGACTTCGGCATCTCGCGCCCCTACGACAGCGAGCTGCGCACCGAGACGGGCAAGCTGATCGGGACGCCGCCGTTCATGGCGCCGGAGCAGTTCCAGCGGCCGCGCGCGGTGGGGCCGGCGGCGGACGTGTTCGCGCTGGCGTCGCTGCTGGTGCACGCGGCGACGGGGCGGGGGCCGTTCGAGTCCGAGAGCCCGTACATCGTCGCCTACCAGGTGGTGCACGACGAGCCGGATCTGGCGGGTGTGCCCGCCGATCTCGTCCCCTTGATCCGCGCGTGCCTGGCCAAGGAGCCGGCGGACCGGCCGACCCCCGACGCGATCATGGCGATGCTGCCGCCGGTCACCGGGCCTTCCCTCGCCGTGCCCCGGCCCCTGCCCCGGCCCCGGTCCGTTCAGCCGCCCGAGGACCAGGACCAGGGCCAGGGCCTTCCTTCTGTGCCGTCCCGCGACAAGCCCGCGCGTCGCCGTGTCCGGGTCCGCCGGCTCGCCGTGGCCGCCGCGGCCGTCGTCGTGGCGCTGGTGGCGGGCGGCGCGTGGGCGCTGCACGAGATCGACGGGCTGGGCGGGCAGCCGTCGGCGGAGCGTCCCGGGCCCGCCGGGGCGGCCTGGAAGCCGTGGGAGGCCTCCGTACCCGAGGACTCGGCCGGCAACGGCGAGGTCCGGGCCGGGTTCTGCACGTACGCGGGCGGCGCTCTCTACTGTTCGGCGCGCGGGGTGCACGCGGCCCGGGTGGACGCCGCTACCGGGAAGGTGGCGTGGCGGCGGGCGGCGGACGCGACGCGTCCGGGCGGGGGGACGCCGAGCGCTCCCGTGGTCTCCGGCGGGCTGGTGCACGCCTTGTCGCCCGACAAGCGCGAGCTGGCCGCCCTCGATCCGGCGACCGGCGTTCCGCGCTGGACGCGGGACGTGTCCGCGTACGGCGGCCGGGTCTACCACGCGGGGGACGCCGTGCTGCTGGTCGCGGCGGACGGCACGGTCACGGCCGTCGACGGCGGTACGAACCGGGAGCTCTGGCGGCACGGGCTGCCCGGCGGCATCAAGCCGGTCTTCTTCTCGTACGGCGGCACCTCGGCGTACGCCGTCGCGCCGTCGGCCGACGGCCGGAGCACGGCCGTCGTCGGCATCGACGCGGCGCGGGGCACGACGCTGTGGCGGTGGACGGCGCACGGGAACCTGACGCCCGTCGGGACCGGTCCGCGGGGCGACCTCTATCTGACGGAGAGCGACGCGCGGACGCGCGTGGCGGCCATCGTCCGGTACGCGCCGGGCATCGGGCGGGAGCGCCGGGTGCCGCTGCCGACGCCGCTGGAGGCGACGAGCGTGGTCCCGTACGGCGACTCGGTCTATCTGCTGTCGTCCGACGGGGGGCTGACCGCGCTGCACACGGGGCGGGGTGTGACGGACTGGCGGCTGGACACGTCCGTGGCCAACGCGTCGCCGCTCGTCGCCGCCGAGGACCGGCTGTACTTCTCCGCCGCCGACGGCCGGCTGCTGGCCGTGGACACGACGAACGGCTCGTTGCTCGGTACGACGTCGCCCCGCCTGGCCAGGGCCGGGCGGGGCTTCCTGGAGCTGATGCCGGCTCCGGTGGTGGCCGAGGGGAAGGTCTTCGGGGCGGCGCCGGACGGGACGGTGTTCGCGGTGAGCGGGCAGAACCCGTCCGGCTGGCGGTAGTCGCCCCGAGGCTCCTCTCAGCCGAGTCAGCCGAGTCAGCCGAGCTTGCTCACGTCCCGCACCGCGCCCTTGTCGGCGCTCGTCGCCATGGCCGCGTACGCCTTGAGCGCCGCCGAGACCTTGCGCTCGCGGTTCTTCGGCGCGTAACGGCCGCCGAGGGCCTCGCGGCGGGCCGCCAGCTCCTCCTCGGACACCAGCAGCTCGATCGAGCGGCTGGGGATGTCGATGCGGATGCGGTCGCCGTCCTCGACGAGCGCGATGGTGCCGCCGGACGCGGCCTCCGGCGAGGCGTGACCGATCGACAGGCCCGACGTGCCGCCGGAGAAGCGGCCGTCGGTGACCAGGGCGCAGGCCTTGCCGAGGCCGCGGCCCTTGAGGAAGGAGGTGGGGTAGAGCATCTCCTGCATACCGGGGCCGCCGCGCGGGCCCTCGTAGCGGATGACGACGACGTCGCCCTCCTTGACGCCCTTGGACAGGATCTTGTCCACGGCCTCGTCCTGGGATTCGCAGACGACGGCCGGGCCCTCGAAGGTCCAGATCGACTCGTCGACGCCGGCGGTCTTCACGACGCAGCCGTCGACGGCCAGGTTGCCCCTGAGGACGGCCAGTCCGCCGTCCTTGGAGTAGGCGTGCTCGACGGAGCGGATGCAGCCGCCGGCCGCGTCCACGTCGAGGGTCTCCCAGCGCTCGGACTGCGAGAAGGCGGTGGCGGAGCGGACGCAGCCGGGGGCGGCGTGCCAGAGCTCGACGGCCTCGGTGGAGGGGGAGCCGCCGCGGACGTCCCAGGTCTTGAGCCAGTCGGCCAGCGTCGGGGAGTGCACCGAGTGCACGTCCTCGTTGAGGAGGCCGCCGCGGTAGAGCTCGCCGAGGATGGCGGGGATGCCGCCGGCGCGGTGGACGTCCTCCATGTAGTACGTGCCGCCGGGGGCGACGTTGGGGGCGACCTTGGCCAGGCAGGGGACGCGGCGCGAGACGGCGTCGATGTCCTTCAGGTCGTAGTCCAGGCCGGCCTCCTGGGCCGCGGCGAGGAGGTGGAGGATCGTGTTGGTCGAGCCGCCCATGGCGATGTCGAGGGCCATGGCGTTCTCGAAGGCGGCACGGGTGGCGATGTTGCGCGGCAGGACGGACTCGTCGTCCTGCTCGTAGTAGCGCTTGGTGATCTCGACGACCGTGCGGCCGGCGTTCTCGTAGAGGGCCTTGCGGGCGGTGTGGGTGGCGAGGACCGAGCCGTTGCCGGGCAGGGACAGGCCGATCGCCTCGGTGAGGCAGTTCATCGAGTTGGCGGTGAACATGCCGGAGCAGGAGCCGCAGGTCGGGCAGGCGTTCTCCTCGATCCGCAGGACGTCCTCGTCGGAGACGTTCTCGTTGACCGAGTCGACGATCGCGTTGATGAGGTCGAGCTTGCGGACCGTGCCGTCGACGAGGGTGGCCTGGCCGGCCTCCATGGGGCCGCCGGAGACGAAGACGACGGGGATGTTCAGGCGCAGCGCGGCCATGAGCATCCCGGGCGTGATCTTGTCGCAGTTGGAGATGCAGATCAGCGCGTCGGCACAGTGCGCCTCGACCATGTATTCGACGGAGTCGGCGATCAGGTCGCGGGAGGGCAGCGAGTAGAGCATGCCGGCGTGGCCCATGGCGATGCCGTCGTCGACGGCGATGGTGTTGAACTCGCGCGGGACGCCGCCCGCCGCCTTGATCGCGTCGGAGACGATCCGGCCGACCGGCTGGAGGTGGGTGTGGCCGGGCACGAACTCGGTGAAGCTGTTGGCCACCGCGATGATCGGCTTGCCGAAGTCCTCGCGCGCTACGCCCGCGGCCCGCAGAAGGGCTCGGGCGCCCGCCATGTTGCGGCCGTGGGTGACAGTGCGGGACCTCAGCTCGGGCATCCTGCTCCACTCCTCGAGTGCGGAATCCCGGGGGTCGCGGTCATATCGCGTCTTCGGGTCCCCGGGTCTTCCGAGACTACGCCCATGATCCAAGATCCGGACAGGGTTTCCGGCATTCGAGACGAGCGAGGCGGTCGAGGCGGCGGGTCCCTCAGTCGCCCATCAGGTGTCGCTGCACCGCCGGGGCCGTGATCGCGATGACCTGCTCGATGTCCGCCGAGGCGAGCGGCTCGATCTTGATCACATGGCGCAGCATGGACACCCCCACCAGGTGGGCCGCGGCCAGCTCGGAGCGGAGGCGGGCGTCCTCGCCGCCGAGCTCGGCGGCGATGCGGACCATCACCCTGCTGCTGATCAGGTCGCGGAAGACGGCCGCCGCGGTCTCGTTGGCGACGGCCGAGCGGAGGATGGCGAGCAGCGGCTCGCGGGTGACGGGGTCCTCCCACACGCCCAGTACGAAGCGGGCGAGCCGTTCCCCGGCGCCCTCCGGCGGGCCCTCGGCGAAGGCGTCCGGGGCGTTGAGGGCGGGGGCCACGGCCTCCTCCACGGCGGCGGCGAAGATCTGTTCCTTCGGGCCGAAGTAGTGGTGGACCAGCGCGGGGTCCACGCAGGCGGCCTTGGCCATGCCGCGGATGGACGCCTTGTCGTAGCCGTGCTCTGCGAACTCGGCGCGGGCGGCGGCCAGGATGCGCTCGCGGGCGCCGGGCCCGGTCGCGGCGTCCGTACGGGCGGGGCGGCCGCGCCTTCTGGGGGTGGGCCGGTCGGCCTGTTCCGTCATGGGCGGGGGGCGCCCGTCGGGGAGGCGAGGTGCAGCCGGGTGAAGGCGAGGGCCTCGGCGAGGTCGGCCTCGCGCTCGGCGGCGGACATGGCGCGGCGGGTGTTGACCTCGATCACGATGTGGCCGTCGAAGCCGCTGACGGCGAGCCGTTCCAGCACCTCGGCGCAGGGCTGCCGGCCGCGGCCGGGGACGAGGTGCTCGTCCTTGGCGGAGCCGGTGCCGTCGGCCAGATGGATGTGGGCGAGCCGGTCGCCCATCCGGTCGATCATCTGCAGGGCGTCGGTCCGGGCGGTCGACGTGTGCGAGAGGTCGACCGTGAAGTGACGGTAGTCGTCCTTGGTGACGTCCCAGTCGGGGGCGTAGGCGAGCATCTCGCGGTCGCGGTAGCGCCACGGGTACATGTTCTCGACCGCGAACCGGACGTCGGTCTCGTTCGACATGCGCCAGACGCCGCGGATGAAGTCCCGCGCGTAGGAGCGCTGCCAGCGGAACGGCGGGTGGACGACGACCGTGCTCGCGCCCAGCTTCTCGGCGGCCGCGCGGGCCCGCTGGAGCTTGACCCATGGGTCGGTGGACCACACCCGCTGGGTGATCAGGAGGCAGGGGGCGTGGACCGCCAGGATGGGCACCTGGTGGTAGTCGGAGAGGCGGCGCAGGGCCGCGACGTCCTGGCTGACGGGGTCGGTCCACACCATGACCTCGACACCGTCGTAGCCCAGGCGCGCGGCGATCTCGAAGGCCGTCGCCGTCGACTCGGGGTACACCGATGCCGTTGACAGCGCGACCTTCGCATCCGGAATGCGCACCACTGGCTCTGTCACGAGGGACAGCGTATGCCCGCCTCTCCGGCGGCGGGCAGGTGGTCTCGCATGCGGGGCACGCCGTCCCCCGGCGCCGGGGCCCGAGGGAGCCCGGCGCCGGGGCCGGGGCGGCTAACGCGCCGGCTGGGGCGTCGGGAGGTGGTCCAGCCGCTGGAGGATGACGCCCTCGCGCAGGGCCCAGGGGCAGATCTCGACCTCCTCCAGGCCGAAGAGGTCCATCGCCGCCTCGGCGACGAGCGCGCCCGCGAGGAGCTGCTGGGCGCGGCCCTCCGACACCCCGGGGAGGGTGGCGCGGCGGGCGGCGGGCATGACGGTCAGCTTGGACACCCAGTCCTCCAGGGCCTTGCGGCCGAGGACGCGCTGGACGTACAGGCCGTCGGCGGAGCGGGCGGCTCCGGCGATGCGGGCGAGCTGTTTGAAGGTCTTGGAGGTGGCGACGGCGTGGTCGGGCGTGCCGCGCCGGGCGAAGTCGCCGACGGTGCGGGCGATCTCCGCGCGGACGTGGCGGCGCAGGGCCCGTACGTCGCTCGGGTCGGGCGGGTCGCCGGGGAGCCAGCCGGCGGTGAGGCGGCCGGCGCCGAGCGGGAGGGAGACGGCGGTGTCGGGGTCCTCGTCGAGGCCGTAGGCGACCTCCAGGGAGCCGCCGCCGATGTCGAGGACAAGGAGCTTTCCGGCCGACCAGCCGAACCAGCGGCGGGCGGCCAGGAAGGTGAGCCGGGCCTCCTCGGCGCCGGTGAGAACGGGCAGGGTGACGCCGGTCTCCTGCTGGACGCGGCTGATCAGGGCGTCCGCGTTGGTGGCCTCGCGGACGGCGGAGGTGGCGAAGGGCAGCACCTCCTCGACGCCCTTGTCCTCGGCGGCCCGGAGCGCCTCGTGGATCACCGCGACGAGGCGGTCTATCCCGTCGTCGCTGATCGCGCCTTGGTCGTCGAGCAGCTCCGCGAGGCGCAGCTCGGTCTTGTGGGAGTGGGCCGGCAGCGGCCGGGCACCGGGGTGCGCGTCCACCACCAGCAGATGGACCGTATTCGAACCCACGTCGAGGACACCGAGTCTCATGGCCTGAACGCTACTGCCGCCACCGGGTGCGCATAGGCTTGAGGGGTGGCGAAGACGAAGAAGGCGAACCCGGACAAAGCACAGGACAAGTCCTCCAAGAAGCAGGCGAAGGGTGCGGGCAAGGCCTCCAGGACCGTGACGGTCGCCTCCGGTGCCGCCGGCGCTTCCGACGAGGTCGGGCTGGATTTCGCCCGCGCGTGGGTCGAGTTCCCCGACCCCGCCGACGAGGAACAGGTCTTCCGCTGCGACCTGACCTGGCTGACCTCGCGCTGGAGCTGTGTCTTCGGCAACGGCTGCCAGGGCATCAAGGAGGGCCGCGCCGACGACGGCTGCTGCACGCTCGGCGCGCACTTCTCGGACGAGGACGACGAGAAGCGGGTCGCGTCGTACGTGGCGCGTCTCACGCCCGACATCTGGCAGTTCCACGACGTGGGCACCTCGTCCGGCTGGACGCAGCTCGACGAGGACGACGGCGAGCGGCAGACGCGGCGCTGGAAGGGCTCCTGCATCTTCCAGAACCGGCCCGGGTTCGAGGGCGGCGCCGGCTGCTCGCTGCACATCCTGGCCCTGCGGGAGGGCCTGGAGCCGCTGGAGACGAAGCCGGACGTCTGCTGGCAGCTGCCCGTGCGACGGACGTACGACTGGATCGACCGGCCCGACGACACCCAGGTGCTCCAGGTCTCGATCGGCGAGTACGACCGGCGCGGCTGGGGCCCGGGCGGCCACGACCTCCACTGGTGGTGCACGTCGGCGCGGTCCGCGCACACGGCGGCGAAGCCGGTGTACGTGTCGTACCGCGCCGAGCTGATCGAGCTGATGGGCGAGAAGGGGTACGCGCGGCTGGTGGAGCTGTGCGAGGAGCGGATGTCCTCGCTCCTGCCGATGGCCCCACATCCGGCGGATCCCCGCTGAGGCGTCCGGCGGATCCGCGCCGAGCATCCGGCGGATCCCCGCTGAGGACGGCCTGACATCAGCTGAGGACGGCCCGGCATCAGCTGAGGACGGCCCGGCATCGGAGGGCGGCCTGACATCGGAGGGCGGCCCGACATCAGCCGCCGCCCTTTCCCTCCAGCGTGACCGCCGAGCCGCCCGGGGCGATGGCGACCTTGGCGCGCCAGGCCCGGGCGGGTTCGCGGGAGCGGTCGACGGTCACCACGACCGTCACCGTCCGTCCCGGCCGCAGCACGCCTCCCGGCTGGCTCAGCCGCAGCCACGGCGCGTCCGCCGACATGGACCAGCCGACCAGCTCGCCACCGCTGGCGGTGAGGGTGATGTGGGTGGCCGTCCCGCCCGGCTGCGCCTCCACGGTCAGCCGCCCGGGGCCGGTGCCCAGGACGGCCACGGAGACCTCGGAGAGCCGCTGGACGGCCGGCCGGTCCGTCGGCCGGGCGGGTTCCTCCTCGGCGTAGCCGTACGGGCCGTCGTACGGGTGGTCGTACGCGCCCTCGTCCGGGCTGCCCCCCAGGCTGTCGGCGCCGGGCGCGGTCACCGCGGCGGCGCCCTCCCCCTCCCCCAGCGGGCCGCCGCGGTAGGCGGCCCACAGCGCGAGGATGGGCGCCGCGACGACCGTGGCGACGACGGTCGTGGTCACCGCCCGGCTGCGCAGCCGGCCGCGGCGGGCCGCGCGGTCCTTGGGGGCGAGCGGGAAGCCGCCCCGGTCGAAGCGCGGGGCGGTGTGCGGCGCGGTCCCGCGCCGGCGCGCGGGCCGGGGGCCCAGGGCGCGCAGCATCGCGGAGTGCGCCTCCGTACGGGGTGCCTCCAGGACCGGCAGGGCGGCGGAGGACGCCGTCGTACCGGGCCAGGGCTCACCGGCGGTGGCCCGCTCGGCCGTGCGCCGGCAGTCGGCGCACTCGTCGACGTGGCGGACGAGCTCGCGTCGCAGCGCGGCGCCCAGCAGCACCTCCGTGTCGCCCACGAACCGCGTGACGATCGCGCAGCGGCCCGATTCGACGACGGCGAGGGCGGTGCGGGTGCGCTCCACCTCGCAGGCGGCGCTGGACAGCAGGGAGCGGGCGGCTTCCTGGTCCAGTCGCAGGACGGCGGCGACCTCGTGGGGGGCGAGGCCGTGGCGCACGGCCAGTTCGAGCGCCTCGCGCTGCGCCGCGGTGGTGCCGGCGGCCTCGGGCCAGGCGAGCAGCGCGAGTTCCGCGCGGCCCCGGGGGTCGGTGACCGCGGCGGGGTCGGCGGGGGGCCCGCCCGGGGTGGCCAGCCGGCGCAGGCATTCCCAGCGGGCCAGCGCGTAGAGCCAGGCGCGGTGCGTCTCCTCGGCGGCGGGGGCGCGGTCGGTGCGGCGCACGGCGAGGGCCAGGACCTCGCCGAGGGCGGCGACGGCGGCGTCGTGGTCGCACAGGACGGACAGGCAGTAGGTGAACAGGCCGTCGAGATGGGGTTCGTAGCGGCTCTCGGGGGAGCCGGCCGTGGCGTTCCGGGGGGACGCGAGGGCGGCGCCGGCGACGCCGGGGTGGTGGACGGTGCGGTGCGCGGAGGCGTGATCGGACGTGGCGGCTGTGGCGGCTGTGAGGGGGGTCGCGAGGGTGGCGGGGTTGTCGACGACCGGTGGCTGGGCCGCGCGCGGCGCACGGCGGGATGCGCCGCGGTGCGCGCCGGTGGCATGCGTGGGGGGCTCGGGCGTCATCATCCCGGCGACGGTAGGCGGACGGTCCGTCCTCGTTCGTCCTGCCCTCCCAGGTTTAACCCATACGGGTGACTCTCTCCTTCGAAGGGGGACAGGAAGCATCCATTCCGCCTGGAATCCGTCCCTCGGCCACGCCATGCGGCGGCCGTGCGGCGGCCCCGTGGGCGACGCCGCCCCCGCACTGTCGGTGCCCGCCGCTACGGTGGTCCGCATGGCTGCCCGTACCTCCCGCTCGTCCGCCAAGGACCGGCCCTCCTATCGCTGCACCGAGTGCGGCTGGACCACCGCCAAGTGGCTCGGCCGCTGCCCCGAGTGCCAGGCCTGGGGCACGGTCGAGGAGTACGGCGCGCCCGCCGTCCGGACGACCGCGCCGGGCCGGGTCACCTCCGCCGCCGTGCCCATCGGGCAGGTCGACGGTCGGCAGGCGACCGCGCGGTCCACGGGCGTGCCCGAGCTCGACCGCGTCCTGGGCGGCGGGCTGGTGCCCGGCGCCGTGGTGCTGCTCGCCGGCGAGCCCGGCGTCGGCAAGTCGACCCTGCTGCTGGACGTGGCGGCCCGCGCGGCCTCGGACCCGCACCGCACGCTCTATGTGACCGGCGAGGAGTCGGCGAGCCAGGTCCGGCTGCGCGCCGACCGCATCGGCGCGCTCTCCGAGCACCTCTACCTCGCCGCCGAGACGGACCTCTCGGCCGTCCTCGCGCACATCGACTCGGTCCGGCCGTCCCTGCTGATCCTCGACTCCGTGCAGACCGTGGCCTCCCCCGAGATCGACGGCGCGCCGGGCGGCATGGCCCAGGTGCGCGAGGTGGCGGGCGCCCTCATCCGCGCCTCCAAGGAGCGCGGCATGTCCACGCTCCTGGTCGGTCACGTCACCAAGGACGGCGCCATCGCCGGCCCGCGCCTGCTGGAGCACCTGGTCGACGTGGTGCTGCACTTCGAGGGCGACCGGCACGCCCGGCTGCGCCTGGTGCGCGGTGTGAAGAACCGCTACGGCGCCACGGACGAGGTCGGCTGCTTCGAGCTGCACGACGAGGGCATCACGGGCCTCGCCGACCCCAGCGGCCTGTTCCTGACCCGCCGCGCCGAGCCCGTGCCGGGCACCTGCCTGACCGTGACGCTCGAGGGCCGCCGGCCGCTGGTGGCCGAGGTGCAGGCGCTGACGGTCGACTCCCAGATCCCCTCCCCGCGCCGCACCACCTCGGGCCTGGAGACCTCCCGCGTCTCGATGATGCTGGCCGTCCTGGAGCAGCGGGGCCGCATCAGCGCCCTCGGCAAGCGGGACATCTACAGCGCCACCGTGGGGGGCGTGAAGCTCTCCGAGCCCGCCGCCGACCTGGCCGTCGCGCTCGCCCTGGCCAGCGCCGCCAGCGACACCCCGCTGCCGAAGAACCTGGTGGCCATCGGCGAGGTGGGGCTGGCCGGCGAGGTCCGGCGGGTCACGGGCGTCCAGCGGCGGCTGGCCGAGGCGGCCCGGCTCGGCTTCACCCACGCCCTGGTGCCGGGCGACCCCGGCAAGGTGCCCGCCGGGATGCGGGTCGTGGAGGTCTCGGACATAGGCGAGGCCCTGCGGGTCCTGCCCTCCCGGCCCCGCCGGGAGAGCCGCGCCGAGTCCGGGGGCGAGGCACCGGGGGAGGCCCCCGCCAGGAGGGGCCGTGGTGCCGGCCGTCAGGCCTTGGCCGGAGCCCGAGCGGAGGAGAGCTGAGGACAGCCCCCCGAGGGGCCGGGCGCCAGTAGACTTTGCCCTGGTCCCGCCCGTACGTACGCACCGACGCGCACGGCCCGCGCGACGCGCACGGCGTGCACGACGGCGCGTACGCGACAGCCGGGCGGCCCGACGCACCGTCGACCTTGCGACCGGAGGAGTGCAGTGGCAGCCAACGAGCGGGCATCGGGCCCCGGCAGGGCCCAGGGCGGCTCCGGTGGCTCCGGAGCCGACGGGCTGATGCGCTCCTCCCTGAGCGCCGTCGCCCCCGGTACGGCCCTCCGCGACGGACTCGAACGAGTCCTTCGCGGCAACACCGGCGGTCTGATCGTCCTCGGCATGGACAAGACCGTCGAGGCGATGTGCACCGGCGGCTTCGTCCTGGACGTGGAGTTCACCGCGACCCGGCTGCGCGAGCTGTGCAAGCTGGACGGCGCGCTGATCCTCGACAAGGACATCAGCAAGATCGTGCGGGCCGGGGTCCAGCTCTACCCCGACGCCTCGATCCCCACCGAGGAGACCGGCACCCGCCACCGCACCGCGCAGCGTGCCTCCATCCAGTGCGGCTTCCCGGTCATCTCCGTCAGCCAGTCGATGCGGCTGATCGCGCTGTACGTGAACGGCGAGCGGCGCGTCCTGGAGGAGTCGGGCGCGATCCTCTCCCGCGCCAACCAGGCGCTCGCCACCCTGGAGCGGTACAAGCTCCGGCTGGACGAGGTCGCCGGCACCCTGTCCGCACTGGAGATCGAGGACCTGGTCACCGTCCGCGACGTCACCGCCGTCTCGCAGCGGCTGGAGCTGGTGCGCCGGATCGCCACGGAGATCGCCGAGTACGTCGTCGAGCTGGGCACCGACGGCCGGCTGCTGTCGCTCCAGCTGGAGGAGCTGATCGCCGGCGTCGAGCCCGAGCGCGAGCTGGTCGTACGGGACTACGTCCCCGAGCCGACCGCCAAGCGCACCCGCACCGTCGCCGAGGCCATGTCCGAGCTGGACTCCCTCAGCCACCCCGAGCTGCTCGAACTGCCCATCGTGGCCCGTGCCATGGGCTACAGCGGCTCCCCCGAGACGCTGGACTCGGCCGTCTCCCCGCGCGGTTACCGCCTGCTGGCCAAGGTGCCCCGGCTGCCCGGCGCCATCATCGAGCGGCTCGTGGACCACTTCGGCGGGCTGCAGAAGCTGCTGGCCGCCAGCGTGGACGACCTCCAGACCGTGGACGGCGTGGGCGAGGCCCGCGCCCGCTCGGTGCGCGAGGGCCTCTCGCGGCTGGCGGAGTCGTCGATCCTGGAGCGCTACGTCTGACGCTCCGCCGGGAGTCCGGTGGGCCGGCCGCGGATGCGTCGTGGCCGGTCGCGCAGTTCCCCGCGCCCCTCAGGGGCGCGGGGCGGGCGTCCTCCGGGACGATCAGGCCTTCTCCAGGGCGAATTCCACGCGCTCCGTGACGCCCGCGACCTTCACCTCGACCCGGTACGTGCCGGGGGCGGCCGCCGTGGCGCCGGACGGGGTCGCGCAGCGCGGGGCGCTGCGCCTGCGGTCCCACTCCAGCGTGCGCTTGGTCTCGCCCGAGCCCGGGACCTCGAAGAGGACGGCGCCGGTGCCGCGCGGGCAGTCGTCGGACGCCCAGACGTGCTCCTCGCCCTTGCTGTCGGTGATCTTCAGCAGGGCCGCGGTCGCGCCGAAGTTCACCTTGCAGGCGCTGCCGCCGGTGTTCTGCACGACCAGCTCGAAGCGGGGCTTCTCGTCGGCCTTGTAGGTGTCCTTGACCGTGCGGATGCTCAGCTTCACCGATCCCGCCGAGCAGTCGGGCAGGCTGCTGCCGGCCGCCACGGCCTTGCCGTCGCCGGTGACCAGCACCCCGGCGCCGCCGCCGAAGCCACCGCCGCCGCCGGCCGAGCCACCCGCGCCCGTACCGCCGCCACCGCCGCCGCCAGATCCGGAACCGGCGCTTCCGCCTCCGCTGCCCGCCTGGCCGCCCGTGCCGCCACCACCGCCACTGCCGCCGCTCGAATCGTCGCGTCCGCCCGGGCGTTGACCGCTGTGCGGGCCGGAGGGCACCGGGCCGGGCGTGATCGTGGTCTCCGCCTGTCCCTTGCCGTCCGAGCCGCTGCTCCGGTCGCCCTTGGAGCCGCCGTCATCGCCGAAGGCGAGCAGCCACACCACCACCAGTACGACGATGCCGAGCAGGCCAAGCGCAACTGCCCTCCGCCGCCAGTAGATGGAGGAGGGAAGCGGCCCGATCGGATTGCGCAGAGATCCCACGCGAAAACTCTACGAGAGATCGGCCAGGGCACCAGCCACTACCCGCCGTAGGAGTGCCTACTTTTCCCATCATGTGCCCGGAACCGGGCCTGTTGAGCGCGCTCACGGACCGTTCGCGTACGGAGCGTGGTCATCAACGCGACCGCGCGTTCGGACGGTCACACCGGTGCGGTTCAGGCCGAATCCGCGTGCGGCCACTCGGTCTTGTGCCCGAAGCCGCGCCCATTGTCGATCAGACGCAGCCAGCCGGGCCGCAGTTGCCACAGCGCGGTGCGTTCCAGCGCGGCGCGCAGCCGGTCGTCGCGCCCGACGTAGGGGAAGCGCTCGCGGTACGTGTGCCAGGCCGCCTCCCGGGCCTCGCCCGTCAGCGGGCGGCAGGTGCCGCGCCCCTGAAGGCCGGTCAGCTCCGTCCAGTCCTGTCCGTCGCGCTGCGCGGTGAAGGCGACCGGCGTGCCCTCGCCCTCCCCCTCGGCAGCGGAGGCGGCCCCGGCGGCGAGCGCACGGCCGTGACGGGTGGTGGCGGAGGTGACGAAGAGAAGGGAGGGGACGGGATCGTCGGTGACCGCGTAGAGCACGGCGCACGCCTGCGGGCCGTCCTCGTCGGCGTAGGCGAGGGTGAGGGTGGTGTGCGCCGCGAGGGCGGCCCTGATGTCGTCCGGCGGCCCGGCCTGAGTGGCGGTCATGGGGCCAGCCTAAGCACGCGCCCCCCGTCGCCCCGCGCCCCGGGCGGACCGTCCGCTCACCCGATCGAGGCGTACGGGGCACAGGCGTATGGCCGAGCCCGGCCCGGCGCGTTTCGCCCCTCGGCGCGGGCGTGCCAGGATCGGGAGTGTCATGACTGCGATGCCTGCCACCACGCCCCAGACGTCCACCCTGCTGCACGCCCCGGTCATCGACTGGTTCGCCGCGCACGCCCGTGATCTGCCCTGGCGCCGACCCGAGGCCGGGCCCTGGGGGGTGATGGTGAGCGAGTTCATGCTCCAGCAGACCCCGGTGAGCCGGGTGCTGCCGATGTACGAGCAGTGGATGGCCCGCTGGCCGCGCCCCGCCGACCTGGCCGCCGAGCCGCCGGGCGAGGCCGTCCGGGCCTGGGGCCGGCTGGGCTATCCGCGGCGCGCGCTGCGGCTGCACGCCGCCGCGTCGGCGATCACCGAGCGGCACGACGGCGAGGTGCCCAGCGATCACGCCAAGCTGCTGGCCCTGCCGGGGGTCGGCGAGTACACCGCGGCCGCCGTGGCGTCCTTCGCCTACGGGCAGCGGCACGCGGTGCTGGACACCAACGTCCGCCGGGTCCTCGCCCGCGCCGTGACCGGCGCCCAGTACCCGCCCAACGCCACCACGGCCGCCGAGCGCCGGCTGGCCCGGGCCCTGCTGCCGGACGCCGAGCCGGTGGCGGCCCGCTGGGCCGCGGCCACGATGGAGCTGGGGGCGCTGGTCTGCACGGCCCGTACGCCCTCCTGCGGCCGCTGCCCGATCGCGGACCACTGCGCCTGGCTGGCCGCCGGCTCCCCCGCCCACGACGGGCCGCCGCGCCGCGGCCAGACGTACGCGGGCACCGACCGGCAGGTGCGCGGCAAGCTGCTGGCCGTCCTGCGGGAGGCGGTGGCGCCCGTTCCGCAGGCGGCGCTGGACGCGGTCTGGCACGAGCCGGTGCAGCGCGCGCGGGCCCTGGACGGGCTCGTGGCGGACGGTCTGGTCGAGCCGCTCCCGGACGGCCTGTACCGGCTGCCCCGCACATAGGGCCCCAGCCGCCCCGCCCGTAACGGAAGACCATGATCCGAGGCCTCCCGAACCGGACGGATCAGCCCTTTCCCCGCGCCCCCCGCACAGCTGTTACACAACCTATGGACAGCTGTGCACCAGCCGAAGGGCTCCCGCACATCGCGTCGCAACAGCCCGTCCGTAGCGTCCTACCCGTGCTGGACGACTGCCAGCGTGACGCGGGGAACGCAAGCAGGAATGGAGGCTGCGGGTATGGCCAGCAGCGGCAAGGTTCTGGACTTCGAAGAGTACGTGCGCAACCGTCAGGACGCCCTCCTGCGCAGCGCCCGGCGGCTCGTCCCGGACCCCATCGACGCCCAGGACCTGCTCCAGACCGCCCTCGTCCGCACCTACGGCCGCTGGGAGGGCATAGCGGACAAGTCGCTGGCCGACGCCTACCTCCGCCGTGTCATGATCAACACCCGTACGGAGTGGTGGCGCGCCCGTAAGCTCGACGAGGTGCCCACCGAGCAGCTCCCCGACGCCAGCGTCGAGGACGGCACCGAGCAGCACGCCGACCGGGCCCTGCTGATGGACATCCTCGGCGTCCTCGCGCCCAAGCAGCGCAGCGTCGTCGTGCTGCGACACTGGGAGCAGATGAGCACCGAGGAGACCGCGGAGGCGCTCGGCATGTCGACGGGTACGGTCAAGAGCACGCTGCACCGTGCGCTGGCCCGGCTGCGCCAGGAGCTGGAGAGCCGCGACCTGGACTTCCACGCCCTGGAGCGCAACGAGCGGGGGCGCGAACGGTGCGCGGCCTGAGCGGCGGGCCGGCCGGACCGGGACCCCGCGGGTCCCGCGGCTTCGGCCCGGCTCTGATCACCGGTGGTGCGGTCACGGCGATGGCCGCCACCGCCGGTCTTCTGCTGGCCGGATGCGGTACGAGCAGTGAGGGCGTGCGCAAGGAGGGGCCCGCGCAGACCCAGCCGGCGGCCAAGGCCGCCTCCCCCCGGGCGCCCCAGTCGTCCGCGTCGGCGGCCTCGCCCCAGGACAAGGTCGACGCCGTCAAGCTGATCAAGTCCGACCCCAAGGTCGGCGATCAGGTCAAGAAGAACCTCAAGCCGTGCGTGAAGGACCAGTACCCCGTCGACGTGATCTACGGGCAGCTGACCGGCGGCTCCCGCCCCGATGTCGTGATCAACGTCCTGACCTGCGGCGATTCCATCGGTGTCGGTTCCTATGTGTACCGTGCCAAGGGCAACACCTACGAGAATGTGTTCGTGGCCGAGCAGGCGCCCGTCTACGCCGACATAGACCGCCGTGATCTCACGATCACCAAGCAGGTCTACGGACCGGGCGACGCCGTCTGCTGCGCCTCGGGCGAGGACGTCCTGACCTACCACTGGTCGGAGAACGTCTTCCGCGAGACCGGCCGCACCCACACCGACTTCGGCAAGGTCGGCGACACCGGCAAGGCGCCGAACGAAGGAACGGAGGGCTGAGAGCAGCGTGGCCGATACGCATGTGCTCTTCGTCGAGGACGACGACGTCATCCGCGAGGCTACGCAGCTCGCCCTGGAGCGCGACGGCTTCGTGGTCACCGCGGTGCCGGACGGCCTCTCCGGCCTGGAGAGCTTCCGCGCCCGGCGACCCGACATCGCGCTGCTGGACGTGATGGTTCCGGGACTGGACGGGGTCAGCCTGTGCCGCCGGATCCGTGACGAGTCCACCGTTCCCGTGATCATGCTGTCGGCGCGCGCCGACAGCATCGACGTCGTGCTCGGCCTGGAGGCCGGCGCCGACGACTACGTCACCAAGCCCTTCGACGGCGCCGTGCTCGTCGCCCGGATCCGCGCGGTCCTGCGCCGCTTCGGGCACGCCAGCGGTGCCGCGGGCGGTGGCGCCGCGGATGCCGCGCCGGACTCCGTCGAGGGCGTGCTGCGCTTCGGCGACCTGGAGGTCGACACCGAGGGCATGGAGGTCCGCAAGGCGGGCACCCCGGTCGCCCTGACCCCCACCGAGATGCGGCTGCTGCTGGAGTTCTCCTCCGCGCCCGGCACCGTCCTCTCCCGCGACCGGCTGCTGGAGCGGGTCTGGGACTACGGCTGGGGCGGCGACACCCGGGTGGTGGACGTCCATGTGCAGCGGCTGCGCGGAAAGATCGGCCAGGACCGGATCGAGACGGTCCGCGGCTTCGGCTACAAGCTCAGAGGCTGATCGGCGGATCATGGTCCTGTCGTGGTGAAGCTCGCTCTCCGCAGCGGCCTGCGCTGGAAGGTCAGCCTGGCCATCGCGGGCGTCGGCGCGCTCGTCGCCGTCGCGCTCAGCCTCGTCGTGCACAACGCGGCGCGCGTCTCCATGCTCAACAGCAGCCGGGACCAGATGGACGACCGGGTCCAGATCGCCCAGCGGTACTACGAGTCCACCGGCGGCAAGCTGATGCTGCGTGCCAAGGTGGACGACCCCGCCCTGCCGCAGCCCCTGCGCGACGCCGCCGACGTCGGCCTGCGCGCCACCTACCTCCAGGACAACGGCAGCGGCGCCCCCGAGGTGTGGGCCTCCACCCCGCTGCGCAACGGCCGGATCCTGTCGATCCACACCCGGTTCAAGGACCGCTACGACATCCTCAACGACCTCGACCGGGCGCTGATCATCGGCTCGGTCTCGGTCGTCCTGGGCGGCTGCGCCCTGGGCATCCTCGTCGGCGGCCAGCTCTCCCGCCGGCTGCGCAAGGCCGCCACGGCCGCCCGCAGGCTCGCCGACGGCGACGACCCGGACGTCCGCGTGCGCGACGCCATCGGCGGCCGGGTGCGGGACGAGACGGACGACCTCGCGCGGGCCGTCGACGGCATGGCCGAGGCGCTGCGCGACCGGCTGGAGGCCGAGCGGCGGGTGACCGCCGACATCGCCCATGAGCTGCGCACCCCGGTGACCGGCCTGCTGGCCGCCTCCGAGCTGCTGCCGCCGGGCCGCCCCACGGAGCTCGTACGGGACCGGGCGCAGGCCATGCGCACCCTCGTCGAGGACGTGCTGGAGGTCGCCCGGCTGGACGGCTTCGCCGAGCGCGCCGAGATGCAGGACATCGAGCTGGGCGAGTTCGTGCAGCGCCGGGTGCGGTCCGCCGCGCCCGACGCGCGCGTCACGGTCGTCCGCAACGCCTACGTCTCCACCGACCCGCGCCGCCTGGAGCGCATCCTGGGCAATCTGCTGGCCAACGCCGCCAAGCACGGCAAGGGGCCGGTCGAGGTGTCCGTCGAGGGCCGGGTGCTGCGGGTGCGCGACCACGGGCCCGGCTTCCCCGAGGAGCTGCTGCGGGAGGGGCCGAGCCGGTTCCGTACGGGCAGCAAGGACCGGGCCGGCAAGGGCCACGGCCTGGGCCTGACCATCGCCGCGGGCCAGGCCCGCGTCCTGGGCGCCCGGCTGACCTTCCGGAACGCCGATCCGGAGGCGGAGGGCGGGGGCGGCGCGATCGCCGTGCTGTGGCTCCCCGAGTCCTCCCCGACGAGCACGGGCACCTTCCCGATCATCCAGGTGCCGGACTGACGGCCCTGCGGCCCCTGACGGCCCCGCGGCACCGACGACCCTGCGGCACGGCCTCGTGGCATGACGAAAGCCGCCCCACCGCCGTGTGGGGCGGTGGGGCGGCTGTCACCCGGTACGGGCCGGGTCAGAGGTTCTCGCCGTGGGCCTTCATGAAGGCGACGGGCTCGACGGCCGAGCCGTAGTTCGGCGTGGTGCGGATCTCGAAGTGCAGGTGGGGACCGGACGAGTTGCCGGTGGAGCCGGAGAGGCCGATCACCTGGCCGGTGCTCACGGTCTGGCCGATCGAGACCTTCACCTGCGAGAGGTGGGCGTACTGGGAGTACGTGTTGTCGGCGTGCCGGATGACGATGGCGTTGCCGTAGGCCGGGCCGTCGCCGCCGCCGTTGGGGCCGGCCTTGACGACGGTGCCGCCGTGGACGGACATGACCGGGGTGCCGGTGTTGACGACGAGGTCCTGGCCACTGTGCTTGGCGACCCACATGGCGCCGGCCTTACCGAACGGCTGACCCATCTGGTAGCCGGCGACCGGGGCGACCCAGCCCTCGGCACGCTTGCGGGAGGCGGCCTCGGCCTTCTTGCGGGCCTCCTCGGCACGCTTCTCGGCGTCCCGCTTGGCCTGCTCGGCCTGCTTCTCCTTCTCCGCCACCTTCAGCTGGGTGGCGGCCTGGGCGTTCAGCGCGTCACCGAGGGCGGCGACGGAGGCGAACGCGGGGAAGCCGCCCACCGCGGCGGGGGTGTCGGCTGCGAGCGCAACCCCGCAACCCAGCGCGGCCGAGGCTCCCAGACCGGCCACCACGACGGCGGCACGGGTACGGAGAACGGCCTTGCTCGAGTTACGGAAAGCGGTGCGCTTCGACATACGGATAAACCTCCAGGCATGGACAGGTCCCGGCTGCGGACCGGGATCGCCCTACCTTGGTAACCAGCGCTTACCCGGCCTGACAAATACCCCATCTACTAGCGAATGCCGTAGCCCGCGGAATCACTTCCGGGGGCGAATAGTGGACCTTCCGCACAATTCAGCGGGAATCCTTGAGATCAATTTCTCCACTAGGAGGCCTAGTAGCGCCGAAAACCGCTGTGCGCCATGTCACCGCACAGGCCCCTCCGGCCCGTGCCGATCCCCCGTCCGAGCCGGAAGTTCGGCGGTACGCTCCAGGCGGTGGATCTGTACGCAGCGTGCGGGGGGTCTCGCGGTGGGCAACGAATTCGAGGACATAGAGCTGGCGGAAGCGGTGCGGGCCATCCGCGCGGGTCTGACCGCCGCGGCGGCCGCCGGCGCGGGGGAGGATCTCGCCTTCGACGTCGGGGACATCTCCCTGGAATTCACGGTCGAGCTGCGCCGGGACGCCAAGGCCGGCGGCAAGGTGAAGGCCTGGATCGCCGAGGTCGGCGCCGACGCCTCCCGCGGCTCGGCGCGCACCCACAGGATCGCCTTCACCCTCACCCCGAAGGACATGCGCACGGGCGACGGCTGGAAGGTCGGCAACGACCGGCCGGCGGGAATCTCGGGCTTCGGCGCCGGTGACGCCGAGCGGTGAGGTCCATGACGGACCGGCTGGTGGCGGTGCTCGCCGACGGGCAGGGCAGCGGCGTGCTGCTCACGCCGGACCTCGTCCTCACCACCTGCCACATCTTCAACCTCCGACGCCTCTTCGGAGGCTCGAACCGGCCGACGCTGGCGGAGGTGGTGGTCCCGGGCGGCACCGGGCCCGTGATCTCCGAGGTCCTCTGGGCGGGCCACCCCGAGCTGTGCGACGCGGTGCTGCTCAGGGCGCGGCGCGACCTGGTGCCCGCCCACACCCTGCCGCCGCTGCGCTGGGGCAGGGTCGCCGTCACCCAGCCGGTGTCCGGCTGCCAGGTCCTCGGCTTCCCCCAGGTCCAGCGCTACCGGGGCGGCGAGCTGGAGGCCGTACAGGTCCCCGGCACGCTCACCCCGCTGTCCGGGCGGCTGCGCGGCCGGTACGTGCTGCACAGTGACCACCACCCGCCCGGGGCCGACCCTGACGGCTCCCCGTGGGCGGGCCTGTCCGGCGGGCCGCTGTTCGCCGGGCCGGTCCTGGTGGGGATCGCCACCGAGGACCCGCGGGGCTGGGAGCACTCGGCCGTCGACGCCATCCCGCTGACGCGCATCCTCGCCGACGGCCTGCGTGAGGTGCTGCGGCGGTACTGGCCGGACGCCCCGCCCCTGGAGGAGATCAACAGCCCCGACCACCGGGACCTCGCCTACGAGGAGGAGTACGCGCGGGCGGTCCGGGCCCGCTACAGCCGCATGGAGGTCTTCGGCCTCGACGACCTGGGCACCAACGAGAACAGCTGGGACCTGGACACCGCCTACCTGAGCCTGGAGGCCGTCCCGGCGGTGGACGCGCCCTTCCCGCGCCCGGTGCCGCGGCGCGTCGAGGAGCTCCTCGGCTCCCGGCCCCGGACGGTCGTGCGCGGCGAGGCCGGCGCGGGCAAGACCACCCTCGTGTGGTGGCTGGCGTCCCACGCCGCCTGCCGGACGCTGCCCGCGGAGCTCGGGGCCCTCAACGGCCTGGTCCCGTTCGTCGTCCCGATGCGCAGGCTCGCGGCGCGGGGCCTCACCCACCCCACGCCTGCCCAGCTGCCGGGCATCGCCCAGCTGCCCGTGGACGACCCGCCGCCGGGCTGGGCGGGCCGGGTCCTGGCGGCCGGCCGGGTCCTGCTGCTGATCGACGGCCTGGACGAGCTGCCGCAGACCGAGCGCGACCCCGCCCGGCGGTGGCTCGCCGAGTTCCTGCGCATGCACCCGGACACCCGCTGCCTGGTCACAGTGCGGCCGCTGGCCGTCGAGCAGGCCTGGCTGAAGTCGGAGCACTTCGAGGAGCTTCAGCTCCTGCCCATGCGGGACGAGGACATCCATGCCTTCGTCGGCGTCTGGCACGAGGCGGCCCGCCTGGAGTGCCGGGTGATCCCGGACGAGCTGCGGGCCGGGGCCGAGCGCCGCCGGCTCACCGCGCTGGAACACGACCTGACGGCGCAGTTCCGCCGCAACGCCGGGCTGCGCGACCTGGCCCGCACCCCGCTGCTGTGCGCGGTCATCTGCGCCCTCCACCGCCGCCGGGGCGGCCTGCTCCCCCGTACCCGCCGGCAGCTCTACGACGCCGCGCTGGCGATGCTGCTCGGCAACCGCGACAGCATCCGGCACGTGGTCGCCCCGGAGGGCGTCAGCCTCTCCGTCGACGACGGGCGGCAGCTCCTCCAGCGCATCGCGGTCTGGCTGGTCCGCAACTACCGGGCCGAGCTCTCGCGCGCCCAGGCGCTGCGCCAGCTGGAACCGGCCCTGGCCGGCCTGCGGCACGTACGGGAGCAGGCCCCGGCCGATCGGGTACTGGCCCACCTCGTCAACCGCAGCGGGCTGCTCCAGCAGCGCACCCGGGACTCCATCCAGTTCATCCACCGCACGTTCCAGGACTATCTGGCGGCGAAGGAGTTCCAGGACAGCGATTCGCTGGGCGAGCTGCTGACCCATGCGGCGGAGGAGCACTGGCAGGACGTCATCCGGCTGGTCGTCGGGCACTGCGGGCGCGGTGAGGCCCGCCGGGTCCTCGCGGCCCTGATCGCCGCCGGGGACGCCGAGCAGCGGCGCAACGTCCGCTGGTCCCTGCGCGTCCTGGCCGCGGAGTGCGCCGCCGGCGCGGCCTTCCTGGCCGACGACCAGTACGAGGCCGTGTGGGACGGGCTCCGGGCGCTGGGGCCGCCGGCCGACGACGTGGAGACGGAGTACCTGGCCTCGCTGGGCCCCGACGTGCTGCCGGTGCTGCCCGGCCCCGAGGGGCTGGCCCCGGAGGCGGCGCGTCGCGTCGTCCAGGTGCTCACCCACCTCGGCGCGGAGGCCCTCCCGGCGCTGGCGGCCTACGGGCGCCATCCGGCACCGGAGGTGCGCCTCGCCGTGGCCGGGGCCTGGGAGCGCATGGAGGCCCGGCTGCCGCCGGAACAGCTCGCCGGATTCTCCCGGCCGGAGACCTTGAATTCCTCGGCCAAAGACCTGGAATTCCTTCGGGACCCCGAACCGGGATAACCCGGCGGACGGGATAACCGGCGGGCGGAGCGGAAGCGGAACGGAAGCGGAACGGAAAAAGGGCGCCGGGGGGGGGGGGGGGGGGGGGCGGGGGGGGGGGGGAGGGGGGGGGGGGGTGGGGGTGGTGGGGGGGGGGGAGGGGGGGTG
>NZ_JBWKFM010000009.1:23968-78777 GCF_056434285.1 Streptomyces sp. NPDC044063
AAAAACCCAAACAAGAAACCCAAAAAAAAAAAAAAAAAAAAAAAAAAAAAAAAAAAAAAAAAAAAAAAAAAAAAAAAAAAACCCCCCCCCCCCCCCCCCCCCCCCCCCCCCCCCCCCCCCCCACGCCCCTGTGTCCCTACGTGTTACGCGTCCTTCGACAGGTTGGGCCCGGCCCCGCCCGTCGCGGACTCCACCGGCGGGGTGTCCGGCAGGGCGGACTTCTCCTCGCCGCGGAAGGTGAACTTCTTCTCCTCGCCCTCGCCCTCCGTGCCGACGACCACGATGTGGCCCGGACGGAGCTCGCCGAAGAGGATCTTCTCG
Source organism: Streptomyces sp. NPDC044063 (assembly GCF_056434285.1). Taxonomy (NCBI): domain Bacteria; kingdom Bacillati; phylum Actinomycetota; class Actinomycetes; order Kitasatosporales; family Streptomycetaceae; genus Streptomyces; species Streptomyces sp. NPDC044063. The sequence continues at coordinate 24,290 of NZ_JBWKFM010000009.1, forward strand.
GACAGGATGTCCTCGATCTCGCGCTGAATGGTGCGGCGCAGCGGGCGGGCGCCCAGGATCGGGTCGTAGCCCTTCTTCGCCAGCAGCATCTTGGCGTCCGCGCTGAGCTCGATGCCCATGTCGCGGTCCTTGAGGCGCTCGTCCACCTTGGCGATCATCAGGTCGACGATCTGGATGATGTCTTCCTGCGACAGCTGGTGGAAGACCACCGTGTCGTCGACACGGTTGAGGAACTCGGGCCGGAAGTGCTGCTTGAGCTCCTCGTTGACCTTCGCCTTCATCCGCTCGTACCCGGTCTTGACGTCGCCCTGGGCGGCGAAGCCCAGGTTGAAGCCCTTGGAGATGTCCCGGGTGCCGAGGTTCGTCGTCATGATGATGACGGTGTTCTTGAAGTCGACCACGCGGCCCTGGGAGTCGGTCAGGCGACCGTCCTCCAGGATCTGCAGCAGCGAGTTGAAGATGTCCGGGTGGGCCTTCTCGACCTCGTCGAAGAGGACCACGGAGAACGGCTTGCGGCGCACCTTCTCGGTGAGCTGGCCGCCCTCCTCGTAACCGACGTAGCCGGGCGGGGAGCCGAACAGACGCGAGACGGTGTGCTTCTCGCTGAACTCCGACATGTCGAGGGAGATCAGCGCGTCCTCGTCGCCGAAGAGGAATTCGGCGAGCGTCTTGGACAGCTCCGTCTTACCGACACCCGAGGGGCCGGCGAAGATGAACGATCCACCCGGACGCTTGGGGTCCTTGAGGCCCGCACGGGTGCGCCGGATCGCCTGGGAGAGCGCCTTGATGGCGTCCTTCTGGCCGATGACGCGCTTGTGCAGCTCGTCCTCCATGCGCAGCAGGCGGGAGGACTCCTCCTCGGTGAGCTTGAAGACCGGGATGCCCGTGGCCGTGGCCAGGACCTCGGCGATCAGCTCGCCGTCGACCTCGGCGACGACGTCCATGTCGCCGGCCTTCCACTCCTTCTCCCGCTTGGCCTTGGCGGCCAGGAGCTGCTTCTCCTTGTCGCGGAGGGAGGCGGCCTTCTCGAAGTCCTGCGAGTCGATCGCGGACTCCTTCTCCCGGCGCACGTCGGCGATCTTCTCGTCGAACTCGCGGAGGTCCGGCGGCGCGGTCATCCGGCGGATGCGCATCCGGGAGCCGGCCTCGTCGATCAGGTCGATCGCCTTGTCCGGCAGGAAGCGGTCGGAGATGTAGCGGTCGGCGAGCGTGGCGGCCTGGACCAGCGCCTCGTCCGTGATGGAGACGCGGTGGTGGGCCTCGTAGCGGTCGCGCAGACCCTTGAGGATCTCGATGGTGTGCGGCAGCGACGGCTCGGCGACCTGGATGGGCTGGAAGCGGCGCTCGAGGGCGGCGTCCTTCTCCAGGTGCTTGCGGTACTCGTCGAGCGTGGTGGCACCGATGGTCTGCAGCTCGCCGCGGGCCAGCATCGGCTTGAGGATGCTGGCGGCGTCGATCGCGCCCTCGGCGGCGCCCGCGCCGACCAGGGTGTGGAGCTCGTCGATGAACAGGATGATGTCGCCGCGGGTGCGGATCTCCTTGAGCACCTTCTTCAGGCGCTCCTCGAAGTCACCGCGGTAGCGGGAGCCGGCGACCAGCGCGCCCAGGTCGAGGGTGTAGAGGTGCTTGTCCTTGAGGGTCTCGGGCACCTCGCCCTTGACGATGGCCTGCGCCAGGCCCTCGACGACGGCGGTCTTGCCGACGCCGGGCTCGCCGATGAGGACCGGGTTGTTCTTCGTACGGCGGGACAGCACCTGCATGACCCGCTCGATCTCCTTCTCGCGCCCGATGACCGGGTCGAGCTTGGATTCGCGGGCGGCCTGCGTCAGGTTGCGGCCGAACTGGTCCAGGACGAGCGAGGTCGAGGGGGTGCCCTCGGCCGGGCCGCCGGCGGTGGCGGCCTCCTTGCCCTGGTAGCCGGAGAGCAGCTGGATGACCTGCTGCCGCACCCGGTTGAGGTCGGCGCCCAGCTTCACGAGGACCTGGGCGGCGACGCCCTCGCCCTCGCGGATCAGGCCGAGCAGGATGTGCTCGGTGCCGATGTAGTTGTGGCCGAGCTGGAGGGCCTCGCGGAGCGACAGCTCCAGGACCTTCTTGGCACGGGGGGTGAAGGGGATGTGGCCGGACGGGGCCTGCTGGCCCTGGCCGATGATCTCCTCCACCTGCTGGCGGACCGCCTCGAGCGAAATCCCGAGGCTCTCCAGGGCCTTAGCGGCGACACCCTCACCCTCGTGGATCAGGCCCAGGAGGATGTGCTCGGTGCCGATGTAGTTGTGGTTGAGCATCCGGGCTTCTTCCTGAGCCAGGACGACAACCCGCCGCGCACGGTCGGTGAACCTCTCGAACATCGTTAATCGCTCCTCAGAGCGGTCAGGCAGTTAGGGGTCGGTCCCCTCCCTGTCCTTCCGCATGCTAGTCCCGCTGGGCGGGACAGCTCATTCCAACTGCCGACACCCGTCCGGATCACCCCCGCGCCGGCGGGGAAACCTGCTGCCGAACAGCCGACATCTCCTCCAACCCGATGGTGGGAGACGATGTTCCCGCAGGCCAGGCATATACGCCCACCACCACTACGCCCATGGCGAACGCCCGGCTGGGCCGACACGCCCGCCCGCGGTCCCGTCGCCGCCCCCGGCAGGCCGCCCGGGCCCCGCTGTACAGCCTCTTCCCACGAGGGAAGTCCTACCCGCGGAGGCTGATGCCCCATGCCGCGCGGGTCGTCCCCATCCGCTACGGGCGAACACCCTCGCGTCGCCCGGAGCCCCTGTGCGCCCCGGAATTCCTGTACGGAGCGTGCCCAAGTATCCACTCAGCGTAACCTCTTGGGTCTTCCACAGTTGCACCGTTCATGACGGTAGCTCTCCCGTGCCCGGGCCGCCCCCCGGGGGGCTCACCCGCGGAGCCGGCCATGGGCCCGGCCGTGGTCCCGCCGCCCGCCTCGGCCGCGGGGGCCGGGGCGCACGGCCGGCGCAGGCTCCGGCAGTGGTACGAGTGCGTCCTGGGCTGGCCCACCTGGCCGACCGGGGACGGCCGGCCCGTGGAGCTGGTCACGGGCGTCCGCTTCGACGCCCTGGGCATGCCCGCGGAGGCCGGGTTCGCCGTCCTCGGGCAGGTGCCCGCGACCGGGCCCGTCGCCCTGGACACCCGAACCCGGACGATGTGGTTCCTGACCGCCGTGGGCACCGCCGACGAGCTGCCGGGGCTGCTCGCGTGGCTGGAATGGGGCGGGATCGCCCTGGAGCTCGACGCGCTGGGGCCGGGCGGCCGCCTGGTGGCTCCGGCGCCCTGCGGGACCGGCCGCGCGCCCGGGTGGCCGTACGGGCCCCAGGGGGCCGCGGCGGCCGTGTGGGTGCGGCCTCCCGAGCCCGGGGGCCGGGTGGAGCCGGCCCTGCCGGTGACGGGCCTCGGGAGCGACGGCGGTGCCCCCGATCTCGTCCGGCTGGTGAGCGCGGCGGCCACGGAGTGCCACCGGAACCGGCTGCTGCGCGCCGCCGGGGCGCGCAGGGACCAGCCGCCGGGTGATCACACGGAGATCAGGCGTTGGCCTTCTCGTACGCCTCGCGGATCTCGGCGGGGACACGACCGCGGTCGTTGACGTTGTAGCCGTTCTCCTTGGCCCAGGCGCGGATCTTCGCGGTGTCCGGGCTGCCGGCGGCGGCGCTCGTGCGCGCCTTGCCCCGGGCGGCCGAGGCGCGGCCACCGGTGCGGCGGGCGGCCTTCACGTAGTCCGCGAGCGCCTCACGGAGCTTGTCCGCGTTGGCCGTGGTGAGGTCGATCTCGTAGGACTTGCCGTCCAGCGCGAACGTGACGGTCTCGTCGGCCTCGCCGCCGTCCATGTCGTCGACAAGAAGGACCTGAACCTTCTGCGCCACGGGGGATTCCTTTCATCAGCGTAAAAGGGATTACGAAGGAATAGCAAACCGCCTTTCCCGGAAAAACACAAACCCCCCGGGAAGGTTCAGTCCGCCTTCGGCATGGGAACGATGGCTTCCGGGCCTGCACGATAGGGGCGCGATTCGGACATAGGGACCGCGCTTCACAGATGCAGAAGCATCCGGCTGTTGCCAAGGGTGTTCGGCTTCACTCGTTCGAGACCGAGGAACTCGGCAACGCCCTCGTCATAGGAACGCAGCAGCTCGCTGTACACATCACCGTCCACCGGGGTCTCGCCGATCTCGACGAAGCCGTGCTTCGTGAAGAAGTCGACTTCGAAGGTGAGGCAGAAAATGCGCCGCACCCCCAGCCAGCCGGCCGTGCGCAGCAGCTTGTCCAGGAGCAGGTGGCCGACTCCGCCGCCGCGGACATCCGGGTCGACGGCCAGAGTGCGCACCTCCGCGAGGTCTTCCCACATCACGTGGAGCGCCCCGCACCCGATGACCGTACCGTCCTCGTCCCGCTCGGCGACCCAGAACTCCTGGATGTCCTCGTAAAGCGTCACCGTGGCTTTGTCGAGCAGGATGCGGTCGCGCGCGTACGCGTTGATGAGGCGGCGCAGCGCGGGGACATCGCTGGTGCGGGCCCTGCGGACGGTGACGATTTCAGTGAGAGCGGGCATGCCCGGACGCTATCGCCCCGGCGGGGCGGGGGGCTCGTCGGGCCCGTCGAGTTGCGCGACGCGGATGGCGTCGCGGAGGGCTTCGCGTTGTTCGGCCGACATCATGCCGAAGAAGGCCACGAGAGCGGCGGCGGGGTTGTCGCTGAGCGACCAGGCTTCGTTCATCAGTGCGGCCGAGTAGGCGGCCCGGTTGGAGACCGCTTCATATCGATAGGCGCGGCCTTCGGCTTCCCGGCGCAGCCAGCCCTTCTGATACAGGTTGTCCATTACGGTCATCACGGTGGTGTAGGCGATGGACCGTTCCTGCTGAAGGTCTTCCAGCACTTCTCGAACGGTGACCGGCCGGTTCCACTCCCACACGCGCGTCATCACGGCGTCTTCCAGATCACCCAGGCGTCGAACCACACGCGAATAATAGTGGGAGATGTCTCGAATGCCGGTTTATCGGGGCGGCAATCCGCCGACCAAAAAAGGGCGCACGGTCCGAGAATTCGCTCTCGGCTCGTGCGCCCCGGTGCGGGCCGGCGCCCGGTGGATCGGGCCGCGGATCAGGCCGCGGTGCCCTTGGGCGTCTGCTGGGCGGCCTCGGCGCGGGCCAGTGCGGCGTCGACGATGGCGTCTTCCTTCGCCTTGTTCGCACCACCCTGGCTCTTGATGATCGTCACAACCAGTGCGGTGAAAGCCACCGCCATCACCACGGGCGGGACCAGCGCGGCGACATAGTCCATGGCCGTCGGCTCCTTCTGGATCGGGGTCTGCGCGATTACGTGCTGAGCGACCCGACCAGATTACGCGCCCGCCCCGTCCACCGGACCGGCCGGGTCGGGCCGGGGCGAACGGGGCGAGTCGGGCAGGCGGCCGGGCCGGCGGGGGTCAGGCCGGGCGGGTGACGCTCCCCGTCGGCGGGGCGGGCTTGCGGCGGGGCGGGAAGACCTCGCCGGGCGTCGGGATGGGCCTCTCCGGACGGGGCGCCTTGGGCGCCGGGGCCGGCGGCGGCGTCCGTTCCGTGCCCCGCTCGTCCGGCCGCGCGGGCCGCTCCACGGGCTTCCGGTCCGGGGGCCCCGCCGCGGGGGCGGCGGGAAGCCGTCCGGGCCGGGGCCGGGCGCCCGGTACGGCGGGCACGACGCGGGCCGCCGGCCGGACCCGTACGGCGTGCTCGGCGAGCCGCTCGCAGCGCCGCAGCAGGGCCTCGCGGCGGGCGGTCTCCGCCGTGCCACAGGGGGCCGCGCGGAGCGCGCGCAAGGCCGTGAGGTCCTCGGCGGCGGGCTCGTGACCGTCCGCGAGGGCCTCCCGCAGCCGCCGCAGATATCCGGGGGCGGCGCCCGGCAGGGCGGCGCGGTAGCGGTCGAGGTCGGCGCGGAGGAAGGCGCGGACCCGGGCTCCCTCGTGGGCGGCCTCGGTCATGGCCTCCGAGAGCCGGAGACAGTCCCGCACCTCCGCGTCCCGTTCGGGCGCGGGCCGGGTGCGGGCGGAGTGGGGGCGGAGTGCGATGTCGAGGGCACGGCGCAGGACGCGCAGCTCGTCCGCGCTGAACGCCATGCCGCCGCGGGATCCATAGGGCGTGGGCATGGGCCGACTGTAAGTGCTAAGTGGACAAAATTCGCTTAGCACACCATCTCGGGCGTGGCATGTCAGAGGTCCCGACGACAGGGCTCCTCAGTGGTCCCGGCTTCAGGGCTCCCGGCGGCGGCTCAGTGGTCCCGGCGGCGGGCGACGCCCAGGGCGATGGCGCCGGCGGAGAGGGCGGTGCCGGAGGTGGTGGCGATCAGCAGGGTGCCCGAGGTGCCCCGGTCGGTGGCCGGCCGGGACCGCGGGGCGGCGCCGGGGTCCTTCACCTCGACCGGGATCGGCGCGGTGTCGTTGTCCGGGTCGGGGTCCGGATCGGGGTCCTCGTCGCGGTCGACGACCCGGACCAGGCCCTCGGCCCCCTCGACCTTCTCGTCGATGCGGACCTGGAAGCTCAGCGTCTCGCGGTCGTCCGCGGGGAAGGCCCCCAGCGCGCAGAGGTACGTACGGGTGTCCCCGCCGCGCGGGGTGCAGGCGGCGGCCGAGACGATCGTGGTGCCCTCCGGGGCCGTGACCTCGTACGCCCGGTCGTCCAGCGTCCGCCCGGGGCCGGCCTTGCGCACGCCCACCTCGACGTCCACCGTCTCGCCCACGCGGCCCGTGACGGGGTGGGCTATCGCCTGGTAGTCGGCGCGCCGCGGGGCCGACGCGGCGGCGTGGGCCACGGCGGCCGGCGTCAGGGCCGCCGCCCCCGCCGCGAGGGCGGCAGCCGCCGCCAGCCGTAGTGATCGCTTCACGGTGCCCACGCCCCAGCCCATCGGTGCCCAATTCCGCCTGACAGCACTCAGGACAGTCCTGGGCACCGGTTGGTTGCCTCGACCGGCCCGCCGGCGGGGGCGGGTGACGCGTTTTCGGGGGTTCGTGACGCGTTGTCAGGCCCACGCCCCCGGGCCCGTGGGATCAGCCCCGGGCGATGTTCCGCTCGTAGACCAGCCGGAGGCCGATCAGGGTCAGCCACGGCTCGTGCTCGTCGATGACGCTCGCCTCGCCCAGCACCAGCGGCGCCAGGCCGCCCGTCGCGATGACGGTGACGTCGTCGGGGTCGTCCGCCAGCTCGCGGGCCATGCGGGTGACGACGCCGTCGACCTGGCCCGCGAAGCCGTAGAGGATGCCGGACTGCATGGCCTCGACGGTGTTCTTGCCGATGACGCTGCGCGGGCGGGCGAGCTCGATCTTGCGGAGCTGGGCGCCCCGGACGCCCAGCGCCTCCGTGGAGATCTCGATGCCGGGGGCGATGACGCCACCGACGTACTCGCCGCGCGCGCTGACCGCGTCGAACGTCGTCGCCGTGCCGAAGTCGACGACGACGCACGGGCCGCCGTAGAGCTCGACGGCGGCGACCGCGTTGATGATGCGGTCGGCGCCGACCTCCTTGGGCTGGTCCATGAGGATCGGCACACCGGTCTTCACGCCCGGCTCGACCAGGATGGCGGGCACGTCGCCGTAGTAGCGGCGGGTCACCTCGCGCATCTCGTGGAGCACGGAGGGGACCGTCGAGCAGATGCAGATGCCATCGATGCCGTCGCCCAGCTCGTCGCCGAGCAGCGGATGGCGGCCCATCAGCCCCTGGAGCAGGACCGCGAGTTCGTCCGCGGTGCGCCGGGGGTCGGTGGAGATGCGCCAGTGCTCGACGATGTCCTCGCCGTCGAAGAGGCCGAGGACGGTCTGGGTGTTGCCGACATCGATGGTGAGCAGCATCAGTGGTTCTCCTCCCGCAGGTCCAGCCCGATGTCGAGGATCGGGGAGGAGTGGGTGAGGGCGCCGACGGCCAGGTAGTCGACGCCGGTGTCCGCGTAGGCACGGGCGTTGGCCAGCGTCAGCCGGCCCGAGGACTCCAGCTTGGCGCGGCCCGCGACCAGCTCGACGGCCTCACGCGTCCGCTCGGGGGTGAAGTTGTCCAGCATGATCAGGTCGGCTCCCTCGGCGAGCACCGGCGGGATCTGGTCGACGCGGTCGACCTCGACCTCGATCGGCACCTCGGGGAACTCCTGGCGCACGGCCTTGAACGCCTCGGCCACGCCGCCCGCGGCGATCACGTGGTTGTCCTTCACCAGCGCGGCGTCGGACAGCGACATCCGGTGGTTCACGCCGCCGCCGCAGCGGACCGCGTACTTCTCCAGGGCGCGCAGCCCGACCGTGGTCTTGCGGGTGTCGCGGACCGCGGTGCCGGTGCCCTCCAGGACGTCGGCCCAGGCGCGGGTGGCCGTGGCGATGCCGGAGAGGTGGCACAGGATGTTGAGCATGCTGCGCTCGGCGGTGAGCAGGTCGGTGGTGCGGGTGCGGACCGTGAGCAGCTTCTGGCCGGCCGTCACCCGGTCGCCGTCCTCGACGTGCCGCTCGACCTCGAACTCGTCGGTGCAGGCCACCGAGAGGATGGCCTCGGCGACGCGCAGGCCGGCGACCGTGCCGTCCTCGCGGGCGGTGAAGTCGCCGGTGGCCACCGCGTCCTCGGGGACGGTCGCGAAGGTGGTGATGTCCTTGCCGCCGTCGAGGTCCTCCTCGATGGCCAGGTGCGCGATGTCCTCGATCTGCAGCGGGTCCAGCCCGGCCGCGACGATCAGGCGGACGAGCTCGGGGTCGAGCCCGCACTCGTAGGCCTCCGCGTCGTACTCCCCGCCGGCGCAGCCGCAGGCGTCACCGCAGCCGCCGGCCGCCGGCGCCGCCGGCTCCTGGCCTGCCCGCTCGATCTGGTGCAGCGGACGGTCGTCGTTGGTGCTCACGCGTTCTCCTCGGGTGCTGCGGGGGCTGCGGGTGCTGTGGAGGCCGGGGCCAGGGGCGGGAAGCCGGCCGCTTCCGTGGCGGAAACCGTAAGGGTACGGTCCGGGCGCAGGGTCACGAGCAGATGCCGGCGCCAGGCCGCATCGTCGCGCTGGGGGCGGTCCTCGCGCCAGTGGCAGCCGCGGGTCTCCTCCCGGCGCAGCGCGCCGGCGACGAGCACCTGGGCCACGAGCAGGAGGTTGGTGGCCTCCCAGGAGTCCGTGCCGGGCACGGCCTCCTTCTCCGCGACGGCGTCCTGGAGGCGGGCCAGCTCGGCGGCGGCCTCCTCGAGGCTGTGGCGGGAGCGCAGGACGCCGGCGCCCAGCGTCATGACGCGCTGGACGGCCCTGCGGGTCTCCGGGGCGAGCAGCGGCATCGTGGCCGCGGCGGCGACGGGCTCGCCCGCCCGCCGCACCCCGCCGACGATGTCCGCGGCGATGCGCTCGGCGAAGACCAGGCCCTCCAGCAGCGAATTCGACGCCAGCCGGTTCGCGCCGTGGACACCCGTGCAGGCGACCTCGCCGCAGGCGTAGAGGCCCTCGATGGTGGTGCGGCCGCGCAGGTCCGTACGGACGCCGCCGGAGGCGTAGTGCGCGGCGGGGGCGACCGGGATCGGCTCGGTGACCGGGTCGATGCCGTGCGCCCGGCAGGCGGCCAGGATGGTCGGGAAGCGGCGCTCCCACATGGCGGCGCCGAAGTGGCGGGCGTCCAGGTACATGTGCTCGGCACCGCGCTCGCGCATGCGCCGCATGATGCCCTTGGCGACGATGTCGCGCGGGGCGAGCTCGGCCAGCTCGTGGGCGCCGACCATGAAGCGGTGGCCGTCGGCGTCCACCAGATGGGCGCCCTCGCCGCGCACCGCCTCGGACACCAGCGGCTGCTGGCCCTCGGCGTCGGGGCCCAGCCACAGCACCGTCGGGTGGAACTGGACGAACTCCAGGTCGGAGACCTCGGCACCGGCGCGCAGGGCCAGCGCCACGCCGTCGCCGGTGGAGACCGGGGGGTTGGTGGTCGCGGAGAACACCTGGCCCATGCCGCCGGTGGCCAGGACCACGGCTCCGGCCCGCACCGAGCCGACGCCGTCGTGCTGGCCCTCGCCCATGACGTGCAGCGAGACGCCGGCCGCGCGGCCCTCGGCGTCCTTGAGCAGGTCCAGCACGAGGGCGTGCTCGATCGTCTCGATGCCGGCCGCGCGCACGGCGTCGACCAGGGCGCGGGATATCTCGGCGCCGGTGGCGTCGCCGCCCGCGTGGGCGATGCGGTTGCGGTGGTGGCCGCCCTCGCGGGTCAGCAGGATCTCGCCCGAGTCGGCGTCGGTGTCGAAGCGGGCGCCGGCGGCGATCAGCCGGCGGACGGCGTCGGGGCCCTCGGTGACCAGGGTCCGTACGGCCTCCTCGTCGCACAGGCCGGCCCCGGCGACCAGGGTGTCGTCCAGGTGCTGGGCGGGGGTGTCGCCCTCGCCGAGGGCGGCCGCGATGCCGCCCTGGGCCCAGCGGGTGGAGCCGTCGTCCAGGAGCGCCTTGGTCACCACGGTGACCTTGCGGCCGGCCGCGGCGCAGCGCAGCGCCACGGTCAGCCCCGCGACGCCGGAGCCGATGACGACGACATCGGCGTCGACCGCCCAGCCGGGACGGGGGGCGTGCAGGCGTATACCGGTCATCGGTCCGCTCCGGGGGCCTCGAATTCCAGGTGGATGTTGTCGATCAGGCGGGTGGAGCCGACCCGGGCGGCGACGGCGAGCACGGCCGGTCCGGTGTGGTCGTCGGACACCTCGGTGAAGTCCGCCGGGTCGACGAGGGCCAGGTAGTCCAGCTCGGCGGGCGGGGTCATGCCGGCCGCCTCGTGCAGCACGACGTGGGCGGCGTGGCGGACGGCGGCGGGGCCGAGCTCCACCACATTGTGCGCGGCGAGCAGGGCGCGGGAGAGCTCGAGCGCGGTGGCGCGGTCGGCTTCGGAGAGATAGCGGTTGCGGCTGGAGAGCGCCAGCCCGTCGGCCTCGCGGACCGTGGGCACGCCGACGATCTCCACCGGGAAGTTCAGGTCGCGCGCCATGCGGCGGATCATGGCCAGCTGCTGGGCGTCCTTCCGGCCGAACAGCGCCAGGTCGGGGCCGGTGAGGTGGAGCAGCTTGGCGACGACGGTGAGCACGCCGTCGAAGTGGCCGGGGCGGAAGGCGCCCTCCAGCCGCTCGCCCATGGGGCCGGCGCTCACCCGGACCTGCGGCTCCCCACCGGGGTAGACCTCGTCGACGGCGGGGGCGAAGACGACGTCGGCGCCCGCCTCCCGGGCGATCTCCACATCGGCGTCGAGGGTGCGCGGATAGCGGTCCAGGTCCTCGCCCGCGCCGAACTGCAGCGGATTGACGAAGACCGTGACGACGACCTGGCCCTCCGGCCCGGCCAGCTCGCGGGCGGTGCGGACCAGGGTGGCGTGCCCCTCGTGGAGGGCGCCCATGGTCATCACCACGGCGCGGCGGCCGGTGCGCGGCAGGGCGCGGAGCTCCTCGGCCGTGCGGGTGAGCTGGATGGTCACTGATTGCCTCCGTCCGCGAGGACGCCGAGCAGGTCCTCCGCCAGTTCCGGCTTGAGCAGGCCGTGCGCGAGGGCGCGGTCCGCGGTCGTACGGGCCATGGCCAGATATCCGGCGACGGCCTGGGGGGCGTGCGCGCGCAGCTCGGCGACGTGCGCCGCGACGGTGCCCGCGTCGCCGCGTGCGACGGGGCCGGTCAGGGCCGCGTCGCCGCTGCGCAGGGCGTTGTCGAGGGCTGCGCCCAGGAGCGGGCCGAGCATCCGGGCGGGGTGCTCGACCCCGGCGGTGCGCAGCAGGTCCATGCTCTGGGCGACGAGGGTGACGAGGTGGTTGGCGCCGATGGCGAGGGCCGCGTGGTAGAGCGGGCGCGAGCTCTCCTCGATCCACTCGGGCTCGCCGCCCATCTCGATGACCAGCGCCTCGGCGGCCAGCCGCAGCTCGTCGGGCGCGGTGACGCCGAAGGAGCAGCCGGCCAGGCGCTGGACGTCGACCGGGGTGCCGGTGAACGTCATGGCGGGGTGGAGGGCGAGCGGCAGGGCGCCGACGCGGGTGGCGGGGTCGAGCACGGCGGTGCCGTGCCGGCCGGAGGTGTGGACGAGCAGCTGGCCGGGGCGGACGGCGCCGGTCTCGGCGAGGCCCGCGACCAGGCCGGGCAGGGCGTCGTCGGGCACGGTCAGCAGCACCAGCTCGGCGTGCGCGAGGACGTCGGCGGGGGCCATGACCGGCACGTCGGGCAGCATGGCGGCGGCGCGTCGCAGGGAGGCCTCGGAGACGCCCGAGACGGCGACCGGGCGGTGTCCGGCGAGCTGGAGGGAGGCCGCGAGGGCGGGGCCCACCCGGCCTGCCCCGACGACGCCGACGGTGAGCCGGGCGGGGCGGTCCTGGGGGCTCGCATGCTCGGGCGAGAGGTGTGCGTTCACGCGGCGGGATGCCTTCCGTTCCAGTCCGCGGGGGTACCGGACGATTCCCTTGTCATGCTACGCGAGGCGCGCCCACCCCTCCCCGGCCGTCCCCAGCCGTCGAGCGCTTCTCCGATGATCGGATCTCCGATGATCGGACCGCACACCGGCCCTGTGGATGACCCGGCGCGGCCGGGCGGCGGGTGCGGCATGCTCGGCCCATGAGCGATGAGGACATGGGCACCGGCGGGGCCGGTGAAGGCGCCGGGGCCGCGGGCACCGGCGGCGGGGGCGTGGACCTGGCGCGCAGGGTCGCGGCGGTGCGCGGCTCCGAGCGGGTGCTCTCGGGCGCCCGGACGGGAGCGTCCCTGGGCGAGCTCCTGAGAGGGCTGACCGAGGCCGCCCCCGGGCTGTACGACATGGACGAGTGGCCGGACGTGTACGGCGACGGCGCCAGCGTGATCGGCCGCCTGGAGGAGCGGGTCGCGGAGCTGCTCGGGATGGAGGCGGCCGCGTTCTTCCCCACGGGCACGATGGCCCAGCAGGTGGCGCTGCGCTGCTGGGCCGGGCGGACGGGCGGCGATGTGGTGGCCCTGCATCCGCTGTCGCACCTGGAGAGATCCGAGCGCGGCGCGTACGCCCGGGTCGGCGGGTTGCGCGGGGTGCACGTCACCGACGAGCCCCGGCCGCCGACGGCGGCGGAGGTGCGCGAGCTGGCGGAGCCGTTCGGCACGCTCGCGCTGGAGCTGCCGCTGCGCGAGCCGGGCTTCCTGCTGCCGACGTGGGACGAGCTGGTCGAGGTGGTGGAGGCCGCGCGCGAGCGGGAGGCGGTGGTCCACTTCGACGGGGCGCGGCTGTGGGAGTGCGCCACGCACCTCGGGGTCGGCCTGGCGGAGATCGCCGCGCTGGCCGACTCGGTGTACGTGTCCTTCTACAAGTCGCTGGGCGGCATATCGGGGGCCGCGCTGGCCGGCCCTGCGACGCTGATCGAGGAGGCGCGGGCCTGGCGGCACCGCTACGGCGGGAACGTCTTCCAGCAGTGGCCGGCGGCGCTGACGGCCCTGGCCGGGCTGGAGCGGGAGCTGCCCCGGCTGCCGGAGTACGTGGCCCATGCGAAGGTCGTCGCCGAGGCGCTGCGGGAGGGGTTCCGCGCGGCGGGGGTGCCGTGGTTCCGGGTGCACCCGGAGGTGCCGCACACCCACGAGTTCCAGGTGTGGCTCCCCTACGCCGCGGACGCGCTGACCGGGGCGGGGGTGCGGCTCGCGGAGGAGACGCGGACGACGCTGTTCGGCGGCCGCTGGTCGGACGGCCCGGTGCCCGGGCTGTCCGTCACCGAGGTGACGGTCGCCGCCTCAGCACTGTCCTGGACGGCCGCCGACGTCCGGGAGGCGGCCGGCGCACTGCTGGACCGGCTGGACGTCACGGCCTGAGCCGGCGGGGGCGGCGGAGGCGGCAGGGGCCGCGGAGGCGGCAGGGGCCGCGGGCCTGACGGGGGCGGCGGGTCGGACAGCGGCCGGCATCGGCGGGAGGGCCGGGCGGGGGCGGCGGAAGAGAGCGGCCCAGCGGGCCCGCCGGGCCGCGACGCGCTCGTCGACGACGGCCCGGAAGGCCCACCGGGTGCGGAGCGAGCGGACGAGGCGCCATTCGCCGGTCCCGGGAGCGGGCGGCGCGGGGACGTGCTGCTGGGAGGAACGGTAGAGGTCGAGCAGATGCTGCTGTGTGGCGTCCATGTCTTCTACGGTGCGAGCGGTCGCCGGTTTCGGCTCGTGGATTGACGAGGAACGTCAATCCACGGCCGGTCGGCACGGAAGAGAGGCACGATGAGCCCATGAGCGTCATGATCGACATCGCGGGACTGCCGCCCGAGCGGGTGGTGTTCCGCCCCTCGCCCCTCGCCGAGCTGTGCACGGCGCTGCACGCCCTCGCCGAGCCGGGGCACCACCCGGGCCTCCACGGCTGGACGACCGCGACCAACGCGGCGCTCAAGCCGGACCTCGCCGACCGGCTGTGCGAGGCGGACTTCCTGTGGGCCTCGACGTTCTCCGACATCAACATGCCGTTCGCGGCGCTGGCGGACGGCAACGGCCTGCCGGGCGACACCCTCGCCGAGGACCTGGACCTCCTCGACCGCATGGACGACGACATGTTCGCCCACGCCGCCCTGGAGATCTCCTGCTCCCGGTACTACACGGAGAAGACGTCGCCGCTGCGCGACGCCCGGGCCCGTGAGTACGCCCTGGAGCGGGCCACCGCCCGCGGCCCCCGGCAGCTGGACTTCGCCAAGCGGCTGCTGGAGGACCCGCCGGCGGTCCGCGCCTGGCTGCGCCGCCTGTTCGAGGACTGCGCGGAGGCGTTCTTCGACGACGTCTGGCAGCGGGTGCGGATCCAGCTGGCCGCCGACGCCCGGCACAAGACGGAGCTGCTGCGCCGCAAGGGCCTGGCCGAGGCGCTGGCCGAGGTCTCCTCGGCGATCACGCTCACGGACGACGGGTCCCGCATCGTCGTCGACAAGCTCGGCAGCGGCCGCACCTCCGCGCTCGACCCCGAGATCGCCGCGGGCGTCACCCTGGTGCCGTCCTCGTTCGGCTGGCCTCACCTGTGGGTGCTGCACGCGCCCGGCTGGCGCCCGGTGATCCACTATCCGGTGGCGGCGCCCGAGGTGCCCGGCCCGGGCTCGCTGGAGCTGCTCCAGCTGAGACTGGAGGCCCTCTCCCACCCGATGCGGATGCGGATGTGCCGCTATCTCGCCCGGGCCGCCTTCAGCACGGGCGAGCTGGCCACCTCCCTCGACATCAGCTCCCCCGAGGTCTCCCGCCACATCACGGTGCTGAAGAAGGCCGGGCTGATCACCACCCGGCGGCGCGGGCGGTACGTGCTCCATCAGCTGGACCTGACCGTGGTGGCCCGGCTGGGCAGCGACTTCCTGGAGGGCGTCCTGCGCTGAACCGGGCGCTACTGCGCCGCGCCGCCGCCCCCGCCGGCCCGCACCAGACCGCTCTCGTACGCCAGCACCACGACCTGCACCCGGTCGCGCAGCCCCAGCTTGGTGAGGATCCGGCCCACGTGGGTCTTCACCGTCGCCTCCGACAGCACCAGCCGGGCCGCGATCTCGCCGTTGGACAGGCCCTGGGCCACCAGCAGCATCACCTCGCGCTCGCGCTCGGTCAGCCGGCCGATCTCCGCGCTGGGGGGCTCCTCGGCGGTGCTGGGCAGCATGGGGGTGAAGCGGTCCAGCAGCCGGCGGGTGGTGCTGGGGGCGACCACCGCGTCGCCGCTGTGGACGGCCCGGATGGCGCCCAGCAGCTCGGCGGGCGGCACGTCCTTGAGCATGAATCCGCTGGCGCCGACCTTGAGCGCCGAGAAGGCGTACTCGTCGAGGTCGAAGGTGGTCAGGATGAGCACCTTCGGCGGGTCGTCCTGGGCGCAGATGCGGCGGGTCGCCTCCACGCCGTCCAGCCGGGGCATGCGCACGTCCATCAGGACCACGTCCACCTCCGTGCCGGCCAGCACCTCCAGCGCCTCCTGGCCGTCCCCGGCCTCGGCGACGACCTCCATGTCGGGCTGGGCCGCCAGCACCATGCGGAAGCCGGTGCGCAGCAGCACCTGGTCGTCGACGAGCATCACGCGGATGGACATGGGGGTCCTCTCAAGACAGGTGAAGGGAGCGGGCGGGGACGGTCGGGGTGAGCGGGTCGGAGTGAGCGGCGTGATCAGCCTACGGAGTCGTTCAGCGGCCCGACCTGGCCGGCAGCAGGACGCTGATGCGGAAGCCGCCGCCCGGCCGGGGCCCCGCGTCCAGCGTGCCCCCGACCATGCCGACGCGCTCGCGCATCCCGATCAGGCCGTGCCCCATGCCGTCCGCGCCGCCCGATTCGTAGAGCTCGTGCTGCGCGCCCCGGCCGTCGTCCTCGACGAGCAGGCCCAGCCCGTCGTCGAAGTAGGTGAGCCGCACGCTGGCGCCCGCGTCGGGGCCGCCGTGCTTGCGGGTGTTGGTCAGCGCTTCCTGGACGATGCGGTAGGCGGTCAGCTCCACGCCGCTGGGCAGCGGGCGCGGTGAGCCCTCGACCCGGAAGTCGACCGACAGGCCCGCGCCGCGCACCTGCTCCACCAGTTCGCCGATCTGCTCGACGTCGGGCTGGGGGACGTACTCGCCGGTCTCGGCGCTGTCGTCCGTGCGCAGGACGCCGAGCAGCCGCCGCATCTCGGCCAGAGCCTGGCGACCCGTGCCGGAGATCGTCTCCAGGGCCTGTTTGGCCTGGTCGGGCGAGGAGTCCAGGACGTAGGCGGCGCCGTCGGCCTGGACCACCATCACCGAGACGTTGTGCGCGACGACGTCGTGGAGTTCGCGGGCGATGCGGGCGCGCTCGGCGGTGACCGCGATCTGCGCCTGCTGCTCGCGCTCCTTCTCCAGGCGGGTGGCGCGCTCCTCCAGCTGGGCCCAGTAGGCGCGGCGGGTGCGGATGGAGTCGCCCAGCACCCAGGCGAGGAGGAAGGGGACGGTCAGGAAGGCGATGGTGACGACGGTCCGGCCCGGCGAGGTGTCGATCGGGTCGGGCCAGCGGGTCGAGGCGATCACGGGGGCCAGCGCACCGCCGATGAGGGCGTAGCGCGATGCCCAGCGGGTGTTGCCGGACGCCACCGTATAGATGATCACCATCATGGCGAAGTCCCAGATGTTGGGACCCACGTTCGCCGCCAGCTGGAGCAGCCCGGCCGCCGTCGCCAGCAGCAGCATCTTCTCGGGCCACCGCCGCCGCAGGGCGACCACCGCGGACATGGCCAGCGCGCAGACGGCTGCCGCGGCCCGGTGGCTGTGGCCCCCGACCTCCTCGGCCACGGTCAGGCCGCTGAACCCGAGGAGCAGGAGAGCCCAGAAGCTGTCCACACCTGTCGGGTGCCTGCGGAGAAAGTCGTAGAGGCGGTGCACGTCACCCAGCGTAGGCACGCCGGGTCGGCACCGGGGTCAGCCCGGCGATCGATCCGACCGCTTCCCGTCTACTCCCCAAGGTGGAGGGCCTCCCGCCGCCTCCCCGGCATACCGTGTGCACATGGCGAGCGGAACCAACGGAACGAGAACCTGGCGGGAGGCCACCGAGGCCGCCCTCTACGGCCCCGGCGGCTTCTACCGCCGCCCCGAGGGCCCCGCGGGCCACTTCCGTACGTCCGTCCACGCCTCCCCGCTCTTCGCCGGGGCCGTAGTGGAGCTGCTGCGCCGGGTGGACGCCGCGCTCGGCCACCCGGCGGAGCTGGCGTTCACCGATGTCGGGGCCGGCCGGGGCGAGCTGACGGCCGGGGTGCTCGCTCAGTGCCCGCCGGAGCTCGCCGGGCGGCTGCGCCCGTACGCCGTGGAGCTCGCGGACCGCCCGCCCGGCCTGGATCCGCGCGTCACCTGGCTGGACGCGCCGCCGGAGGGTGTCGAGGGGCTGCTGTTCGCCAACGAGTGGCTGGACAACGTGCCGGTGGACGTCGCCGAGACCGACGGCGCGGGCGTCCCCCGCCAGGTGCTGGTCCTGCCCGACGGCGAGGAGCTGCCGGGCGACCCGGTCGGCGGCGAGGACGCCGCGTGGCTGGCCCGCTGGTGGCCGCTGGAGGGCGGCCCGCCCGGCTCCCGCGCGGAGATCGGCCACCCGCGCGACACCGCCTGGGCCCGGGCGGCCGGCGGGCTGCGCGCCGGGCTGGCGGTGGCCGTGGACTACGCCCACGAGCGCGCGGCCCGTCCCCCGTTCGGCACCCTCACCGGCTTCCGCGGCGGCCGCGAGGTGCGGCCGGTGCCCGACGGGTCCTGCGACATCACCGCGCACGTGGCACTGGACGCGGCGGCGCTGCCCGGCGGAAGGGTGCTCACCCAGCGCGACGCCCTCCACGCCCTGGGCGTGGAGGGCACCCGGCCGCCCCTCGCGCTCGCGTCGAGCGACCCGGCCGGGTACGTACGGGCGCTGGGCGCGGCCGGCGAGGCGGCCGAGCTGACGTCCCCCGGCGGCCTGGGCTCCTTCGGCTGGCTCGTGCAGCCGGTCGGCGGGGCCTGCGCGGGGCTGCTGGGCGGCGCCCCGGGCGAGGGGGCGGCCGGGGACCCGGCGGCGGGCTGAGAAACTGGCCCCATGATGGACCCCATGACGGAGACGACAGTCGGCATCGGCGGCGCGGCGGAGAGCACGGACATGGTGCTCAACATCGGGCCTCAGCACCCCTCCACCCATGGAGTGCTGCGGCTGCGCCTCGTCCTGGACGGCGAGCGGGTCCAGCGGGCCGAACCGGTCATCGGCTATATGCACCGGGGCGCGGAGAAGCTCTTCGAGGCCCGCGACTACCGGCAGATCGTCATGCTGGCCAACCGCCACGACTGGCTGTCGGCATTCTCCAACGAGCTGGGCGTCGTCATGGCCGTCGAGCGGATGCTCGGCATGGAGGTCCCCGAGCGGGCGGTGTGGACGCGCACCCTGCTGGCCGAGCTGAACCGGGTGCTCAACCACCTGATGTTCCTCGGCTCCTACCCGCTGGAGCTCGGCGGCATCACCCCCGTCTTCCACGCGTTCCACGAGCGCGAGGAGCTGCAGGCGGTCATGGAGGAGCTCTCCGGCGGCCGGATGCACTACATGTTCAACCGGGTGGGCGGCCTCAAGGAGGACCTGCCCGCGGGCTGGCTCGGCCGGGCCCGCCACGCGGTGGCCCAGGTGCGCTCGCGGATGGACGTCTACGACCGGCTGGTGCTCGGGAACGAGATCTTCCGGGGCCGGACGCGCGGCGTCGGCGTCCTGTCCCGCGAGGCCGTGCACGCCTACGGGGTGAGCGGCCCGATCGCCCGCGCCTCCGGCGTCGACTTCGACCTGCGCCGCGACGAGCCGTACCTGGCCTACGGCGAGCTGGGCGACACCCTCAAGGTCGTCACCCGCGAGGAGGGCGACTGCCTGGCCCGGTTCGAGTGCCTGCTGGACCAGACGCACAACGCGCTGGACCTGGCGGACGCCTGCCTGGACCGGATGGCCGAGCTCCCGCCGGGCCCGATCAACCAGCGGCTCCCCAAGGTCCTCAAGGCGCCCGAGGGCTCGACCTATGTGTGGACCGAGAACCCGCTGGGCCTCAACGGTTACTACCTGGTCTCCAAGGGCGAGAAGACGCCCTACCGGCTCAAGCTGCGCTCCGCGTCCTTCAACAACATCCAGGCCCTGACCGAGCTGCTGCCGGGGACGCTCGTCGCCGACATGGTCGCGATCCTGGGCTCGCTGTTCTTCGTCGTCGGCGACATCGACAAGTAGCAGACAAGTAGTCGACAAGTAGTCGGCGCACGGCCGAGGACACGCCCCGGCCCCGTCCAGCGGGGGTTCCGGACGGGGCGGGGCCGGGAAGGACGGGACGCGCCGGTCGGGGGAACGGTGCCACGCGACCCGCCCGGCTCGTCAGGACCGCGGCACGGTCGGGGCCTCGCGCACCCCGAGGAGGACGCAGCCGGTCCCGGTGCTGACCCGGTGGACGCTGCCGGGCCGCTCGACGATCAGGTCGCCGGTGGTGTAGCGGTCGCCGTTGTCATTGATCAGCTCGCCCTCCAGGACGAACACCAGCTCGTAGCCGAGGTGCTCGTGGAGGTCGCCGTGGGCCCCGGGGTGCATCCGGGTGAGCAGGGCGGTGGCCGGCTGCGGCCCCTCGGTGGCGTAGATCCGGTGGACGTCCACGCCGGAGCGGCCCGGCTCGGCCCAGGTCTCCCACTCGAGGGCCTCGCGACCCTCGGCGGAGAGCAGGCCGCGCAGCACGGTGACGTGGCGCTCGGTGGCGGTCTCGGTGGCCCGCACGGAAGCCGACATGGTGATCTCCTTGATCGGGTGGTGGGTCTGCGGGGTGCTGCGTGGGGTGTGTGGGGTGTGGGGTGTGGGGTGGGGGAAGTGAGCGACCCGGCCGTCAGGCCTCGCGGGCCGCGGCGTTCTTGCGCCGGGCGACGATGGCGAGCAGTCCTCCGGTGAGGAACGCGGCGGCGGCGAGCACCGCGGACAGGTGGAGGCCGTCGGTGAGGTGGTCGGCGGTGGCGACCAGGGTGCCGAAGAGGGCGACGCCGACGGCGCTGCCCACCTGGCGGGAGACGTTGAAGACGGCCGAGGCCACGCCCGCGCCGTCGGCGGGCGCCGACTCGATGATCGCGGCGGTGGACGCCAGCGCCGTCATGGTCTGGCCGAGGCCCGTGGCGACGAGCGCGAAGAGCAGCACCGGGTAGGGGGTGTCCGAGCCGGCGAGGAGCCAGCCGAGGAAGCCCGCCGCACCGAGGAAGAGGCCGCAGGTCATGGGGACGTACGGGCCGGTGCGGGCGGCGACCCGGCTGAAGACCGGGGCGGCGATGAGGCCCATGCACACCGAGGGCAGCAGCGCGAGGCCGGTGCGCAGCGGGTCGTAGCCGCGCTCCTGCTGGAAGTAGAGGGTGGAGAGGAAGAGCATGCCGTAGTAGCCGAGGCTGATCAGCAGGCCGACGAGGGCCGTCGCGGAGAACGCGCCGCGGCGGAAGAGGGAGGGCCGCAGCAGCGGCCGGCGGGCCTCGGGGTTCTTCTCCAGCCCGGCCTCCAGCCGGCGCTCGACGAGGATGAAGACGACGAGGGCGGCCACGCCGACGGCGGCGGCGGTCAGCACCGAGGGGGCCGTCCAGCCGGCCGAGCCGGCCTCGTTGAGCGCGCCGGCCAGGGCGATCAGGCCCAGGACGCCGAGGATCTGACCGGCCGGGTCCATCCGGCCGGCCGCGGGCCGGGCCGCCGGGGCCGGTACGTGGCGCAGGGTGAGGAAGACGGCGAGCGCGCCGACGGGCAGGTTCAGCCAGAAGACCGCCCGCCAGTCCAGACCGGCGATCAGCAGACCGCCGACGACGGGACCGGCACCGAAGGCGATCGAGGCGACGGCGCCCCAGATGGCGATCGCGCGGGCCCGGACGGCCCGGTCCGGGTAGGTGGCCTGGAGCAGCGCGAGGGAGGCGGGCACGAGGAACGCGGCGCCCGCGCCCTGCGCCAGCCGGCCCACGACCAGCACCTCGGTCGTGGAGGCGAGGCCGCAGCCGATCGAGGCGGCGGTGAAGACGGCCAGACCCCACAGGAACATCCTGCGGTACCCCAGCCGGTCGCCCAGGCCGCCGCCGAGCAGCAGCAGGCCGGCGAAGACGGTGCTGTAGCCGTCGACGATCCACTGGATCGCGGCCGTCCCGGCGTCCAGCGAGTCGCGGATGTCCGGCACGGCCACGGTCACCACGGTGACGTCCAGCATCACCAGGAAGTAGCCGAGGCTCAGCGCGATGAGGGGAATGAGGGCGAGGGGCGGGCGTTCGGGCGCCGGAGTCACCGCGGGGCCCTGCCGCGGGTCCGTGCTGGACCCCGTGGTCATGGTCATGCGCCCAGTCTCGATCCCGGACGCTTCGTCAGCCGTCGAAGTGTGGGCGCGATACGGTGGGGCCATGCGCACCGCCACCCACGACCGCGCCGGCGACCGGCTCAACCGGCAGACCGATGTCGCCCGGGCCGCCACCCTCATCGCCGATCCCTCCCGTGCCCGCATCCTCAAGGCGCTCTGCGACGGGCGGGCGCTGCCCGCGAGCGCGCTCGCCACCGAGGCGGGGGTCAGCGCGCCGACCGTCAGCGCCCACCTCAACAAGCTCATGGACGGCGGGCTCGTCACCGCCGTGCGGGACGGCCGCCACCGCTACTTCCGGCTGACCGGGCCCGAGGTCAGCGCCGCCCTGGAGGCGCTCGCGCTCATCGCCCCGCCGCTGCCGGTGACCTCGCTGCGCGAGAGCAGCGTCGCCAACGCGCTCCACCGCGCCCGTACCTGCTACGACCATCTCGCCGGGCAGCTCGGCGTCGCCCTGATGCGCGCCCTGCTCGAACGGGAGCTGCTGGCGGGCCACGACGGCTCCCACGTCCCCGCGTCCGCGGTCCGGGACCGGCCGTCGGCGTACGGTCACGACGTCGCCTACCGGGTGACGGACACCGGGCGCGCCGAGCTGCTGGCGTTCGGCGTGGACCCCGACGACCTGCCCAAGCGCCGGCCGAGCATCCGCTACTGCGTCGACTGGAGCGAGCACCAGCACCACCTCGCGGGCGGCCTCGGCGCGGCCATCACGGCCCGGCTGTTCGACCTGGACTGGCTCCGCTACGGGGCGAGCCCGCGCGTCGTCCACCTCACGGACGCCGGCGAGCGGGGCCTGGAGGGCACCTTCGGCCTGACGACGGCGGCGTGACGACGCCGGCCCCCGCGGCAGGTCGCGGGGGCCGGCGCTTTCCGGATGTGCGGCCGCGTCAGACGAGGGCGGGCTCGCCGTCCTTGGCGCCCTCGGGCGTGGTCAGCTCCTTGGCCAGGCGCTCCTTGAGGACCTCGATGTCCTCGCAGTCGCCGCCCACGCGCTCGAAGATGTGCACCCGGTACAGCTCGGACAGCCGCTCCTCGGTGACCTCCAGGCCCAGCTGCTCCAGCAGGTGGCGGAGTACCGCGCGGCCGGAGTGACGCCCGATCAGGAGCGAGCGCTGACGGCCGAAGCGGGCCGGCTCGACGTACTCGTACGTGGCCGGGTTGCGCAGGAGGCCCTGCTGGTGGATGCCGGCCGCGGTGCCGAACGCGTAGGTGCCGAAGATCGCCTTGTTGCGCGGCTCCTCCAGGCGGATCACCCGGCGCAGCGCGGTGTAGGCCTCGTACATGGACTCGAGGTCGATGTCGCTGTAGAGGCCGATGTCGTCGCGCTTGTAGGCGAGGAGGGCGGCGATCTCCTCCAGGGCGGTGTTGCCGGCGCGCTCGCCGATGCCGCCCAGCGTGGCCTGGACCTCGTCGGCCCCGGCGCGCAGGCCGGCCAGCGCGTTGGCGGTGGAGAGGCCGAAGTCCTCGTGGCAGTGGGTGGCGATCCGGATCGGCGCCGGGGCCCAGGAGCGGAAGGCGCGGATGAGGTCGGCGTACTGCTCCGGGGTGTTGCAGCCCGAGGTGTCCGCGACGACGAAGCAGGTGGCGCCCGCCTCGATCGAACGCTCGGTGATGGCGCGGAGCAGGTCGTGCTCGCCCCGGCTGGCGTCCTCGATGCCGATGGAGACGGACTCCACACCCAGCGAGCGGGCGTAGTGGACGGAGTCGACGACCTCGGCGACGGCCTCCTCGCGGGTGATGCCCCGCTTGTGCTCCAGGTGCATGTCACTGCCGGTGGCCATGATCTGGACCTGGTGGTTGGCGGTGCCGCCGGCCTCCACGGCCGTCGCGATGTCCTGGCGGACGGCTCGGCAGAAGGTCGTGAACCTGGCGGTGGTGAGGTTCTGGGAGATCAGCTGCGTGGCCCGGAACTCGCTGGAGGAGGAGGCCGGGAAGCCCGCCTCGATGTAGTCGACGCCCAGTGCCTCGATGCGCAGGGCGACGTCCAGCTTCTGCTGGGGGGTCATCGCGTTGCCGGGGGCCTGCTCTCCGTCGCGCAGCGTGGTGTCGAAGAAGGAGATTCTGCGGGCCTCGGAAGTGTGCTGCATATCGTCCCTACTCGTAGAACTCGAAGAACGGATAAGGGAGGAGCGGTGCGTGCGACGGCCCGCCGGCGCCATCGGCGGCGGGCCGTGGAACAACGGGGGGAGGACTCAGCGCCCGGTGACGGCCGGGACCCCGGCCAGGGCGTCGGCGGCGATCGCGTCGGCGTCGCGCACGAAGTCGGTCCAGAAGCCGGGCCGGCTGCTGCCGCCCTGCATGAACCAGCGGGTGTGCTCGGTCGGGATGCCCAGGACGTACAGGCCGGTCTCAGGTCGCCCGTCGCGGCCCAGCGGGTGGTACGGGCTGCCGGTCACGGCGACGCCGCCGGTGTCGAACGCGTCGGGGCCGGTGCCATTGACGAAGCCGGTCCACAGCCCCCGCTCGATGAGCCGGCGGGTCAGCGGCGCGGGGTCGCGGTACAGGTCGGGGGTGGGGACGCGGGCGTCGATCACGCTGTCGACGGGCACCTCGGAGCCGGCCACCTGCGGCGAGGAGAGCACGAACCGCCCGGTGGCGGCGTCGCCCTCGAACCGCGCGTGCGGTCCCACCAGGCGCAGCAGGCCGCAGTCGACCAGCGCGGCCACCTGGCGCAGCCGGGACCGGGGCGGGCCGGCGGCCAGGAAGGCGGCGCGGTGCGCGTACCAGCCGATGAAGTCGTCGCGGTGCGAGGCGGGGGTCAGGCCGGCGAAGTCGACGAATCCCCGGACGAGGGCGCGGGTGTCGCGCAGGACGTCCAGCGCGGCCTTGAGCGGGGAGTCGACGTTGCCGCGCTCCGCCTCGTCGAGGTCCGCCCGGACGGCGGCCAGGACGGCCTCGGTGAAGTCGTCCGGGCCGGTGTACTCCTGCCCCTCGAACGGCCGGGCGATCCGGTCCAGGTCCAGGACAGGCAGGTCGGTGACGCCGTACCGGTCGGCGATGCCGAGGACGTCCGGCACCCCGGCCGTCGCGGCGGCCGCGGCCTCCGCGACGAACTCGTCGGCCACCTCGGCGCCCTTCCGCACGCGCAGCGCGGTGGCGTAGTAGACGAGTTCGGCCTCGGCCTGGAGCCAGGGCAGGACGTCGGCCCGGAAGTCGAGGGGGACGCCCGCCGGGCGGCCGGCCCGGACGCGCTCGTCGGTGCACAGGACCGTCGTGTAGACGTGGTTGGCGTCCTTCTGATTGCGGCCGCGGGCCGGCAGCGGCATGCCGCTGCGGGAGCCGGCCACCAGCAGGGGCTCCTCACCGCTGGGGATGTAGCGCAGCGTCCGCCCGTCCCCCGTCTCCTCGAACCGCCCGCCGCGGCCCAGGGTGAGCGCGGCCATGACGTCGTAGAAGGACAGGCCGAGGCCGATGACGCCCACCATGGAGCCGGCCGGCAGGGTGTCCAGTGGCATGTCGGCGGCCGAGTCGCCGGCGATGTAGCGCAGGCCGGAGCGGTCGGCGGCGAAGGTGGCGAGCTCCTTCTGGTGGCCCGTCAGCTCGGGGCGGGCGTGCCCGGTGACCAGGACGGCCCGGTCGGCGGTGAGCTCCGTGCCGTCCGCCATCGTCAGCCGGAAGCCGCCGCCCTCGGCGAGGGGTTCGAGGTCCTCGACCGTGCCCACGGTCCGGTGCAGCGTGACGTGCGACGGCAGGCCGGCCTCGATGGCCTCCAGCACGTGGAGCATGTAGCGGCCGTGGAGGGCACGCGAGGCGTAGCCGTTGGGTCCCGGGTAGGCGGGGTCGGTCGCGGCCCACCACTGGGCGAGGGACGGGCCGGCGCCGGGCCGGGTGGGGCCGCCGTCCGGGGGGCCGGAGAACGAGGAGACCTCGTCCGCCACGGTGTTCATCAGGAACCACTCCGGCTGGTTCGCGTCCCAGACCCGGCCCGTGCCCATGTGCGTCGCGTCGATGAGGTGGAGGTGCACCTCCCGCTCGGCGGGCCCCTCGGCGAGTCTGGCCGCCAACCGCTCCAGAACGGACAGCCCCCGTGGGCCGCTGCCGACCACCGCGATCCGGTAGGGCTCCTCGGCCCCGAGCGGGCCTGCTTCGACGACAGTCCTGGCAGTGCGGTCAGCAACGGAGTACATCAAGACCCTGTCTCTCGTGTCCCTCGGAATTGCCGCCGGTTCATATTTCGTCAATAAATCCCGGCGGAATAATTCTGCATGCGGAGATTCCACGCCATGCCAGGGAGAGCTTAGGGACGCCCGTACGCCCTGTTCAACGGGGGTCCGTTCATGCTTGCCATGAATCTTTCTCATGCATTTTCGAAAGTAGCTGGGCGGCGACTTCCTGGTTTATGGTGTGGCCACCGCGACCGCCCTAGGGGAGGAAAAGAATGGAACGGCGCCCGGCTCTTCTGGTGATGGACCTCATCAACGAGATCGTGCATCCCGACGGAAAGTACGCGGGCGACGGCTATCTGGAGCAGGTCACCCGCCGAGGCGTCATCGACCGGGCCGCGGAGGCCATCGCGCTGGCCCGCGCCCAGGGCGTCCCGGTGGCGTACGTCGTCGTGGGCTTCTCGCCGGACTACGCCGAGTTCCCCGAGAACTCCCCCGTCTTCAAGGAGGCCCGCGAGGACGGCCGGATCGTCCTCGGCTCGTGGGGCACCCAGGTGCACGACGCGCTGAAGCCGGAGGCCGGCGAACCGGTCGTGGCCAAGCACCGGCTGAGCCCCTTCCACGGCACCGCCCTGGACAACCTCCTGCGGGCGTGGAACGTGAACACCCTGCTGCTCACGGGTGTGACCACCGACCTGGTGGTGCTGTCCACCGCCCGCGAGGCGCACGACCGCGACTACCTCGTCGAGGTCCTGGAGGACGCCACCGCCACCTCGGACGACGACCTCCACGCGGCGGCCCTGAAGGTCCTGGCGCGCACCGCGACGGTCACCACCGTGGCCGAGGCGCTCGGCACGGACGCGAAGGACGCCCGGTGAGGCGCCGCACCGCGGCGGCCCGGGTCACCGGAATAGAGAAATCCGCAACCTTCGCGATTTTCGACCTCGTCCAGAAGCTGCGCGCCGAAGGCGTCCGGGTGCTCGACCTCGGCGGCGGCGAGCCCGACTTCGACACTCCGGCGCACATCACGGCCGGGGCCACGACGGCACTGCGCGACGGATTCACCCACTACACCCCCAGCCGCGGAATTCCCGAACTCCTTTCGGCGATTTCCGCGAAACTGGAGAAGGACAACGGAATCATCGCCGACCCGGCCCGCGACATCATTGTCACGCCGTCGGCGAAACACGCCCTCTTCATCTCCGTGCTGAGCGTCCTGGACCCGGGCGACGAGATGGTCGTCCCCACGCCCAGCTGGGTCAGCTACGACTCCATGGCCCGCCTGGCCGGCGCCCGCGCGGTCGCCGCCGAGCTGAGCCCGGCGGACGGCTTCCGCATCACCCGCGAGGTGCTGGAGCGGCACGCCACCGACCGCACCAAGGCCGTCCTGGTCAACTCGCCGAACAACCCCACCGGCCGCGTCCTCAGCCCCGAGGAGGCGCACGCGATCGCGGAGTTCGCCGAGGCGCACGACCTCTTCGTCATCGCCGACGAGATCTACGAGAAGATCGTCCACGGCACCGGCCGGCACCTCAGCCTCGCCGCCGTCCCCGGCTGCGGCGACCGCACCCTCACCGTCAACGGCTTCTCCAAGGGCTACGCCATGACCGGCTGGCGGCTCGGCTGGGTCAGCGGCCCGTCCGACGTCATCGGCGAGCTCCTCAAGACCCAGCAGCACACCGTCGGCTGCGCCGGCTCCTTCGTCCAGCGCGGCGCCGTCGCCGCGCTCACCGGCCCCCAGGACGACGTCCGGGCCATGGCGGACGAGTACGCGGCGCGCGCCGCGCTGATCGCCGAGGGCCTCGACGCCCTGCCGGGCGTCAGCTGCGCCGTGCCCGAGGGCGCCTTCTACGCCTTCGCCGACGTCCGGGGCACCGGATTCGACACCTCCGCCGCGTTCGCCGAGTGGCTGCTGGCCGAGACGGGCGTCGCGGTGACCCCCGGGTCGGCCTTCGGCCCCGGCGGCGAGGGCCACGTCCGGCTCGCCTTCGCGACCTCCCGGGACGTGATCGAGGAGGCGCTGCACCGCATGGGCACCGCCCTCGCAAAGCGCCGCTGAGCCACCCGTATCACCGGCATCGCACCCGAACGACATCGCACACGATCGACACGAGGAGCAGGCAGTCCATGGGCTCGACACTGGCGCAGAAGCTGTGGGACGCGCACGTCGTACGGCGGTCGGAGGGCGGCGACGACCTGCTGTACATCGACCTCCAGCTCCTGCACGAGGTCAACACGCCCCAGGCGTTCGACGCCCTGCGGGCGGCGGGACGCACGGTGCGCAGGCCCGACCTCACCCTCGGCACCGAGGACCACAACACCCCCACCCTCGCCCTCGACCGCATGATCAAGGACCCGCTCGGCCGCGAGCAGGCCCGGCTGATGCGGGCGAACTGCGCCGAGTTCGGCATCCCGCTGCACCGCCTCGGCGACCCCGACCAGGGCATCGTGCACGTCATCGGCCCCGAACTGGGCCTGACCCGGCCCGGTATGACGATCGTCTGCTGCGACTCGCACACCACGACACTCGGCGCGTTCGGCGCCCTGGCCTTCGGCATCGGCGCCAGCCAGGTCGAGCATGTGCTGGCCACCCAGACGCTGCCGATGCGGCGGCTGAAGAGCATGCTGGTCGAGATCACCGGCACCCTCGCGCCGGGCGTCACGGCCAAGGACCTGATCCTGGCCCTCATCGCGCGGATCGGTACCGCGGGCGGCCAGGGCCACATCATCGAGTACCGCGGCGAGGCCGTCACCGCGCTCTCGATGGAGGCGCGCATGACGCTGTGCAACATGTCGGTCGAGGCCGGTTCGCGGGCCGGCCTGATCGCCGCCGACGACACCACCTTCGCGTACCTGAAGGAGCGGCCCGGCATGCCCGAGGGCGCCGCCTGGGACGAGGAGGTCGCCCACTGGCGGACGCTGCGCTCCGACGAGGACGCCGTCTTCGACAAGGTGGTCACCCTCGACGCGGACGCCATCACCCCGTACGTCTCCTGGGGCACCAACCCCGCCCAGTCCGTCCCGCTGGACGCGGTGGTGCCGCACGCCGGCGACTTCGCCGACGAGACCGAGCGGACGGCCGCCGAGCACGCCCTCGCGTACATGGACCTCACGCCCGGCACCCCGCTGCGCGACGTGGCCATCGACACCGTCTTCCTCGGCTCGTGCACCAACGGCCGCATCGAGGACCTCCGGGCCGCCGCCGAGGTCCTCAAGGGCCGCAAGGTCGCCGACGGCCTCCACATGATGATCGTGCCGGGCTCCGCCCGGGTGCGGCGGCAGGCGGTGGACGAGGGCCTGGACCGGATCTTCGCCGAGGCCGGCGCCGACTTCCGGGCCGGCGCGGGCTGCTCGATGTGCGCGGCGGTCAACGAGGACCGGCTGCTGCCCGGCCAGCGGGCCGCGTCCACCAACAACCGTAATTTCGAGGGCCGGCAGGGCAAGGGGTCGCGGACCCACATCGTCTCGCCGCCGGTCGCCGCCGCCACCGCCGTGGCCGGCCGCCTCGCCGCTCCCGCCGACTTGTGAGGTCCGAGCACATGGAGAAGTTCACCGTCCACACCGGCACGGCGGTCCCGCTGCGCCGCAGCGACGTCGACACCGACCAGATCATCCCGGCGCGCTTCTGCGTCAGCGCCAGCCGGACCGGGCACGCCGACGCGCTGTTCGCGGACTGGCGCGAGGACCCGTCGTTCGTCCTCGAACAGCCCGCCCACCGGGGCGCGACCGTCCTGATCGCGGGCAACGACTTCGGCACCGGCTCCTCGCGCGAGTACGCGGTCTGGGCGCTGAAGGACTACGGCTTCCGGGCCGTGATCGCCCCCCGCTACGGCGACATCTTCCGCGGCAACTCCCTGCTCAACGGCCTGCTCACCGTCGTGGCCCCGGAGGCGGTCGTCGAGCGCCTGTGGGAGCTCGTGGAGGCCGACCCGGCCGTCGGGGTCACCGTCGACCTCGAGCGCCTGGAAGTGCGCTGCGGCGACCTCACCCAGCCCTTCGACCTCGACCCCGACGTCCGCGCCCGGCTGCTGTCCGGGGACGACCTGATCGCCGCGACCCTGCGGCACGAGGACGAGATCGCCGCCTTCGAGCGCGGCCGCCGTCCCGCGCTGCCCCGCACCGTCGCCGCCCTCTGACCCACCTCGCCTCCTGCCCCGCAGGCCCTTTCACGGAAAGCGAATACGCATCATGGAACCCGTCCACGTCTTCACCGACGCCGAACGTGACGAGCTCTACGCGGTCCTGGACTCGGTCGCGAAGCACCCCTACGAGGACTACCCCTCGTTCTCCCGCGCCGTGCGCGACGTCGTCGACCGCGGCGAGGTGCCCGCCTTCTTCCAGCAGGTGTGCGCCCGCATCCGCGAGGACCGCGCGACCGGCGTGACCCAGGCGCACGCCCTGCGCAACTGCCCGGTGGACCGGGAGATCCCGGTCCTCGACCTCGACGACCCGATCGTGGACAAGCACGCCAAGAAGAAGACGTTCACCGGCGAGATCTTCCTGGAGCTCTTCGCGCAGCTCGTCGGCACCCCGCTGCTGTCCTACGCCACCCGCTTCAACGGCGACTTCTTCACCGACGTCATCGCCATCAACCGCTACAGCGGCAAGCAGACCGGCTTCAGCGACAGCGAGCTCGTCTTCCACAACGACCGCACCGCCCACCCGGTCCGCGCCGACTTCATCACCCTGCTCGGCATGCGCTGCCCGGAGGGCGACTACATCTACACCGGCTTCGTCGATGGCCGCGACCTCCTCAAGCACCTCACCGAGGAGGAGCAGGCGTCGCTGCGCGAGCCGTGGTTCATCACGCCGTTCGACGTGCTCTCGCGCGACAACAACGGCGACCTGACGGACTCCGGCGTCCACGCGATCCTGGAGAACCAGCACACCATCCGCTACCTCGACACCAGCACCACCGTCGCCGAGGGCTCCCCGGAGAAGGCCAAGGACGCGCTCCTCGCCCTCAAGGACGCCCTGATCAAGGCCCACAAGACGCGCCACCGTGTGCTGGACGGCGACCTGTTCACCTTCGCCAACCAGGACGGCCTCCACAGCCGCGACAAGATGGAGATCAACGACCCGGAGCGGGCCCGGCAGCGCTGGCTGCTGAAGACCTACGCCTTCCGGGACGAGGCCGCCGCCGACCGCTTCTCCGACCGCTGGGTCGACGGCATCCGCGGCCGCGTCGGCGACTGAGCCGCCCGGCGCGGGCCCGCCCCGCGCCCGCCGCGCCCGTCCCGCGTCCTCGCGGGGCGGGCGCTCCCGTACGTGGCGGCCCGGTGGTTCGGGCCGGGCGCCGGTGCTCCGGGGCGGGCGGCCGGTGCTTCAGGCCGCCGCGTGCTCCGGTCCGGGCCCGTGTCCGGGTTCCTGCCCGTGCTCGGGCCGCTCCGGTCCGCCGCGCTCGTGCCAGCGGCCGGTGCGGGCGAGCTGCTGCGCGGCCGCCACGAACGCGGCGACGGCCGGCGACGACTCCTCGGGGGTGCGCGGCACCCCGATGGCGAGGTGCCGCTCGACGGAGGGCTCGAAGGGGATCGCCCTCAGGTCGGGCCGGCCCGCCGGCAGCGCCAGCGACGGCAGCACCGTCGCGCCCAGCCCCTCGGCCACCAGCGACAGCAGCACCTGCGGGTCGTGGATGCGGTAGGCGACCTTCAACCGGGCCCCGGCGGCCTCGAACAGCAGGCGGAGCGTCGGCTCCACCCCGTCGGCGGGCAGCATCAGGTTCTCCTCGGCGAGGCGCCAGACCGGCAGGCTCGCGTGCTGCGCCAGCGGATGCTCGTGGTGCAGCACCACGCACATCTCGTCCTTGAGCAGGGGGTAGGTGCGGAGGTTGCTCTTGGGGAGGGTCACGATGCCGACGTCGATCGCCCGCTCGTGCAGCAGCTCGGCGATCTTCTGGTCGTTGCCCTCGCGGAGCTCGATCTCCAGGCGCGGGAAGCACGTGCGCAGCCGGGAGAGGAGCTGGGGCAGGAGCTGGAGGGAGAAGCTCTGGCTCGTCCCGACGGTGATCTTCCCGGTGACGCTGTCGGGCGCGGCCACCGCCTCCCGCCGTATGCGGTCCGTGTGGGCCAGCACCGTACGGGCGTGCTCGATGATGCGGCGACCGGCGTCGGTGAGGTCGACACCGCCCCGGTCCCGTTTCATGATGCCCACGCCGATCTCCGCCTCCAGGCCCGCGATGGCATGGCTGACGGCCGACTGGGTGACCCCCAGGACACGGGCCGCCTTGGTGAAGCTCCCCGTGTCCGTCACCGTCACGAAGGCGGCTAATTGCGAAAGTTTCATGGGCTCAGCCCCCCTGCCCCCCGGCTCCGGGGAACGTGGCGACCCAGCCCCCCAGGGGGATTTTTACCAGAAGGTGGGCAGGTATGTGGCTGTGCCAAACAGTCTTTTTACCTGGTCATCACGGGTCCCGAACGGACCTGCCGGACAGGACCGTTCGGCCCCTTGACGACACCCGCCGACACCCTCTAGGGCACGCCCTAGGAGATGGCGCTGCGGAGCTCGGCGAGGTCGATCTGCTCGGTCTCGTCGTGGGCGGTCAGGTCGATGACGTCCTCGATGGCGTCCTCGGTGACGTCATCGGTGTCGACGGCGTCCTCGAGGCCGGCAGCCCCGGCCTCCCGCGCGCCGGCGAGGACCTCCTCGCCGACGACGTCCGCGAGGTCCTCCTCCTCGACCGGCTTCGCGGCCGGCTTCTTGGCGTTTCCGAAGAAGTCGAAGCCGCCCTGGGCGCGGGACGCCGGGCGTCGCGCGGGGGGCAGCGCGGCGGTGGACGCCGCCGGCTGCGCGGGACCGGGCGCGGGCGCGGGCGCGACGGGACGCGCGGGCGTGAGGGCGCTCGCGGGGGAGGCGGCTCCCGCGGCCCCGGTGGGCGGCACGGACTCACCGGCCTTCACGGGCTGACCGCTCTTCACGGGAGCGGACTTCGCGGGACCGGCGTCGGGACCGGCGGGAGCGGCCTTGGGCGCGTCCGCCGTGGCCGGCCGCGGCGCGGCGGTCGCGGGCCGGTCGGCGGCCGGCTCCGCGGCGGCCCGGCGCCCGAGGTCGCGCAGCGCGTCGGCGGCCTGGCGGTACAGGGCCGCCTCGATGCCCGGCGCGGCGGCGTCGGTGGCGTCGGTGGCGTCCGTACGGTCGGAGCGGCCCGCCTCCAGGGCGGGAGCGGCCGTCTTCCCAGGCTTCCCGGGAGCGGTCTTGTCCTTCTCCAGCAGGCGGCGGCCCTCCAGCGCGCTGGCGCGGCCGGTCTCGGCGGCGGCGTAGCGGCGCAGCAGGTCGGCGTGCTCGGTGCGGAGGCGGGCGAGCTCGGCGCGCTTGACGCGCAGCCTGGACGCCAGGCGGGTGCGCGCGAGCCGGGTCTCCTCGAGGTCCGTCTCCAGCTCGGCGACGCGCTCCTCGGTCTTCCACTCCTCGCGCGTGCGGGCGGCGGTGAGCTGCGCGACGCGCTTGCCGGCCGCGCGGTCCCAGCGGCGCATCATCACCGAGCCGACGACGGTGGCGGCCGCCGCGGCCACGGCGAGGCCGCGGACGACAAGGGTCTCCCCCACCACCAGGGCGCCGGCGGCGCAGGCGACGGATGTCGCGGCGACCGCCAACGGAGGAAGAAGCCGGTGCAGGGGTGCGGAATGGCGGTGGCGTCCTCGTGGCATGGCCTGAAACTTACCGTGCGTCGCCACTCATGTGGGAGCCGACCACCAAACTCTTCCCTTGATCTTACTTCTCCCCTACGCGGTCACTTCGCCAGAAGGCCCTTCTCCTTGACGTAGCGGGCGGCCACATCGGCGGGCTTGAGGCGCTCCGCGTCGACCTTCTTGTTGAGTTCGGTGAGATCGGCCGTGGTCAGCACCCGGGTGAGCCTCCCGAGGGCATTGGCGATCTTCTGCGAGCCGGCCTTCTTCGCATTCACGACCGGGAGGACGTTGTCGGAGTTCTGGAGCTTCTTGTCGTCCTCCAGGAGAACGAGTCCGAACTGTCCGAGGGTGGCGTCCGTGGTGGTCGTCAGCAGGAGCTGGTCCTTGCCTTCCTTGACCGCCTGCTTGGCCTGGGTGCTGCCGACCTCCAGCGGGTCGATACCGCTGACCTTGATGCCGTAGGTCTTCTCCAGACCGGGCTTGCAGAAGGGCCGCTGGCCGCATTCGTCGCCGGCCGCGATCCTGACCGACTGCCCGGATCCGCCCAGGTCGGAAAGGGTCTTGAGCTGGTGTTCCTTGGCGAAGTCGGCGGTCACCGCGAAGGCGTTCTGGTCGACGGCGCGGCCCGGGTCGAGCACCTTCAGACCGCGCGGCCCGGCGAGTTCGCGCAGGGCCTTCACCGTGGCCTCGGCATCGGCGGAGGCGATCTGGGGTGCGTCCTTGCCGTTCTTCTTCTTGTTCAGGAATTCGGTGAGCGTGGCGGCGTACTCCGGAACGACGTCGATCTCGCCCTTCTCCAGCTCCGGTTCATAGAGCTCTCGGGCGTCCGCCGTCTTGATCGTCGTGGAATATCCGGCGTCCTTGAGCAGCAGCGCGTATATCTCCGCAAGAATCTTCGATTCCGTGAAGGAGGCGGAGCCGATGACCAGGGAATCCCGCCCCTGCTTCCCGGCGCCCCCCGCCCCGCCGCCCGACTTCTCCAGGCTGTCGCCGCCGCACCCGGCGAGCCCCGCCGTCAGGGCGGCCACGGCGACCGCCGCCGGCAGGGCGCGGGCCGTCCGGGTCCGGCGCGAGGTCCTGGCCATACGGTTTCTCCATCCAGTCGGGTGGATCGGGCTCACGCTCAGGCGAGTCGATCTTGAACAGACGTCACATGCCCGCGCACCGGGTCCAGAAACCGCTGGAGCAGCACGAAGCCGCCCTCGACGAGCAGCGCGAGCACCGCCACCAGCAGCGCTCCGGCGACCACCTGCGCGGTGTCGGTGAGCCGGAAGCCGGCCGTGATGATCCGGCCCAGACCGCCGCCGCCGGGCAGCGCGGCGAGCGTGGTCGTCGCCACCACCTGCACGGCGGCGGACCGTACGCCGGTGACGATCAGCGGGAAGGCCAGCGGGAGCTCGACCCGGGCGACGACCTGGGTGCCCGTCATGCCCATCCCCCGGGCGGCCTCGACCATGTCCCGGTCGACCCCGCGCATCCCCACGTAGGCGTTCGTCAGCAGCGGGGGTATCGCGAAGAGGACCAGCGCGATGACGGTGGGCCAGGAGCCGTACGTCCCCAGGGGGCTGAGCAGCAACAGCACCAGCACGGCGAAGGTCGGCACCGCCCGCCCGGCGTTCGCGATGTTCACCGCGAGGGCGCCGCCCTTGCCCAGATGCCCCAGCACCACCGCGACGGGCAGGGCGATCGCGCACGACACCAGCAGGCAGACCACGGTCAGGAAGAGGTGCTCCCCCAGCCGGTGCCACACGCCGTCCGTGCCGCTCCAGTGGGACGCCGTCGCCAGCCAGTCCCACGTCCGCTCGACGACACCCATCACGCCACCGCCTCTCCGGCCGCGGGCCGTCCGGCCGCCGGGCGCCGCGCGGCCGTCCGGCGCGGTGAGCGCGTCCAGGGCGTCAGGAGCCGCTGCACCAGCAGCAGCCCGAGGTCGGCGAGGACGGCCAGCACCACGCACAGCACCGAAGCGGTGAGCACCTGGGCCTTGAAGTAGCTGCGCATGCCTTCGTAGACGAGATTGCCCAGGCCGCCGTAGCCGATGATCGCGCCGACCGTGGTCAGCGAGACGGTCGAGACCGTGGCGATCCGCAGACCGGCCATCAGGGCGGGCAGCGCCAGCGGCAGTTCGACCCCGAACAGCAGGCGCACCGGGCCGTACCCCATGCCGCGCGCGGCCTCCCGGGCCTCCGTCGGCACCGCCGCGAGGCCCGCCAGGATGTTCCGCACGAGGATCGTCAGCGAATAGAGCACCAGGCCCGTGACCACGACCGCGGCCGACAGCCCGAACACGGGCACCAGCAGCGAGAACATGGCCAGCGAGGGCACGGTGTAGAGGATCGTGGTCATGCCGAGGACGGGCCCCGCCACGCGCCGCCACCGGCGGGCCAGCAGGGCCAGCGGGAAGGCCACGAGCAGTCCTATGGCGACCGAGGCCAGGGTGATGCCGATGTGCTGAAGGGTCGCGTCCGTCAGCTCCTGGCCGCGCGTGCGCACGTACTCGCCGCAGACCCAGTCATTGGCGATCAAGCAGTTGCGGTCCGCCATCCGTGCCTCACCTCCCCCTCGGCCTTCACGGTCTGTCACTGGCGACCCTAACCCGGTGCACTGACATTCGCCTCCGGCCGGTGCATGACGGCACCATGTGTTCGAGCGGGAGTACGGCCACAATGGGGAGCCATGATCCGTTTCGAGCATGTCACCAAGCGCTACGCCGACGGCACCACCGCGGTGGACGACCTGTCCTTCGAGGTGGCGGAGGGCGAGCTGGTCACGCTCGTCGGACCGTCGGGCTGCGGCAAGACCACCACGATGAAGATGGTCAACCGGCTCATCGAGCCCACCGAGGGCCGCATCCTGGTCGACGGCGAGGACATCTCGGCCGTCGACCCGGTCCAGCTGCGCCGCCGCATCGGCTACGTCATCCAGCAGGTCGGGCTCTTCCCCCACAAGACGGTGCTCGACAACACGGCCACCGTCCCGCACCTGCTGGGCTGGCAGCGCAAACGCGCCCGCGCCCGGGCCGCCGAACTGCTGGACCTCGTGGGCCTCGACCCGTCCGTCCACGGCGACCGCTACCCCCACCAGCTGTCGGGCGGTCAGCGCCAGCGCGTCGGCGTGGCCCGCGCGCTCGCCGCCGACCCGCCCGTCCTCCTGATGGACGAACCGTTCGGCGCGGTCGACCCCGTGGTGCGCGAGCGCCTGCAGAACGAGTTCCTGCGGCTCCAGTCGCAGGTGCGCAAGACCGTGCTGTTCGTCACCCACGACATCGAGGAGGCCGTCCGCCTCGGGGACCGCATCGCGGTCTACGGGAACGGGCGCATCGAACAGTTCGACGCGCCGGCGGCCGTGCTGGGCGCCCCCGCCACGCCCTACGTCGCCGACTTCGTGGGGGCCGACCGGGGCCTGAAGCGGCTGTCGGTGACCCCGATCGAGGCCGGCGACCTGGAACAGCCGCCGGTGGTCCGCCTGGACGACCCGCTGTCCTCGGCGGCGGACCGGCTCGCGGCCGACGACGCGCGCTGGGCCGTGGTCCTGGACGACTCGGGCCGCCTCCACGGCTGGGTCTCGGCCGACGCCGTCGCCGGCGGCGGTCCCGGCGGCCGGGTGCGGGAGCGGGCGCGGCGCATGGACGCCTGGCTGCCGCTGGGCGCGTCACTGAAGACGGCGTTCAGCACGATGCTCCAGCACGACGCCGGGTGGATCGCGGTGCTGGACGGGGAGGGGGGCGACCGCTTCATGGGCGTGCTGACCCCGGCGAAGCTGCACGAGGCGCTGCGGCGGTCGATCGACGCCGACGCGCGCGGCGGCCTGCGCCGGGACGCGGACGTGGAGACGGTCTCGGGCTTCTAGGCGCTCTACGCCCGGGCGCCGCCCTCGTCCTCGTCCTCCGGGAGCTTGCAGACGCGCTCCATGAAGAATGCGGCGGCCACCACACCGGCGGCCGCCAGGACGGCGGCACCGGCGTAGATGGCCTGATCCCGGTGGACGGGGACGTCCAGGTCGGCGAGGGCGTGGAAGACGCCCACGCCGCCGTACATGCCCGCCACCAGGGCCGCGACCAGGGCACTGGCCTGGCCGAAGACCACCGCGCGGGCCGCGAGCAGCGGGTCGACGCCCTTCGCGCCGGGCCGTCGCTCGCGCTGGGCGCGCAGCCGGGCCCGCAGCGACAGGGCCGTCGCGAAGAGGACGACGGCGATGACCGCCAGCACGATGGGCGCCGCCACCGGCACGCTCGGCAGCGTGCCGAAGGAGTCCCACAGCCGGGCCCCGGCCCAGGACAGCACCCCGGCCACGGCGAACAGCCCGGCCAGCAATCCGATCCGCAGTTGCTTCACCGAGCCGTCGCCCCTCATCGTCGTTCTCCCTCGCCCTGCACTCCACCCACCGAACGGTTACTCGGGCAGCCGGAGTTCCAGGTCGGCCCGGGGCTCCACACCGGCGCTGCCGATCTCGGCCAGCAGCTCCACCACCGGACCCCGGCCCGGAACCTCGGCCTCCGGGTCCACGTCGTACCACGGCACGAGCACGAAGGCACGCTCGTGCGCCCTCGGGTGCGGCAGCGTGAGCACCGGGTCGTCGGAGACGACGTCCTGGTACGCGACGATGTCCACGTCCAGCGTGCGGGCGCCCCAGCGCTGCTCGCGCACCCGCTCGAAGGCCTCCTCGATCGCGTGCCCGCGCTCCAGCAGGGAGTCCGGCGGCAGGGTGGTCTTCACCAGCACCACCGCGTTGAAGTACGACGGCTGGGAGCCCGCCTCGACGCCCCAGGGCTCGGTCTCGTAGACCGGGGAGACCGCCTTGACCCGCAGGCCGGGCGTGTCCTCCAGCGCGTCGACCGCGCCCTGGAGGATCTCCAGGCGGTTGCCCAGATTGCTGCCGATGGAGATCACGGCGCGCTTGGGGTTGCTCAGGGTCACGTCGGCCGCGTCCACCCGCTCCACGACGGAGGCGGGCACCGGCTGCACGGTCGGGTCGCTGCTGCTCATACTCGGCTCCGGGTGATGGTGATGGTCACATCGTCGAACGGGACGGTGATCGGGGCGTCGGGCTTGTGGACCACGACCTCGACCTCGCGCACGGCGTCGTGCTTGAGGCACTGCTGGGCGATCCGCTCCGCGAGCGTCTCGATGAGGTCGACCGGCTCGCCCTCGACGATGCCCACGACCTCCTCCGCCACGATGCCGTAGTGCACGGTCTTCGCGAGGTCGTCGTCGGCCGCGGCAGCCCGCGTGTCCAGGCTCAGCACGAGGTCCACGATGAAGGTCTGGCCCTCTTCGCGTTCCCGGGGGAAAACCCCGTGGTGGCCGCGAGCCTTCAAGCCGCGCAGCGCGACACGATCCACACGAATCACTCCTGCTGGTTGTCGGTATGGGCCGGTGGGAGAGCGCACCGGCCCTGGCCGGCGCGGCGCCCGGACCCGGCCTCCGACCGGGTCGCCCACACTCGAATCTACCTGCGAGCACCGACAGGGCCCGCCCACGGGGGCCCCGGGCAGCGCGTCCCGGCGGTGCGGACGGGCTCCCGCCGCGCTTACCCGGAGCCCCGCGATCCACCCCTACCCGGGCCGCAAGCAGCTCGAACGAGTGGTCACATACCCTTCACGCCGGCGTGTCGCACCAGCCGGTCACCCGGTCGGATCAGCCCACGGAATCAGCCCGAGGGATCAGCCCGAGGGATCAGCCCGTCGGCTCGGCCGGGCCGGACTCCTCGTCCTCCTCGTCCTCGTCCTCGCGCCCCGCCAGCACCGGCGACCCGTGGTGCGACCAGACCTTCCACTCGTCGCCGTCCCGCCGGAAGACGTTCGTGGCCACCACCAGCTGGCCCACCAGCGGGCCCAGCTCGCCCTCGTTCTCCGCGGGGGCGCCGCTGAGGATGTTCTCCGTACAGGTCACCAAGGCGGTGTCGCCCTGGACCGACACCTCGACGTCGGTCAGGAAGAACTGGATGTAGTCCGTGCTGGCCATGATCAGCGCGTACGAGCGCAGCACCTCGCTCCGCCCGCGCAGCACCGGCCAGCCGGGGTGGACGCACGAGACGTCGGTGTCCGGGTCGTTCAGCCACAGCCGGTCCATGGCCGCGGTGTCCCCGCGCTCGACCGCCTCGTACAGGGCCGTGTTCGCCCGCTCGACCCGCTCGCTGTCCGTACGGGCGGCGCTCACTCGGCCCCCTCGGCGGCCGCCTCGACGGCCCGGACGACCCGTACGGCGTCCGCGCTGGCCCGCACCTCGTGCACCCGTACCGCCCAGGCGCCCTCGCGGGCCGCGAGGACCGACACGGCGGCCGTGGCGGCGTCCCGCTCCCGGGCGGGCGGGGGGTCGGCCTCGGGGCCGGCCAGCACCCGGCCCAGGAAGCGCTTGCGGGAGGCGGCGACCAGCATGGGCAGCTCCAGCTCGCGGCGGAGGCGGGCCATCCCCGCCACCAGGGCCAGGTCGTGCTCGGCGTTCTTGGCGAAGCCCAGGCCGGGGTCGACGACCAGCCGGTCCGGGGCGATGCCGCCGTCGACCACGTCCTCGATCCGCCGCCGCAGCTCGCCGGCGACCTCGCCGGTCACATCGGGGCCGTAGACCGCGCGGCTGTTCATGTCGGCGCTGAAGCCGCGCCAGTGCATGACCACGAAGGGCACCCCGGCGGCCGCCACCACGGGCACCATCGCCGGGTCGGCCAGACCGCCGCTGACGTCGTTGACCAGCACCGCGCCCGCCGTGACGGCGGCCTCGGCGACCGAGGCGCGCATGGTGTCCACCGACACCACCACGCCCTCGCCGGCCAGCTCGCGGACCACCGGGATCACCCGGCGCAGCTCCTCGTCCTCGTCCACGCGGACCGCGCCCGGGCGGGTGGACTCCCCGCCCACGTCGACCAGGTCGGCGCCGGCGGCGACGAGCTCCAGGCCGTGCTTGACGGCGAGGGCGGTGTCGAACCAGTGCCCGCCGTCGGAGAACGAGTCGGGGGTGACGTTCACGACGCCCATCACCGCACACCGGTCCCACGCGGGCAGTCCCACCGGCCCGATACGGCCGCGCAACGTACTCATACCGACCAGCCTAGGGGGTGTCCGCCGGGTCGGTACGGGCCCCGGCAGCGCGAAGGCCCTCCCGGAAGGGTCCGGGAGGGCCTGTCGTCGCCGTGCGCGCCACGCGGTCAGCGGGCGCGCGCCGGGATCACGCGGCGCGCGTGACCTCCTGCTCGGAGAGGTTGGTCTCCTCGGCCATCTCGGGCTGCTGCTCCTGCGGGCGGCGGCGCAGCAGGCGGGGCAGCTCCAGGAAGCCCTCGGCCTGCATCATCGCGAAGCCGATGCGGGGCAGGTCGCGGCTGGTCGGGAAGACGATGAAGCGCGGCTCCCAGCGGGGGCGGAACTTCTCGTTGAACTTGTACAGCGACTCGATCTGGAACCAGCGCGAGAGGAAGATCAGCACCGCGCGCTGGATGCGCACGACCGGGCCGGCGCCCAGCTTGCCGCCGCGCTCCAGGGCGGAGCGGAAGAACGCGAAGTTCAGCGACAGGCGCTTGATCTTCAGCTCGGGGGCGGCCTGCAGGAAGGCGACGATCAGCAGCTCGTTCATGCCCGGGTCGGCGCTGCGGTCGCGGCGCATGAGCTCCAGCGAGCTGCCGTCCTTGCCCCACGGCACGTAGTGCTGCATGGCGCGGAGGTCGCCGAAGGGGAGGTCCTCGCCCTCCTCCGGGTCCTTGTGGGCGGTCGCGATGATCGCGTCCAGGTCCTTGGGGTCACCGATGCGGCCCAGGGCCATGGAGAAGCCGCGCTCGTCCTCGGTGTCGCGCCAGGCGTTGGCGGCCTTCTGGACGGCCTCCAGCTCCTCGGCGTTCAGGTCCCCGACGCGGCGCACCTTGGTGCTGTAGCCGTTGCGCTCGATGCGCTTGACCATCTGGCGGACGTTGCGCATGGAGCGGCCGGTCAGGCTGAAGTCGGCCACGTCGACGATGGCCTCGTCGCCCATCTCCAGGGCGTCCAGACCGGTCTCGCGGGTCCACACCTCGCCACCGGTCTCGCTGCAGCCGGCGACGGCGGGGGTCCAGGAGTGGCGCTTGGCCAGCTCCATGAACTTCTCGATGGCGCCCGGCCAGGCCTCGACGTCGCCGATCGGGTCACCGCTGGCGAGCATCACGCCGGAGACCACGCGGTACGAGACGGCGGCCTTGCCGGAGGGGGAGAAGACGACGCTCTTGTCGCGGCGCAGCGCGAAGTGGCCCAGCGAGTCGCGCTCACCGTGCTTGGCCAGCAGCTCGCGCAGCTTGTCCTCGTCCTGCTCGGTGAGCACGGGCGCCGGGTAGGCGGGGAGGAAGGCCAGGTAGGCGGTGGTGGCCACGGTCAGCAGACCGAGGGCGCCCAGGGAGTAGCCGACGGTGTAGTCGACGCCACCGGTGTAGCGGATGGAGCCCTCGAAGCCGAAGAGGCCCCAGATGACGTGCTCGATCTGCTCCAGGACCGGCGGGTCGCCGACCATCTGCTTGGGGTGCGAGCCGACGATCACCCAGCCGAGGCCGAAGCTGAAGGCACCCATCAGGACGAAGTTGGCCAGCGCCTTCCAGCGGCTGCGCGGGTCCGGCAGCGCGTAGAAGGACTTGCTGTGCGCCACCAGGTAGATGAAGAGCAGCAGCGAGAGCACCGCTCCGGGGAAGGAGTGGCGGTAGATCAGCTGGGCCGCGGCACCGATGGGCAGCAGCACCACGGCGATGAGCCAGGTCCGCTTCTTGGCCCGCTTGAGGCCATGAGCGATCATGAGCAGCAGGATGCCGACGATGATGGAGCCCGCCGCGGCCAGCTGGGTCACGGTGCCGGGCAGCACCTCGGCGAGGGAGTGGACCTTGCTCCAGCGGAACCGGGGGATGACGCCGGCGGCGATGTCGGCGAGTCCGATGAGGGCAGCGACCGTGCCCACGACGGCCGGAACGTTCTCCGGCTTGGGTCCCTTGGCGATACGCGCAAGCCCCGACAGCCACTTGGGCCCCGAAGGAACCCCATCGGACTTTTTGGCATCTACCCTGACAGACATCTCTTCCCGTCGTCCATGTCGAGTGGACCTGCGCCGTTCGGCGGCAGCGCCCGGACAATGTGCGCCCTGTAGGACGACGGTTTCGGGGTTGAGGTTCCGTGGGGGGCCGAGCCCGGAAAGAAGTAACCATTCCGCGACTCGGCGCCGGGTCGCCTCGGCAGAAAGCACCTCATGGGTCTCACCAGCATGCCAGTACTGCTACTGGCCATCGTGGCTGCGATAGTCCTCTTCGCGTTGACCATCTGGCTCTGGCCCCGGCTGGGCAAGAAGGGCGTCGGGTCCGTCCTGGCCCGCGTGGGCATGATGCTGGCCACACAGCTGTCGCTGTTCGCCGCGATCGGCCTGTGGGCGAACCAGTCCTTCGGCTTCTACGGCTCCTGGGCCGACCTCTTCGGCCAGGTCAAGAACGAGGGCGTGGTCGTCGACCACAGCGCCGGCGCCAAGCGCGTCCAGGTGGTCAGCGCCCAGGCCGTCAAGGTCCCGCGCGGTGACGTCCCCCGGGTCGGCGGCAAGATCGAGAAGATCAACATCGTCGGCCCCGAGTCGAAGATCACCAGCCCGGCCTACGTCTACCTGCCGCCGGAGTACTTCCAGCCGCAGTACGCGAACAAGAACTTTCCGGCCTCCGTCGCCCTGACCGGCTACCCGGGCACCGCCGAGGCCCTGGTCAAGGGCCTGGACTACCCGGTCCGCGCCCACAAGCTGGCCAAGGACAAGAAGATGCAGCCCACCATCCTCGTGATGATGCGGCCCACCGTCGCGCCGCCGCGCGACACCGAGTGCATCGACATACCCAACGGCCCCCAGACCGAGACCTTCTTCACGAAGGACCTGCGCAAGGCCGTCTCCGAGCACTACCGCGTCGGTACCCAGGCGAAGAACTGGGGCATCATCGGCGACTCCACCGGCGGCTACTGCGCCCTGAAGTTCGCCATGCGCCACCCCGACGCGTACTCCGCCGCCGCCTCCCTGTCCGGCTACTACAAGGCCCCGCAGGACGCCACCACCGGTTCCCTCTTCGGCGGCAGCAAGGCGCTGGAGCGGGACAACGACCTGCTGTGGCGGCTGAAGAACAAGGAGCTGCCGCCCGTCTCGCTGCTGGTGACCTCCAGCAAGAAGGGCGAGCACAACTACAAGGACACCCTGAAGTTCATCGACATGGCCGCGAAGTCCCCCACCCGGGTCTCCTCGATCATCCTGGAGAGCGGCGGGCACAACTTCAACACCTGGCGCCGCGAGCTGAACCCCACCCTGAAGTGGATGAGCAGCCGGCTGAGCGCCTAGCCGCCACCGCACCCCCGGGGCCCGCCGTCGTGCGGGCCCTTTCCCGTGCCCGGGCCGGCACGCTCACCGAGCCCTCTCTCAGCGCGCCATGATGAGGCTCATGGCCTCGGCCCGCGTGGCGGGGTCGCGCAGCTGACCGCGCACGGCGGAGGTC
This sequence comes from Streptomyces sp. NPDC044063, assembly GCF_056434285.1. Lineage (NCBI taxonomy): Bacteria > Bacillati > Actinomycetota > Actinomycetes > Kitasatosporales > Streptomycetaceae > Streptomyces > Streptomyces sp. NPDC044063. The sequence goes on from NZ_JBWKFM010000009.1 coordinate 68,142, forward strand.
AGCGTCTTGGCGCCCGGCTTGCGGATACCGCGCATGGACATGCACATGTGCTCGCACTCGATGACCACGACCACGCCGCGCGGCTCCAGGATCTCCATCAGGGAGTCCGCGATCTGGGTCGTCAGCCGCTCCTGCACCTGCGGACGGCGGGCGTAGACGTCCACCAGCCGGGCCAGCTTCGACAGGCCGGTGATCTTCCCGGTGGTGGAGGGGATGTAGCCGACGTGGGCCACGCCGTGGAACGGGACCAGGTGGTGCTCGCAGGTGCTGTACACCTCGATGTCGCGGACCAGCACCATCTCGTCGTGGCCCAGGTCGAAGGTCGTGGTCAGCACGTCCTGGGGCTCCTGCCACAGGCCGGCGAATATCTCCTTGTACGCCCGCGCCACCCGCGCCGGGGTCTCCCGCAGGCCTTCCCGGTCCGGGTCCTCGCCGACGGCCAGCAGCAGCTCGCGGACGGCGTTCTCGGCCCGCTTCTCGTCGAACACGCCGATGGAGCCCTCGGCGTCCAGCGTCACCGGGTCGGTCATGGGCTTGCCTCGTTCTCTCGGTTCACTCGTGCGTCGGCGGCGCGTCCGTCCGGCCGGCGGGTCGGAAATGCGCGATGCCGCGCCCCCAAGGCTAGAACCTGGGGGGCGCGGCATCCATTCCGGGCCCTGTGCGGGGCCGGTATCCGCTGGTGGGAGGGGTGTCAGGCCTCCGGAGTGCCCGGCACGTCCTTCGACAGGTCGAGGGAGTCGGCCGAGGCGGCGGAGCCGTTGCCGGCCGCCGTGTTGTTGGTCGGCGCGAGCTCCTTGGGGGAGAGCACCGGCGGGCGGCTGGAGGGCGTACGGCGCGAGGAGCCGGTCCACGCGGGGCGGGCCGGGCGCTTCACGACGTGCTTGAAGATCTCGGCGATCTCCTCCTTGTTCAGCGTCTCCTTCTCCAGGAGGGCCAGAACGAGGTTGTCGAGGATGTCGCGGTTCTCGACGAGGATCTCCCACGCCTCGTTGTGCGCGGTCTCGATGAGCTTCTTGACCTCTTCGTCGACCAGCGCGGCGACCTCTTCGGAGTAGTCGCGCTGGTGCGCCATCTCGCGGCCCAGGAACGGCTCGGAATTGTCGGAGCCGAACTTGATCGCGCCCAGGCGCTCGGTCATGCCGTACTGCGTCACCATCGCGCGGGCCGTGGCGGTGGCCTTCTCGATGTCGTTCGCGGCGCCCGTGGTCGGGTCGTGGAAGACCAGCTCCTCGGCCGCGCGGCCGCCCAGCATGTAGGCCAGCTGGTCGAGCATCTCGTTGCGCGTGGTGGAGTACTTGTCCTCGTCGGGGAGGACCATGGTGTAGCCGAGCGCGCGGCCCCGGGACAGGATCGTGATCTTGTGGACCGGGTCAGAGTTCGGGGAGGCCGCCGCGACCAGGGCGTGTCCGCCCTCGTGGTACGCGGTGATCTTCTTCTCCTTGTCGCTCATGATCCGGGTCCGCTTCTGCGGTCCGGCCACGACACGGTCGATCGCCTCGTCCAGCATGTGGTTGTCGATCAGCTTGCGGTCGCTGCGGGCCGTCAGCAGGGCGGCCTCGTTCAGGACGTTCGACAGATCGGCACCCGTGAAGCCGGGGGTGCGGCGGGCGACGGCGGCCAGGTCGACGTCGGGCGCGACCGGCTTGCCCTTCTGGTGGACCTTGAGGATCTCCAGACGGCCCTGCATGTCCGGACGGTCGACGGCGATCTGCCGGTCGAAACGGCCCGGGCGCAGCAGCGCCGGGTCGAGGATGTCCGGGCGGTTGGTGGCGGCGATCAGGATGACGCCGCCCTTGACGTCGAAGCCGTCCATCTCGACGAGCAGCTGGTTCAGCGTCTGCTCGCGCTCGTCGTGACCGCCGCCCAGGCCGGCGCCGCGGTGGCGGCCGACGGCGTCGATCTCGTCGACGAAGACGATGGCCGGCGCGTTGGCCTTGGCCTGCTCGAAGAGGTCACGGACCCGGGAGGCACCGACACCCACGAACATCTCGACGAAGTCGGAGCCGGAGATCGAGTAGAACGGCACGCCCGCCTCGCCTGCGACGGCGCGCGCGAGCAGCGTCTTGCCCGTACCGGGCGGGCCGTACAGCAGCACACCCTTGGGGATCTTGGCGCCGACGGCCTGGAACTTCGCCGGCTCCTGGAGGAACTCCTTGATCTCGTGGAGCTCCTCGACGGCCTCGTCCGAGCCCGCCACATCGGCGAACGTCGTCTTCGGCGTGTCCTTGGTGATCAGCTTGGCCTTCGACTTCCCGAAGTTCATCACTCGGGAGCCGCCGCCCTGCATCTGGTTCATCAGGAACAGGAACACGACGACGATCAGAACGAAGGGCAGCAGCGAGAGCAGGACACCGAGGAACGGGTTCTGCTTCGACGTCGAGACGTTGTACCCGTCGGGCAGCGTGCTCGTGTCGTCGTCATCGGCCTTGGCCTGGAGATCCTTGGAGATCTCGACGCCCTGGTCGCCGATGTAGTTCGCCTGGACCTTGCTCGAGCCCTTGATCTTGACGCCGCTCTTGAGCTCGACCTTGATCTTGTTCTCGTCGCCGGTGGTCAGCTCGGCCGACTTCACCTGGTTCTTGTCGATCGCGTGTACGACCTGGCTGGTGTCCACCGACTTGTAGCCGCCGGACGAGCCGACGACCTGCATCAACACGACCACGGCGAGGACGGCCAGCACGATCCACATGACCGGCCCACGGAAGTAGCGCTTCACGTCCATCCATACGGGGCGCTCGCGCCCCGTCCCTCCTGCCACAGTGAGGCACGGTCACCCCCGGACGGGGTGCCTGTGCGTGCGGTGTCGTACTCGACCTTGATAAAGATTGAAAAGACTGACCTTCGGACGGTACCCCAGCATTGTCACCCGACGCCGCCAAGGACGGTCAACACACCCGCCCTCCCCTGCTCCAACGGCGGGAAGCCGATATCGGTTCCCGCCCGCCGGACGGCCCCGTCTCCCGGGGCCGGGGATGAACTCAGCCGCCGTAGACGTGCGGCGCGAGCGTGCCCACGAAGGGCAGATTGCGGTACTTCTCCGCGAAGTCGAGACCATAACCGACGACGAACTCGTTCGGAATGTCGAAGCCGACCCACTTCACGTCGATCGCGACCTTGGCCGCCTCCGGCTTGCGCAGCAGCGTCACGACATTGAGCGACGCCGGCTCGCGCGAGCCCAGGTTCGACAGCAGCCAGGACAGCGTCAGGCCCGAGTCGATGATGTCCTCGACGATCAGGACGTGCTTGCCCTTGATGTCGGTGTCCAGGTCCTTGAGAATCCGGACCACACCCGAGGACTGGGTGCCCGCGCCGTACGACGACACGGCCATCCAGTCCATGGTGACGGGGTTGGACAGCGCACGCGCCAGGTCCGCCATCACCATCACGGCGCCCTTGAGGACGCCGATAATGAGAAGGTCCTTGCCCGCGTACTCCGCGTCGATCTTCGCCGCCAGCTCGGCCAGCTTCGCGTCGATCTCTTCCTTGGTGATGAGCACCGACTTCAGGTCGGTGCCCATGTCCTTGTCGTCCACCCGCGCCACTCTCGCTCGTTCACGATTGCCGGAGGACCAGTCTGCCACCCTGCCTGCGGACCGCGACGCGCCCGGGCAGGTTGATCGCCCCCTGACCGCGCCAGCCGGTGATCAGGCGGTCGACCTCCTCCAGATGCCGGGCGAAGAGGGAACCGGCCGGGGAGCCCGCCTCGATGGCCGCGCGGCGCAGCACCCGGCGGCGGACGGCGGGCGGCAGGGCGTAGAGCTTGGCGACCTCCAGGTCGCCCGCGTCGTCACGGACGGAGGGCTCCACGGCGGCGGCCCAGGAGTCGAGGGCGTCGGCGTCGTCGCGGGAGAGCTGCGCGGTCCGGGCGAGGGCCTCGACCACGCCCTTGCCCAGCGCCTTCTCCAGGACGGGCAGGGCTTCGTGGCGGACCCGGGAGCGGGTGTAGGCGGGGTCGGCGTTGTGCGGGTCGTCCCAGACGGGCAGGGACTGGACCATGCAGGCCTTGCGCGCGGTCTGGCGGTCCAGGCCGAGGAAGGGGCGGCGGTAGCGGCCGCCGGCGCCGGAGGCGGTGGCCATGCCGGACAGCGAGCGGATCCCGGAGCCGCGGGCGAGCCCGAGCAGCACCGTCTCCGCCTGGTCGTCACGGGTGTGGCCGAGGAGGATCGCGGCGGCGCCGTGCCGGTCGGCGACGGCGTCCAGGGCGGCGTAGCGGGCGTCCCGGGCGGCGGCCTCGGGACCGCCCTCGCGGCCGACGTCGACGCGCACGGCCTCCACGGGATCGAGACCGAAGGCGGTGAGGCGGTTGACGACCTCGGCGGCGCGCAGGTCGGAACCCGGCTGCAGGCCGTGGTCCACCGTCACACCACCGGCCCTGACCCCGAGGCGGGGGCCCTCGAAGGCGAGGGCGGAGGCGAGGGCCATGGAGTCGGCGCCGCCGGAGCAGGCGACGAGGACGAGCGGCGGGCGGTCGCCGGCCGCGCTGGGGACGGATGCGGGCGGAGCGAGGGTGAGAACGTCGTGGAGAACGCGGCGGACCGCCAGGCGTATCGCCGCGACCGCGGGGTGTGGACCCATGTCCGTGTGTCCAATCGTTCCATTCGAAGGGGGGTGCCGGAGACGGTCCCGGGGCCTGCCGACTCCGAGTATCAGCCCGCTTCCGTCACGCTGTGTGCGTCGATGGTGACAGAGACGAGCCTTTACCCGAGCATCGCACGCCCACCCTTGGCACACGGTCCCTCGGACGGGTGATAGCGGGAGCGTTCATCCGGCGTGGCGCGAACCCGGGTCACCCCTCGGTCCGGCCGTGCACCCGTGCGACCCAGTCCGCCGGTTTGGCGATCTCGGCCTTGGTGGGCAGGGTGTTCGGCGACGTCCACACCCGGTTGAAGCCCTCCATGCCGACCTCGTCGACCACGGCCCGGACGAACCGCTCGCCATCACGGTACTGCCGCAGCTTCGCGTCCAGACCCAGCAGCCTGCGCAGCGCCGCGTCCAACCGGCCGGCGCCGCTGGCCCGGCGCTTCTGGAACTTCTCCCGGATCTCGGCCACGGACGGCACCACGTGCGGGCCCACCCCGTCCATCACATAATCCGCGTGCCCCTCCAACAGCGACATCACCGCCGTCAGCCGGGCCAGCACCTCCCGCTGCGCCGGCGTCTGCACCAGCTCCACGATGCTGCGCCCCTCCTCCGGCGGACGCCCCCCGGCCAGCGACTGCGCGGCCTCCCGCACCCGCTCCAGCAGGGTCGCCGGGTCCACCTCCGTCTCGCTCAGGAAGGTCTGGATCTCCCCCTCCAGGTGGTCCCGCAGCCAGGGCACCGCCGTGAACTGCGTACGGTGCGTCTCCTCGTGCAGGCACACCCACAGACGGAAGTCGTGCGGATCCACGTCCAGCTCCCGCTCGACGTGCACGATGTTCGGCGCCACCAGCAGCAGCCGCCCCCGCGAGACCGGGGCGAACGTCTCGTACTGGCCCAGCACCCGGGACGCCAGGAACGACAACAGCATCCCCAGCTCCACGCCGGTCACCTTGCCGCCGACCGTCCCCAGCACCGAGCCGCCCGGCAGCCCCGACCGGCGGTCCTGCATCTTCGCCAGCAGCGGCCCCAGCACCGCCCGGAACCCGGCGACATTGGCCTCGACCCACCCGGCCCGGTCGACGATCAGCACCGGCGTGCCGTTCGCCTCCCCCGGGTCCGCCCCCATGCGGGTGAACCCCCGCACATGCCCCTCCGACGCCCTGGCGTGCCGGCGCAGCTCCGCCACCACCTGCCGCGCCTCGTCCCGGCTCACCTCGGGCCCCGGCCGTACGAGCCGGGTCGCTGTCGCGACCGCGAGCTTCCAGTCGACCATCTCCGTGCCACCGACGCTCGTCATGCCTTCACCGTACGTGCTGCGCACAGCTCCCGTAGAGGGCTTCCGGCCGCAGTCGGCCCCGCACCGGGGCTCCGCCCCGAACCCCGGTCCTCAAACGCCGGACGGGCTGAAATGGCGCCCGGTCGCGGGCACGGCCGCAGCCCGGTTGTGGGCACGCGCCGCTCCCGGTTGTGGGCAATCGTTCCGCAGGGCTGGGGGCACCTCCCAGCGGTAGCTGGGGGAGGGTGGGCACAACCGGACCACCGGGCCGCACCACCGCCCTCACTGAAGCGTCGTCACCGCCGCCGCCAGCCGGTCCAGCGCCCGCTGCGCCGCATCGGCGTCCGTCGTTCCCGACGCCATGAACGCGAAGACCACCAGCCGCCCACCCCGCGTCACCGCCGTCCCGGCCAGCGTGTTCACCCCGGTCAGCGTGCCCGTCTTGGCCCGCACGGTCGCCCGCCCCGCGCTCTCCCGCGGGTAGCGGTCCCGCAGCGTCCCGCTGAAGCCCGCCACCGGCAACCCGGTCAGCACGGGCCGCAGCCGCGGCGCGGACGCGTCCGCGCTGCGGGCCAGCAGCCGGGCGAGGAAGCGGGCCGACACCTGGTCGGCGCGGTCCAGCCCGCTGCCGTCGGCGATGCGTACGCCCGCCATCGGCAGCCCCAGCCCGGCCAGCCGGTCGGTGACGGCACGGGCCGCGCCCTCGAAGCTCGCCGGTTGGCCGGAGGCGAGCGCGGTCTGGCGCGCCAGCGCCTCGGCGATGTCGTTGTCGCTGTTGGTGAGCGCCCGCTCGACGAGGTCGGCGAGCGGCGGCGACGCGACGGCGGCGAGCCGTGCCGCGCCGCCGGGCGCCCGGCCCTCGACCGGTTCGCCGTCGGTCTCCACGCCCCGGTCGCGCAGCAGGTCGGCGAAGGTCCGGGCGGCGTCCGCGGCCGGTTCGGCGCTGCGGTCGGCGGGGCCGCGGTCGGAGTCGTCGAGCCTGCCCTCGTCGACCATGAGCGGACTGACGGGGGCGATGTTGTCGTTGTTGAGGCCGATGGGGTGCGTCACCGGTCCGGCGTAGCGCGACACGTCGTAGAAGAGCTTCGTCCGGCTCGTACCGCGCGCCTTGAGCGCGTGGACCGTCGCGTCGGCCAGGTCGGCGAGCGAGGCGGGGCGCGGCCCGCCGCCCCCGGCCTTCGCCGGCCGTGCCGTGAGCGTGGGGTCTCCCCCGCCGACCAGCACGATCCCGTCCGGCCCCGCCATCACCGTGGTCTCGACGCGGTGCTCGGGCCCGAGCGCGGCGAGCGCGGCCGCCGCCGTGACGATCTTGATCGTCGAAGCCGGCGTGTACGCGGTGTCCTCCCCGGCCCCGTACAACTGCTCGCCGGTGGCGGCGTCGATGACGGACGCCGACGGCTCCGACCCCAGCGCCGGGTCCCGCAACAGCGGCTCCAGCTCACCGGCGAGGCCGTCGCGGCCCTCGCCGCCCCGGGCCGCGGCGGCGGCCCGCAGCGCGCCCAGCACCGGCGGTGCCGTGACCGCGCCCGCGCGCCCGGCACCGTCACCCCCGGAGTGGAGCCCGGCGGCGGCCCTGGCCCGTTCGGCCTTACGCTGACCTCCGTCCCAGGGCCCGGCGGCCGCCACCGCGACGCTCGCGGCGACCACGCCGGCCACGGCGGACGCGGCGGTGAACCGTACGGTCCGACGCCGCGCCACGGGCATGTCCCGCCAGCGGCCGACCTGCCAGCGTCCGGCTTCAGGCACGACGGACCAGCCCCTTTCGCCACCACACACCTGCGTGGGGGACACTTAATCACCAGACGTATGTGTTGATCATGAAGGAGCCACCCGTGGAGTTCGACGTCACCATCGAGATCCCGAAGGGTTCGCGGAACAAGTACGAGGTGGACCACGAGACCGGTCGCATCCGTCTGGACCGCCGACTCTTCACCTCGACCTCCTACCCGGCCGACTACGGCTTCGTCGAGAACACCCTCGGCGAGGACGGCGACCCGCTGGACGCGCTGGTCATTCTGGACGAGCCGACCTTCCCCGGCTGCCTCATCAAGTGCCGCGCCATCGGCATGTTCCGCATGACGGACGAGGCCGGCGGCGACGACAAGCTGCTCTGCGTCCCGGCGAACGACCCGCGCGTCGAGCACCTCCGCGACATCCACCACGTGTCGGAGTTCGACCGCCTCGAGATCCAGCACTTCTTCGAGGTCTACAAGGACCTGGAGCCGGGCAAGTCCGTCGAGGGTGCCGACTGGGTCGGCCGCGCCGAGGCCGAGGCCGAGATCGAGGCCTCCTACAAGCGCCTCGAGGCCGCCGGCGGCTCGCACCACTGAGCCTGACGCGCTGACGCGCCGAGTGGACGCGCGGGGCTAGAAACCGCGCGTCCGCTTGGCCGCCCGCCGCCCGGCCCCCGCGCCGGGTACCTTGAGGAAGAGCCGGGCCATCTCCGAGCCCAGGTTCACCCCGATGGCGATCGCCAGCGCCAGGGCCGCCGCCTTGGTGAGGCTGGAGATGCCGGTGTTCAGCTCGTTCTTCGCGAAGTTGAGCAGCGCGAAGTAGACCGCGCTACCCGGCAGCAGCGGCCCGATGGCCGCCGTGATGTACGGCAGCGCAGAGACGTGCCGGTAGCGCGCCAGCAGCTGCCCGAAGAGGCCCACGAGCCCGGCCGCCACCGCCGTGGCGGGCACCGGGTCGGCCCCCACCGTGTCGGCCAGCGCCCCGTAGATCACCCAGGCGACCCCGCCGTTCAGCGTGGTCACCCATACGGTGTGTCGTTCCTGTTGCAGCAGCAGGGCGAACGCGAACGCCAGCAGCATGGCCGCGATGATCTGGATGACCGGCCGCTCCCGGTGCTGCAACGCCGCCTCCGGGTTCAGCGTCCCGCCGCCGACGTGCACACCCCCGTAGAGGACCACCAGCACGCCGCAGACGATGCCCACGATGAGGTAGCCGACCTCCAGCAACCGCGCGGCCGCCGTGATGTAGAAGCCGGTCAGCCCGTCCTGCACGCCCGCCACCAGCGCCCGCCCGGGGATCAGCGCGAACAGCCCACCGGTGATCACGGCGGACGCCTGGATGTCGGGGTACGTGCGGCTCAGCGCCACGCCCATCGCCGCCGGCGGCAGCGCGGCCGCCACGAACTGGTAGAACTCCGGCAGCCCGCGCCCGGCCGCCAGCCACGCCAGCCGGTCGCCGAGCATCGCACCGACCGCGGCCGCCACGAAGACCACCGTCCCGCCACCGACCAGCATGCTCGCCGCGCCCGCGAGCACCCCGGAGGCCAGCGTCAGCGCCCAGCCGGGGTACGGGTGCCGGTTGCGGCGGATCTCGGCCAGCCGGCCGTACGCCTCCTCAAGGGTCAGCCCCTGCGAGGCGACGTCGTGGACGAGCCGGTAGACGGCGTTCAGGCGGGTGTAGTCCGTGCCCCGGCGCCGTACCGTACGGTGCGCGGTGACCGGATCGTCGACGAGCGACGCCTGATAGCTGACGGTCAGCAGGGTGAACGTCACGGTCGGCTCGCAGCGCCCGAGCCCGTAGGCGTGCGCCACGCCCAGCATCGCGGTCTCCACGTCCTCGGCCCCCTCGCCGCCGGCGAGCAGCAGCTCGCCGATGCGCAGCGTCAGGTCGAGCACGCGCGGGACGGCCGGCCCCGTCTCCTCCTCCTGACGGACGGGACGGTCGGGCACGGGCCGCTCGGCGAGCGGCATGCGCAGCATGGTCCGCATCCGGTCCTGCCAGGGCGCCTCCTTGACGAGGCTGACCTTGGGTATGCCGTGCGGCGGGGTGAAGGCGGGGTACGCGGCCGGTACGGGCGCCGGGGCCGGGGCGCCCCCCGGCCGGGTGAAGGCCGACCCCTCGGGCTCACCCTCGGGCTCCGGAGCGACGCCCTGCGGCAGCGCGAACTCCGACGTCGGGTGCTCTTCCTCCGGCGGGGGCGGCAGCGGCACGCCCAGCGGCGGGGTGAAGGCGCTGTGCGCCTCGTCGGACCGCGGCTTGCGGTCCTCGGCCGGGTCGTCCACCGGGTCCGGTCCGCCGCCACCCCGCTGCCGATCCGCCACCACACGCTCCTCGTCAGGCCCTCACGCACCGTCCTGCTCAGTGCCACCATGCCTGATGCCCCGTAGGGGTGCGCAACGGGGGCCGCCCAAGAGAAAACGGCCCCCAGCGAAACGGCCACCCATGCGAAACGGCAGCCCCTGCGGCGGAGAGCCGTGGGACTGCCGTGCGCCCTGACGGGCGGGGGGAAGGGGGCCGGCCGCTTCAGCGGCGAGCGTGCCATGCAGGCCTGCGGCCGGCTGGTTCAACGGCGAGCGTGCCACCCAGGCCTGCGGCCCGCCGGCTCAGCGACGAGCGTGCCGGCCCCGGTGGTTCGGCGGGTCGTGGGGGTCGTGCGAGTCGTGCGGGTAGTCGTAGCCGTCGTCGGCGGGCTGGTCGGGGTAGCCGGCACCGACGGGCGGCTGAGCGTAGCCGCCTGCGGCGGGCGGGGGCTGGTGACCGCCACCGGCAGGCGGGTTCTGGTAGCCACCGGCGACGGGCGGGGCCTCGTAGCCGCCAACGGCGGGCGGGGCCTGGTAGCCGCCGGAGACGGGCGGGGCCTCGTAGCCGCCAACGGCGGGCGGAGCCTGGTAGCCACCGGAGACGGGCGGGTTCTGGTGCCCGCCACCGACCACAGGCGGATTCTGGTGCCCACCGGCCACAGGCGCGTTCTGGTAGCCGCCCTGGACGGGCGGGGCCTGGTGCCCGCCACCCACGGGAGCGCCCTGGTAGCCGCCACCGGCGGGC
>NZ_JBWKFM010000009.1:78875-79156 GCF_056434285.1 Streptomyces sp. NPDC044063
GCGGGCCCTGGTGCCCACCACCGGCAGGCGGAGCCTGGTGCCCGCCACCAACAGGCGCACCCTGATAGCCCCCGCCGACGGGCGGGCCCTGGTGCCCACCACCGGCAGGCGGAGCCTGGTGCCCGCCACCAACAGGCGCACCCTGATAGCCCCCGCCGACGGGCGGGCCCTGGTGCTCTCCAGCCGCAGGCGCGGCCTGGTAAGCGGCGGCAGCGCGCCGCTTCTGGTAGCCGGCACCGACGGACGGCGCCTGCTGGTCACCGGCGAACGGCGCCTGACCG
>NZ_JBWKFM010000009.1:79253-84571 GCF_056434285.1 Streptomyces sp. NPDC044063
ACGCCGACAGGCGACTGGGCACCGACGGACGGCGCCTGCTGGTCACCGGCGAACGGCACCTGACCGCCGCCAGGCGCCCGGTAGCCGCCGACAGGCGACTGGGCACCGACGGACGGCGCCTGCTGGTCACCGGCGAACGGCACCTGACCGCCGCCAGGCGCCCGGTAGCCGCCGACAGGCGGAACCTGGCCGCCCACGGGCGGAACCTGGTAACCGCCGGCAGGCCCAGCCGCAGGCGCCTCGGCCGGGCCCTCCTTCTTGGCCTTCGCGCGAGCCCGCAGCAGCTCGATGGCCACCGGCACCACGGACACCAGCACGATCGCGACCAGGATCAGCTCGATGTGCTTGTGGACGAAATCGATCTTGCCCAGGGCCGAGCCCAGCAGCGTCACACCGGCGCCCCAGAGCAGACCGCCGATGACGTTGAAGATCAGGAACGAGCGGTAGTTCATCCGGCTCACGCCCGCGATGATCGGCGTGAAGGTCCGGATCACCGGCACGAAGCGGGCCAGCACCAGCGACTTCGGCCCGTACTTCTCGAAGAAGTCGTGGGCCTTCTCCACGTTCTCCTGCTTGAAGAGGCGGGAGTCCGGGCGCTTGAAGAGCGAGGGGCCGACCTTGCGGCCGAAGAGGTAGCCGGCCTGGTCACCGAGGACCGCCGCGAGCACCACCAGCCCGCACACCAGCCACAGCGGCTTGTCGATCTGGCCCGTGGTGACCAGCAGACCGGTGGTGAAGAGCAGCGAGTCGCCGGGCAGGAAGAACCCGATCAGGAGGCCGGACTCCGCGAAGACGATGGCCAGCACGCCGATCAGACCGAATTGCTCGATCAGATAGTTCGCGTCGAGCCACTGCGGGCCGAGCGCGAGGGTGGTCATGGGAGTCACGGGTGACAGGCTCCTGGGTCGAGGGCACAGGCTCGTACGAGGCCGAGGCCCGGGCGACAGGCGGGAACGACGGGGTGCGGCGTTGTGCAGCGTTGTGCGGCCCAAAGCTATCAACGCCACGGCGCGTCGCCCGGTTCCACTCGAACGGCGCAACCCCACCCTCCCAGGGTGCGTCCCGGACAGCGAGCGGCAAAACTGCACAGACAGACGGAGGTGGACAGATGGGCATCGACGAGTACGGCGGCGGCCAGGTCGAGAAGTCCGATGTGCTGGTCGTCACGACCAATGACGTGCCCGGATACCGGGTGGAGCGGGTCATCGGCGAGGTCTTCGGCCTCACCGTGCGCTCCCGGCACGTCGGCAGCCAGATCGGCGCGGGGCTGAAGTCGCTGATCGGCGGCGAGCTCAAGGGCCTGACCAAGACGCTCGTCCAGACCCGCAACCAGGCCATGGAGCGCCTGGTCGAGCAGGCGCGGGCCCGGGGGGCCAACGCCGTGCTCATGTTCCGCTTCGACGTCACGGAGGCTGCGGACGTCGGCACGGAGGTCTGCGCCTACGGCACGGCCGTGGTGATCGCACCGCTGGCCTGACCCACCGGACCACCTTCCAGGTCGCCGTCCCGCGCGGCGGCGGCCCGGAAGGTCCGCCGGTACGCCTGCGGGGAGACCCCGATCGCCACCTGGAGGTGCTGCCGGAGCGAGGCGCCCGTGCCGAAGCCCGCGCGGTGCGCCACGGCGTCGACCGCCAGGTCGGTGGTCTCCAGCAGGTGCCGCGCCCGTTCCACGCGCTGCCGCACCAGCCACTGCCCCGGGCTGTCGCCCGTCTCGGCGCGGAAGCGCCGCGTGAACGTACGGACGCTGACCTTCGCGTGCGCGGCCATCCCGGCCAGCGTCAGGGGCTCCCCCAGCCGCTCCAGGGCCCAGGCCCGGGTCGGCGCGGTCCCGCTGGCATCCGGCTCCGGCACCGGCTGCCGGACGTACTGCGCCTGCCCGCCGTCGCGCCACGGCGGTACGACGCACATGCGGGCCACGGCGTTGGCGACCTCGCTGCCGTGGTCGCGCCGGACGATGTGGAGGCACAGGTCCACCCCGGCGGCCACGCCCGCCGAGGTCAGGACGTCGCCGTCGTCCACGAACAGCACCCCGGGGTCGACCCTCAGGGTGGTGAACATCCGCTGCAACTGGTCGGCCTCCTTCCAGTGCGTGGTGGCGGGCCGCCGGTCGAGGAGCCCCGCCGCGGCCAGCACGAACGAGCCGGTGCAGATCCCCACCAGCCGTGTGCCGGGCCGCACGGCCGCCAGGGCCTCGCGCAGGGCGTCCGGCAGCGTTCCCGTCTCCTGGATCGCCCCCAGGGCGTGCGAGGGCGGGACGACGAGCGTGTCGATGTCGGCCAGCAGGGACGCGTCGTGGCCCACGACGATCTCGTAGTCGGCGTCGGTGCGCACCGGGCGGCCGTCGACGCTGAACGTCGTCACGGAGTACAGCGGCTCCCCGGTCGCCGATCGGGCGGCCCCGAAGATCCGGGCGGGGATGGCGAGCTCGAAGGGGACGACTCCGTCCAGGGCGAGCACTCCGACCCGGTGGACGCGATACGGGGTGGTGGTGGCCATGGCCCGATTCTTTCAGACGTTGGCCATCGGGCCACTACCGGCGGATGCCCGGCCCGGCGACTCTTGACACCGTTCCCCCCGCACGAAATCAGGAAAGAACGGAAATACCGGACCATGCGCGCGATCACCCAGAACACCCCCGGCGGCCCGGACGTCCTCGAACTCGTCGAGACCGACCGCCCCGAGCCGGGCCCCGCCGAGATCCTCGTCCGCGTCCACGCCGCAGGCGTCAACCCGGTGGACTGGAAGAGCCGCGCCCGCGGCGTCCTCGTCTCCGGCGCCACGGTCCCGTTCACCCTGGGCTGGGACGTCTCGGGCACGGTCGAGGCCGTCGGCGTCGGCGTCACGATCTTCGCCCCCGGCGACGAGGTGTACGGCATGCCGCGCTTCCCGCACGCCGGCGGCGGCTACGCCGAGTACGTCACCGCCCCCGCCCGGCACTTCGCCCACCGCCCGGCCCCGCTCACCCACGTGGAGGCGGCCGCGCTGCCGCTGGCGGCGCTCACGGCCTGGCAGGCACTGGTCGACACCGCGGACGTGCGGCAGGGGCAGCGCGTGCTCGTCCACGCCGCGGCCGGCGGCGTGGGCCACCTCGCCGTCCAGATCGCCAAGGCCCGCGGCGCCCACGTCATCGGCACCGCCAGCGAGCCCAAGCACGCCCTGCTGCGCGAGCTGGGCGCCGACGAGCTCGTCGACTACACCCGCGAGGACTTCGCCGAGACCGTCCGCGACGTCGACGTCGTCCTGGACACCATCGGCGGCGACTACACCCGCCGCTCCCTGCGCACCCTGCGTCCGGGCGGCACGCTCGTCTCGATCGTCCCGCCGGGCGAGGACTTCCCGGCCGCCGAGGCGGCCGCGGCCGGCATCCGCGCGACCTTCGTCCTCGTCGAGGCCGACCGCCAGGGCCTGCGCGAGATCGCCGAACTGGTGGAGAGCGGCCGCCTGCGGCCGCTCGTGGACGCCACGTTCCCGCTGGAGGAGGCCGCGAAGGCGCACGAGCACGGCGAGCTCGGCCGCACCACCGGAAAGATCGTCCTGACGGTGTGACGCGCGCAACCGCTTCCTAGACCTGCTAGGTTTTTGCCTAGAGCTCCTAGGAAGAGAGGTGGTGGGCGGCGGCATGGTGCGCGCCGGAATCACCGCGGCCCGGCTGACCGACGCGGCCGCGGCGATGGCCGACGAGGCGGGCCTGGAGAAGGTCACCCTGTCGGCCCTCGCCCGCCACTTCGGCGTCAAGGACGCGAGCCTCTACTCGCACGTGCGCAACCTGCGCGCGCTGCGCGTACGCATCGCGCTGCTGGCGTCGGAGGAGATGACCGAGCGAATCGGCCGGGCGGTCGCCGGCCGGTCCGGCAAGGACGCGCTCGTCGCCTTCGCCGACGCCTACCGCGACTACGCGCTCGCCCACCCGGGCCGCTACGCCGCCACCCAGATGCAGCTGGCGCCGGAGGAGGTCAACAACTCGGTCGGCTTCCGGCGCAGCGTCGAGCTGACGTACGGGATGCTGCGCGCCTACGGCCTGACCGAGCCGGACCTCACCGACGCCGGCCGGCTGCTGCGCAGTACCTTCCACGGCTACATCCACCTGGAGCTCTCCGGCGGCTTCGGCCACTCCCGCCCGGTGAGCGCGTCATGGGCCCGGTCCCTCGACGCGCTCCACGCCCTGCTGGAGGACTGGCCGAGCGACGCGACGACGCAGGCACAGACGCAGACGCAGACGCAGACGCAGACGCAGACGGCAGAAGCTGAGGACAACAAGTGACGAACACGCCGACCACTGGGACGCTCGACGTCCCCGGCGCCACGCTCCACTACGAGACGCGCGGCAGCGGACCGGTCCTGCTGCTCATCCCCGGCGGCTCGGGCGACGCCGGAATGTACGCGGCCATCGCCGACGAACTGTCCGCCCTGTACACGGTGGTCTCCTACGACCAGCGCTGCATGTCGCGCAGCCGGCTCGACGGGCCGGTCGCCGAGCAGGACGTCCGCGTCTGGAGCGACGACGCCCGCCACGTCCTCGACCGGGTGGCGCCCGACGAGGAGGCCCTCGTCATGGGGTGCAGCTCCGGCGCCATCACGGCCCTCGGCCTGCTGGCCCGGCACCCCGAGCGGGTACGCCGGGTGATCGCGCACGAGCCGCCGCTGGTGGAGGTCCTGGAGGACCCGGCCCCGCACCGGGCGCACTTCGCGGACGTCCGCGACACGTTCCGGGCCGAGGGCGTGGCGGCGGCCATGACCCGGTTCGCGGAGGGCCTGGGGGCGGGGACGGAGGCCGAGCACGAGGCCGAACACGAGGCCGAGCACGAGGCCGAGGCCGAGGCCGAGCACGAGCAGGATGCGGAACTCCCGGCGGAGGCCGCCGAGATGCTCGCCCGGATGCACGCCAACATGCCCGCGTTCCTGGAGCACGTCCTGTGCCCCTTCTCGTCGTCCACCCCGGACCTGACCGCCCTCCGCCCCGTGGCCGACAAGCTCGTCCTGGCGGTGGGCCGTGATTCCCGAGGCATCGCACCGCTGTACGACCCGGCCACGCGCCTGGCGGACGAACTCGGCAGCATGCTCACCGAGTTCCCGGGCGGCCACCTGGCGGCTGTCGAGCAGCCACAGGACTTCACGGAGGCACTGCTGCCGCTGCTGGGCTGATAGCCATTTCGCGGCCCAGCCCAGCCGCAGCCCGCACCACCCGGTGAGGGGGGGGGGGGGGGGGGGGGGGGGGGGGGGGGAAGAAGGGGGGGGGGGGGGGGGAAAAAAAAAAAAAAGGAAGCGGGGGGGCCGACAAAACCGGGCAAAGTACATCACTACAACAAAGGGTGTGGCCG
>NZ_JBWKFM010000009.1:84581-100825 GCF_056434285.1 Streptomyces sp. NPDC044063
GACAAACCCCAACCCCCCACCACCGGGGGGGTTGGACCGCCCCCCGCGCAGGGGGGCCCCCCCAACCCCCAGTACGCGGTGACGCTGACAACGACCAACGTCAGCAGCCGGGGCGCCACCAGATACTCGAACATGCCACCAGCGACATAGGCGGTCCGCCTGTCGGAGCCGCCTTCATGCCGCTCTCCGGAGATGTACAACGTCTCTGCGGCGCGGAGTAACTCCTCGCAGCGCTCCTTGACTTGGCCCGCCAGGTCCGGGCCGAGATCCAGCTCGGTCTCCGGCCACCAGTACTCCCAGGTCCAGCCGTCGCTCACCCGCCGACCGCCCGCCGCGCAGCCGCCTTGATGTCGGCTACCTCTCGCGCGGCAGCGCGCATGGTCTCCGTGTCCCGGGCCGTCCGGACCCGGCGCTCGGCATCGTGGAGCCTGCGAGCAGTCACCGGGTGGCGTTCGATCTCCACCAGCGTCGCCCACCGCAACAGGAACCCATTGACGGGGCCCACCGACTGCGTCTCGGCGGCCAGCGTGAGCACCTCGTCCCGCTCGGTCTCCATCACAGAGAGCTCCGACGGGGCGATGCGCGCCAGAGCCTGTCTGAGCGCGGCGATCGTCCTCTCGGGACGTTCGATGATCGGCTCGTCCCCGTGTTCCACCGGGTGCGCGCTCATATGGGCTCCCTTGCGTGAGCGATACCGCGACCAGCGTCTCCGTCGCGAGTCCACACTAGCCACGGCCGAAGGCCGATGCGCCTCGCACGTCGGCGCTGCTGGGCTGAGCTTCAGCGTAGGCGCAGCTCGCACCACACGGTCTTGCCGATGCCGTACGGGCGGGGTTTGACCGCCCACGCGTCGGACAGGGCCGCGACGAGGGCGAGGCCCCGCCCGGCCTCGTCGTACTCCCCCGCGCACCGCAGCCGGGGGACCCCGTCCCCCGCGTCCGCGACCTCGATCCGCAGAGACGTCGCGTCGACCGTGCAGAACGCGCTGATCTCCCGGCCCGGAGACGTCCGCCCGTGACGGCACGCGTTGGCCATCAGCTCGCTCAGCAGGAGCACGGCCACGTTCGCCGTCTCCTCCGGCACCGGCCAGCCGCGCACCTCCTCCCGCAACAACCGGCGGGATCGCCCCACACTGCGCGGGTGCCGGGGGAAGCACCACCCGGCGAACTTCAGCGGGGTCGGGGTCTCGGGTCGTACTGCTGCCATCGCTGCCCTCGGAACGGTGAGTTTCGGCTTTCAGGCTGAAACCGTGCTGGTCCGGGAGCAGGATCGGGAGTAACGAGGTGGGTACGAACATGCGCCGTACCCGGCGTGTACCCGGAGAGGGGCGGCGGTGACGAACGACGGCTCTCAGCCGCCGATGGCATGGCGGTACTGCGGCAACCAGCTCAAGCTGTGGCGCACGCAGGCAGGCGTCAGCCGCGAGAAGCTGGCCGAGGAGGCCGGGTACGGGTACGAGATGATCAAGTCGGTGGAGCAGGGGCGGCGGAGGCCGACCGTGCGGCTCCTGGAGGTCGCCGACGAGATGTGCGGGGCGCGGGGGATGCTGCTGGCGGCGAGGGACTACCTGAAGCCGGAGCGGCAGCCCGGACAGTTCCGCGAATTCATGGAGCTGGAGGACGAGGCCATCGCGGTCTCGAACTACCAAACGCTTTACATCCCCGGACTGTTGCAGACCGAGGAGTACGCAAGGGCAGTGCTGGCGAGCCACTGGCCACCGGTGGACGACGACACAGTGGAAGAACGCCTTGCGACCCGGCTGGCACGCCGGGAGAAGCTCACCCGCAGGCCCGCGCCCCTGTTCAGCTTTGTGATCTACGAAGCCGCCCTGCGCACCAACACCGGCGGCTCTGCTGCCATGAAACGTCAGCTGCTCCACCTGCTCGAAGTGGACAGCGCTTTGCGCAACACATCGATCCAGGTTCTACCTGCCGACCGATCCGCACCTTCCCACCTCAACGGCCCACTGGTGCTGCTGGAAACGAGTGAGCACCAGCATTACGGCTACGTGGAAGGCCAGGGCACCCACGTACTGCATTCCGACGCGAAGACCGTCAGCGTCCTCGTCCAGCACTACGGCACGATCCGCATGCAGGCACTGGGCAGCGAGGAGTCGGCAGCGTTCATCAGAAAGGTCTCGGAAGAGCTATGACCGACGAGCCGACATGGTTCAAGTCCAGCTACAGCAACAACCTGGGCGGCGAATGCGTCGAGGTCGCCACCCTCCCCCACACCATCCACATCCGGGACTCGAAGCTTGAGCTTCGGGACGGCCACGCGCGGCTGACCGTGACCCCGAGAACATGGGGCCGGTTCATAGCCGAGCTTCGGGCGTCGAGACCCGAGCGCCTTGTCTGAGGAATGGGCGGTGGTGAGAACCCACCCACCCTCCCAAGCCCCCTGCATGCACAGCCAGATGACTTTCCGCAAGCGAGTCGCCACGGCGAGCGATGGCCCTGTAGCGTGCGCAGCAACAAACAACCCCCGCCGGTGCGCCAACACCGGGACGGGGGTCTGACCACCCAGATCGATAGTCAAGGAGTCGATCCAGTGGCTGTGGCCAACACTACCGTCGCCCCCTGCCCGTCCACTCCCCCAATGGCCGCACCCGGCTACGGAAAACGTTCCGCACCGGACCAGGCACCGCGCGACGGACGAACGTTCGACCATCTGCCGCACCGTGAAGCCTCCATCGCCGCCCACATCGACCGCCTTCCCGAAGGCGCGGCGATCGACGTGAAGACCCTCGCCAAGGAGATCGCCGCGTACGGCCAGCAGGCGATCCGGACGGCACTCAACGCCCTTGCCCGCGCAGGTCATTTGTTCCGCAGGCGCGAGACCGTCGGCGACGGCCGTACGCAGTGGGTGTTCCGCTCGTACTTCTCGCGCACGGCACGCAGTGAGGCCTGGTGGGAACACTTCCTGCGGGGCGACGTACCGAAGGCGGAGGAGCCCCGCGTGGCCCCGACCCGATCCGCCGCGTACGAGGCACTGGCCGAGGCGGCCCGCACGGACCCCCGGCTGCCTCTGTCGGCGGCGGAGTGCGCCGAACTGGAGCCGCTGGCAGCGGAGTGGCTGGCCAGAGGCGTGTCGAGGCCCCGCCTCGTCGCGGCGCTGACGACCGCCCTCCCCGACCAGGTCCACGCCCCGGGGGCCTTCACCCGCAATCGCCTGCGGACGAAACTCCCACCGGAACCGGCCACCCCTGTCGCACGCGCACCCGAAGAGGCAACCGCGCTCGCCGAATGCGTGGGCTGCGGTGCGCCGGGTCGTCCCCAGATGTTGCCCGGGGGCCGTTGCCGGGCCTGTCGCGATACGGGCACCGCCGAACCGGAGCGGCCGTCCACAGCTGTGGACGTACTCGCCGGAGCCGCGGCCGTGAAGGCCGCCCACCGAGCCAGCCGCGACCGCTTCCTCGCCCGACCCTCCAGAATCACCCGATCGTAGTAATCACGGCAGCCAGCCCCCGAATCGGCCAACTCCCGCCATACCAGCCGATATTGTGATGCGTGGCGCACCTCGTGCGCCCCCTCCCACAGAGGACGTGAACCATCCGGACGCTCGCCCAGGGCGCCTGGCTGAGGCGTCCTCCGGAGCGCTCCCGGTCAGGGCGCACTGTAGGGAGGGGGCGCCCATGGGACGCCATCGGAAGAAGCCACTTCACGAACGGATTTACGCGGCAATCCGCGAGTTCGGGAGGTGGATGATCGGACGGTGACCGTCAGCCCTCACACAACCTGAGGGCTGACGGTCAATCCCGTCACTTCCGCTGGGTCCGCGTCACGGATGACCCCCGTGGCGCGGGCCCTAAAAAATCGAGCCCCGAAAGAGCGTCACGGGTGACCAATCCGCGACAGGGCCCTTCAAAGGGTGGTTGATCCACCGCCAGCCCTCCGAAGACCTGAGGACTGACAGCCGAACTTCACCAATTCCGATGGCCCTCAAGCTAGCACCCACCCGACACCCCCCGCATCAGGACCGGCCGTCCCTCCACCCTCCCGTATGACCGCCGGCAGTTCCCTCACGGAGGCGCCTCCTCAGAGGCTGCGGGCGTCGATGTTGCCGTAGCTGGTCGTCGCGTGGATCGTCAGGTCGGCGGCGGCGCTGTCCGTGTTCTTGAGGGCGTTGTGGATGCGGCCGTAGCCCGTGCCGGCGTCCAGGGAGGCGGAGGTCCCGCGCGCCGCGCCCACCGACAGGTCGCCCATCTCGGTGCGCAGCACGACCGTGCCGCTCACGGCCTCGGCGATCCGGATGTGGCCCTGGGCGGTGGTGATCTCCGCGTGGCCGCTCAGGCGCCCCACGGACACGTCGCCGCCGGCCGTCTTGGAGCGGAGGCCCGCAACCTCGTCGACCTTGATCGCACCCTGGGCGCTCTCGAAGTCGACGTCGCCGAGCCGTCCGACGCCCCGCAGTTCGGCGCAGGCGGACTTGAGCTCGACCCGGGAGCCGGCGGGCAGCTGGACGGTGACCTCGACGGAGCCGGAGGGGCCGAAGTACTGGTTCTTGGCCTCCGGGGCCGAGATCCGCAGGACGCCGTCGCGGTACTCGACCATGGTCTGCTCCGCCGCCTTCACGTCGCGGCTCTTCGAGGGGTTCCCGGGCAGGACCTCGACGGTGGCGTCGGCACGGTCGGCGGCGATGAGCTGCACGCGGCCGGCGGGGAGGTCCAGGACGGCGGCGATCGGGGCGGTGGTGGCGAACTTCTGCATGGTGCTCTCCTCTTGCGTTGTGTGCGTTGCGCTTGTGCGCTCGTCGTTTCCGACATCGCAAAAGCTACGTTGCGTTCCCGAATCAAGCAACACACTCGTTGCACTCAATCAGCATTTATGCAGGTCACAGGCTTCATATCGTTGCAACGGGTCTGCATTTAACGCAACGTCAGCTCCTCGCTTCGTTGCATTGGACTCCGTGTGAACGCTACGCTCGTGGCATCAGGCAAGCGCGCGAAGGAGATCCCGGTGCCGGGAGGCAGACTCACCCAGCAGGAACGTCAGCAGATCGCGTCGGGGGTGGCCGACGGCCTCGCCTACGCGGAGATCGCCAGGCGCCTCGACCGCCCTACCTCCACGGTCACGCGTGAGGTGATGCGCAACGGCGGCCCCACCGCCTACCGCGCCGACCTCGCCCACCGCGCCACCGAGCGCCGCGCCACCCGCCGCAGGCAGCCCGCCTCCCGCGGGCCGCAGGCCCCGTCGTCGGCGGCGCAGGCCCATGGGCGCGACGCCGAGGCCGTGCGCGAGTACGAGGAGGTGTTCACCACCCTCCTGATGCAGCAGGGCCTGCCCAAGATGATCTCCCGGGTGCTGACCTGCCTGTTCACCACCGACGCGGGCAGCCTCACCTCGGCCGAACTCATCCAGCGCCTCGACATCAGCCCCGCGTCCGTCTCCAAGGCGGTCGCGTTCCTGGAGAACCAGGGCCTCGTCCGCCGGGAACGCGACGAACGCCGCCGCGAGCGCTACCTCGTCGACAACGACGTCTGGTACCAGTCGATGCTCGCCTCGGCCCGGGCCAACGCCCTGCTCGCCGAGACCGCCCGGCAGGGCGTCGGTGTCCTCGGCCCCGGCACCCCCGCCGCCGTCCGCCTGGAGAACATCGCCCGGTTCGTCGACTTCGTCGCCGAGAGCATCTCCCGCGCCGCGGAACAGGCCCGCGAGATCCTCCACACGCAACCCGAACCCGGACCCGAATCCGAACCCGGACCCGGACCCGAATCCGAATCCGGACCCGACCGGCCGGAGTGACCGACACCTGGCGGTAGCAACCCTTCCCCCACCAGACTCGGTCCATGGAACTCACCGTGTCCGTCAAGGACGGCGAAGTCTGGGCCGACGACAGCGGGGACATCTCCGGGGACGTCTCCGGGGACGGGGCGCTGCCGCTGGTGCTGCTGCATCCGGGGATCGGCGACTCCCGTATCTGGGACAAGCTCATGCCGGCTCTCACCGCGCAGCGGCGCGTGATCCGTTACGACGCGCGCGGCTTCGGGCGGTCGCCGATGCCCACCGCGCGCTACTCGCAGTCCGAGGACCTGCTCGCGGTGCTCGACCACTTCGGGCTCGACCGGGTGGTGCTCGCCGGTACCAGCATGGGCGGATCGACGGCGATCACGCTCGCCCTGAACGCCCCCGCGCGGGTCGCCGGGCTCGCTCTGCTGTGCCCGGGGGTCACCGGCTACGAGGAGCTCAAGTCCCCGGAGATGATGGCCGAGATCGTCCGGCTGGCCGAGGCGAACGACATGGACGGGTTGCAGGCCCTGTGCCTGCGCGTCTGGGGCGCCGCCGGAAGCGGGGACGACACCGACGAGGCGGGCCCGTCCGTGCGGGCGTGCTTCCGCGCGTGGTTCCTCACCCACCCCTACGACGTCCCGGACGCGCCCGCCTTCGACCGGCTCGGCGAGCTGAACGTGCCGGCCCTGCTGGCGGTGGGCGACCGGGACCAGCCCGAGGTGATCGACTGCAACAAGGCCATCGCCGCCCGCATCCCCGGCTGCCGCCTGGAGTTCATGCCGGGGTGGGACCACTTCCCCACCCTCCGCGACCCGGAGAACGCGGCCCGGCTGATTCTGGAGCTCTGCGACACCGCCGGCTGAGCCGCGGCTACGCCGCGTCCCGCTCCGCCGCCATCAGGTCGAACGCCGTCTTCCCGTCGAGCGACTCGCGGACGATGTCGGCGTGGCCCGCGTGCCGGCCGACCTCCTCGATCAGGTGGAGCAGCAGCCAGCGCAGGGACACCGTCCGGGCGTCCGCCGGGAACCACGGCGCGTCGGGCAGCTCGAAGGTGTCCTCCAGGCTGGGCGCCGAGCGGATGAACCGCTCGGTGTCCGCGGCGATCTCCTCCCAGCGGGCCAGGAGGGTCGCCACGGTGTCGTCCTCGGTCGGGTGCCAGCTCGCCTGCCACCCCTTCATCGACTCCTCGATGCCCTTCGGGGCCGTGCCCTTCGCCCGGTCGATCCAGCCGGCCTCCCCCTCGGACACGTGCTTGAGCAGCGCGATCAGCGACAGCTCACTGGCGCTCGGCGTCGCCGCCGCCTGCTCGGCCGTCAGGCCGCTCACCGCCCGGCGGATGCCGACGCGCTGCGCCGCCAGGAAGTCCAGCAGCGTGCCGCGCTCGTCGGTGACCTTCTTCTCGACGACGTGCATGACCATGGTCCCCACCGTTCCCTCGTCGGTCCGTTCCGCCGCCGTGCTCCGGCGGCGACGAGATCACCGTAGGGCCGATGTAGGACGGATCCGGTCCTAGAGCACCTGTGTCAGAAGAAAACCCTGTGTCAGAAGGGGAATCTGCTCCGTCCGTGCTGGATGGAGATCCACTTCGTCGTGGTGAAGGCCTCGACCATCGCGTCGCCGTTCAGCCGGCCCACGCCCGAGTGCTTCTCGCCGCCGAACGGCACGATCGCCTCGTCGTGCACGGTGGCGTCGTTGACGTGGACCATCCCCGTCTCGATGCGCTTGGCCACGCGCACGCCCCGCTCGACGTCGCCCGTGTGGACGGCTCCGCTCAGGCCGTACGGGGTGGCGTTGGCGAGCCGGACGGCCTCGTCCTCGCCGTCGAAGGGGATGATCAGCGCGACCGGGCCGAAGATCTCCTGGCCCAGGATCGGCGCGTCCTCCGGCAGCCCGGTCAGCACGGACGGCGAGACCAGTGTGCCGTCCGTCCGCCCGCGTACGAGGGCGGTCGCGCCGTCCGCGACGGTCTGCTCCACCAGGGTGGTGATCGCCTCGGCCTGGCCCGCGTTGATGAGCGGGCCGATGTGCGTAGCCGGATCGCCCGGGTCGCCGACCTTCAGGGTCCGCACCTTGGCGACGAACTTCTCCGTGAATTCACGCTCGACGGACCGGTCGACCAGTACCCGGTTGGCGGCCATGCAGACCTGCCCCTGGTGGATGAATCGGCTGAAAACAGCGGCGTCCACGGCGTAGTCGAGGTCGGCGTCCTCCAGGACGATCAGCGCGCTGTTGCCGCCGAGTTCAAGGATGGTGCGCTTGAAGTGCGAGGCGGCGACGGTGGCGACGTGGCGGCCGACCTTGTCGGAGCCGGTGAAGGAGATGACCTTGGGGATCGGGTGCTCTATGAGCGCGTCGCCGATCTCCGCTATGTCCGTGACGACGACGTTCAGCAGGCCGGCGGGGAGGCCGGCCTCCTCGAAGAGCCGGGCCACCAGCCCGCCGCCGCACACCGGGGTGTTCTGGTGCGGCTTGAGGACGACCGCGTTGCCCAGGGCCAGCGCGGGGGCCACGGACTTGATCGACAGGAGGAAGGGGAAGTTGAACGGGCTGATGACCCCCACGACGCCGACCGGTAACCGGTAGAGCCGGTTCTCCTTGGTGTCGTCCGGGGACGGCAGGATGCGGCCCTCGGCCTGTAACGCCAGGTGAACGGCCTCGCGCAGGAACTCCCGGACGAGGTGGAGCTCGAAGCCCGCCTTGACGGCCGTGCCGCCGCATTCGGCCGTGATGGCCGCGGTCAGCTCGGCCTCCCGCTCGTCGACGACGCGCAGCGCGCGTTCGAAGACGAGCCGGCGGGTGTACGGATTGGTGCCCGCCCAGGCGGGCTGGGCGCGCTCGGCGGCACGGTACGCCTGGTCGATCTCGGAGACCGTGGCCACCGTGATCGAGGCGAGCTTCTCCCCGTCGTAGGGGTTGAAGTCCACGATGTCCCAGGAGCCGCTGCCGGCCCGCCACTCACCGTCGATGTACTGGTGGGCGAGGTCGGTGAATATCGAATCGTATGTGCCGTCGGACATGCGCCATCCCGTCTGCGAATAGCGGGGCGCTCGTGACGCCCGTGACGATTACGTGGTCCCGATGGGACGTCATCGTACTGATGTGTCACAGGAGTTGAAGAAGGCGTCCGATCAGTTCCCGGCTGGCCTCGGGGGACAGGCTGTCGGCGTGCAGCCGGTCCATCACCCGTCCGTACTGGGCCACGTCCTCGCTCTTGTCGAGGTAGAGCGCGCTGGTCAGCTGCTCCAGGTAGACCACGTCGGACAGGTCCGACTCGGGGAAGCGCAGCATCGTGAAGGCGCCGCTCTCCGCCGCGTGACCGCCGTACGCGAAGGGCATGATCTGGAGCGTGACGTTCGGCTGCTCGGAGATGTCGATGAGGTGCTGGAGCTGGTTGCGCATGACCGTTTCGCCACCGTACGGACGGTGCAGTGCGGCCTCGTCCAGAACGGCGTGGAAGCGCGGTGCCCGCTCGGAGAAGAGCAGCTTCTGGCGCTCCATGCGCAGCGAGACGCGCCGCTCCACCTCGGCCGGCTCGGCGCCCGGCTGGCCGCGCACCACGACGGCGTGGGCGTAGCCCTCGGTCTGGAGGAGGCCGTGCACGAACTGGACCTCGTAGATCGAGATGTGCGAGGCGGCGCCCTCCAGCCCCACGTAGGTCTGGAACCAGCTGGGCAGGACGTCGCCGTAGCTGTGCCACCAGCCGGCGACGTTGGCCTCCCGGGCCAGCCCCAGCAGTGGCTCGCGCTCGGCGCCGTCGGTGACCCCGTAGAGCGTGAGCAGGTCCTCGACGTCACGCGCCTTGAAGCTCACCCGGCCCAGCTCCATGCGGCTGATCTTCGACTCGGACGCGCGGATCGAGTACCCGGCTGCCTCGCGGGTGATCCCGCGCGACTCCCGCAGCCGCCTGAGCTGCGAGCCCAGGAGTATGCGCCGCACCACGGAACCGCTCGACTCGCTCGTGGCCATCATGGCGACCTTCCTCTTCCGGTCCTTGCCAGCTTCTGTGTGGTCTCGTCGTTTCCGCACCCCTCTGAGGGCGACCCCCGCTACCCCCGGCGCCGAAGTCTGCCACCTTCGGCCTCCGTTGAGTGCATGTCCGGTTACGCAGACAAGCCAACGACGGGAGCGCTACCGCAGGAGGCGTAGGGAGAATTGCGCCCCAACCCCCTTGTGCGCCCCCAAATCCCCCTCGTGCACGTGCATCTGCCCTTGCATCCGCCCCGCGCATTGGCAACCATGGAGCTCGCACACGTGCACGTCACGTCCTCGATTGCCAGGAGTGCCTCGGATGGGTACCGAAGGATCGACTGTGCTCTCCCCCTTATGGAGAGGGCTCCCCCCGATCGACTCATCCGCCGTCTCCAACTCCGCTTCCTGTGGACTCCCACCCCGGTTCGAAGCGGTGGGCGCCGCCCGGAAGTTCACCCGATCCACCCTCGGTCAATGGGACCTCGGCGCGCTCTTCGACGATGTGGCCCTCGTCGTCTCCGAGCTCGTCACCAACTCGATGCGTTATGCCGTACCGTCCGACCACCCCGGCATCGGTACGGAGTACGACCCGTCCGTACGTCTCCACCTGCTGCGCTGGACGTCGCGGCTGGTGTGCGCGGTACGCGATCCGAGCGGGGCGAGCCCCGTCGCGAGCCGTGCCGACGCCGGGGACGAACGCGGGCGGGGGCTGTTCCTCGTGGAACAGTTCACGGACGCGTGGGGATGGCATCCCCTCGCGGGGGCGTTGCACGGCAAGGTCGTCTGGGCGCTGTTCCGCCTGCCGCGCGACTGACGGCGCCGTTCGCGGCCTCGGCCGCCGCCCCGGCCCCCAAGCGCTCGTCATGACTGCCCGGTTCGCGATTCGGGGGGCTAATCGCGAACGAGGTAGTCGAACTCCCCGTCCTTGATCCCGAGGAGCATCGCCTCGATCTCGGCGGGGGTGTACACGAGCGCCGGGCCATCCGGGTGGCGGGAGTTGCGTACAGCGACCCCGCCACCCGGCAGCTTCGCGAACTCGACGCAGGAACCCTGCGAGTTGGAGTGGCGGCTCTTCCGCCAGACGACATCTTCGATGTCCGAGGCGGCCATGCCGTTGCGCGCCTGGGGCACTGGACCCTCCCGGATCGCTTGCAGGGGGCACCCTCACTCACCCAAACATGGATTCGAGGATGACAACTGCTCCGGATCATAGCCGCGTTCATGTGCTTATGCATGAGCCGATGCACGTGCACTCAGGGTGTTCCCGCCACTACTTCACGACCGGAATACGCCGGCCCGTTACCGGGGCGGCTCCGCGCGCTGCAGAAGCAGTTCGTCCGCGTAGCACCACGCCCAGTCCTCGCCCGGCTCGAAGGAGCGGGCGAGGTCGTGGCCGGCGGTGTCATGGGCGTGCGCGGAGGCGTGGCGGTGCGGTGAGCTGTCGCAGCAGCCGATGTGCCCGCAGACCAGGCACTCGCGCAGATGCACCCAGGTGGAGCCGATGCGCAGGCACTCCTCGCAGCCCTCCGGCGTGCCGGGCGTGACGTCGTCGCGGATCTCGTCCAGGTGGCCGCACCCGCGGTCCGTCGGACGTCCCTGGACGTCGGCGGCTACGTGCCAGCCGCCGGCGGAGGCCTCGCTCATGTCATCGAGCCTAGGTCCGCGCGCCGGGCACCGCACGGCGTGACTCCCCGTCCGGGGCCCGGGGGCCGGAGGCCGGGAGCCGGGGGCCGGGGGCCGGGGGCCGGGCGGTGTACGGGAGCACCGTGATTGTCAGACCCCCCTGGCAGACTCACCTTCGTGAGCCGGGGACGGAGACGGACGACGGGGGTGTCCGTCTCCACCCCGGCCCACCCCGGCCCACGCCTGCCCCGGGCGGCCCAATTCGGCGTGCTCTCCGGCGCGTCGCCTTGCACGATGACATGGCATCCCCATTCCCTCGCGCGCTCCAGGGAAGGACCCGCCATGACGCTCTGCCTCGACCAGCTGACCCGCTGCACCGTCGCCGTCGACCTCGGGGCGGCCCGGACCCGCGTCTACCTCAAGGACACCGGTCTGGTCGTCGACGAACCGAGCCTCGCCGCGGTGAACACCCGCACCGGGTCGCTGATCGCGGTCGGGACGATGGCGGGCGGCATGGCCGGGCGGACGCCGCACCACATCAAGGTCGTCCGCCCCATCTCCGGCGGCACGGTCGTCGACATCGACATGGCCCAGCGCATGCTGCGCTTCCTCGTGGACGACAAGATCCGCCGCGCCTGGCGGCGCAAGCCGATGCTCCGGGCCGCCGTCTGCCTGCCGCACGACGCCGAGCCCATCGCGCAACGCGCGGCCGTCGAGGTGCTCAGCGCCCTGGGCGCCCGCAAGGTCGAGATGGTCGACACCCTCATCGCCGCCGCCGTGGGCTGCGGACTGCCGGTCGAGCAGCCCGAGGCCACGATGATCGTGGTGTGCGGCGCGGCCTCGACACAGGTCGCGGTCCTGTCGCTGGGGTCGATCGTGGCGGCCGAGAAGGTGCTGGTGGGCGGGGACGCCATCGACTACGCGATCATCCAGCACCTGCGCGGCGAATATCAGCTGATGCTCCCCTCCCAGGGGCTGCACCCCCTCCACCTGGCGCTCTTCGACCCCCTGCGCATCGGTACGGAGACGGAGGTGCGCGGCCGGGACGTGGCCACGGGCCTCTCGCGCACGGTCCTGGTGAACACCGCCCATGTCCGCGAGGCGATCCACACCCCGCTCACCGCCGTGCTGGACGCCATCGGCCGGGTCCTGCGGGAGTGCCCGCCCGATCTGGTGGCCGACCTCGCCGAGCGCGGGGTGATGCTGGCGGGCGGCAGCGCGATGCTGCCGGGCCTCGACACGATGATCGAGCAGGGCACCGGGATGATCGTGCGGATCGCGGAGAATCCCGACGTGTGTTCCGTGGTGGGGCTGGGCGCGATGATGGAGGGAAAGATCCAGCCGATGCGCCTGGACCCCATGGTGAGCTGAGAGCAATTCACCAGCGGTTTCCCCGCCGAATTCGGCCCCTGTCCGGTCCGCGGCCTTGCCGTACGGTCTCCCGCCCCAGCAGATTGGGGGCCCATGGCGGACCGGCACCGGCGCCCCGCAGCGGGCGGCTTCACCTACCTCCCCCTGGAACGCGAGCTCGTCGTGGTGACCCACGCCGGCGCCGGGCTGCGGGCCAGCCCCTGGGGCGTACGGTCCGAGGCCGGGGCCGACCTCGGACCGCTCGACGCCTTCCTCGCCGACGAACGCCTGACGCTGGAACCCCTCTTCACCCCTGACCCGGCGGCGCCCGAACTCGCGCTCTTCCACCGGGTGCGCGGCACCCACCGGCGCCGGGAGCAGGAGGAGCTCGCGGCCCGGCTGACCACGCTGCCCGGCGTCGAGAGCGCGTACGTCAAACCCAGCGCGCTGCCCGCGTGCGCCCCCGGCGCACCGACGCCCGCCCCGTCCCCGGCCGGGGTGGGGCACTCCGGGGTGGCGCACACCGACCTCACCGACCGCCAGGGCGTCCTCGGCCCCGCGCCCGGAGGCGTGGACGCCCGCTGGGCCTGGACCCTGCCGGGCGGCACCGGCGAGGGCGTACGGGTCGTCGACGTGGGCGCGGCCTGGCGGCTGGAGCACGAGAACCTCGGCCGGCAGCTCGCCGGGATCGTCGCCGGCGCCCCCGTCCTCGACCTGGCCTGGCGCAACCACGGCACGAACGCCATCGGCGTCGTCTGCGGCGACCGCGCCGGCTCCGGCACCACCGGCCTGGCACCCGGCGCCCGGGCCGGCGCGGCGTCCTTCCACGGCATCGGCACCGCCGCGGCCATCCACCAGGCCGCCGCCCGCCTGGCGCCCGGCGACCTCGTCCTCATCGGGCTCCACCGCCCCGGCCCCCGCTTCGGCTACTCCGACCGCGACGACCAGCGCGGCTGCGTCCCCCTGGAGTGGTGGCCGGACGACTTCGCGGCCATCCGGTACGCCACCTCCTGCGGTGTCCTGGTCGTCGCGGCCGCCGGCAACGGCTCCGAGTCGCTGGACGACGCGCTGTACGAGGAGCGGCCGGACGGGTTCCCGGCGTGGTGGGGCAACCCCTTCGGCGCCCACGGGCCCTCCTCCGGCGCCGTGCTCGTGGGCGCCGGCGCCCCGCCGCCCGGCACCCACGGCCGCGACCACGGGCCGGACCGCTCCCGGCTCGCCTTCTCCAACTTCGGCTCGCGGGTGGACGCGCAGGGCTGGGGCCACGAGGTCACCACGACCGGCGGCCACTGGGACGGGCCCGGCGATCTGCGCGGCGGCCCGGACGAGGACGCCTGGTACACGGACGTCTTCCGGGGCACGTCCGCCGCCGCGGCCGTCGTCGGCGGCGCGCTGGCCGTCGTACGGGGCGTGCTCAAGGCGGCGGGCCTGCCGTCGCCGGCCCCGGAACGGGTCCGCGAGCTGCTGCGGACCACCGGCTCGGCGCAGTGCGACGCGCCGGGCCGGCCCGCCTCCCAGCGCGTCGGCGCCCGGCCCGACCTGCGCGCGGTCCTCGGGCACCTGCTGCCGGGCCCGGTCGGCTCCGGCGTCGCGGAGGGCCTGCGGGACGAGCTGCTGCCGTACCCGCCCGGCGCCAGGGCCCGGCTGCGGCTGTACGTCGCCGGAGCCTGGCGCGGGCTGGAGGCCCCCGACCCGGCCGTGCGCCACGCGGTGCACGCCGCGTTCGCCGCCGGCCGGTCCGGCGGCGTCCACGTCTGGTACGCGGGCGACCGCGTCGTGGGCCTGACCGTCACGAACGGCGTCGGAAGGACCCAGCAGCCGTAGCGCCGTGCCCGCGTCAGGGGTGTCACGCGGTCATCGGGGCCTTCACCGGCGCCTTCGCGCGGTCGCCGTCGTCGTCCTTCCCCCGGCCGTTCGCGTGGCCGTTCGCGCTCCAGGTGCCCAGCGCGATCTCGGCCGTGATGCCGGGGCCGAAGCCGGCGATGATGCCCCGGGCCGCGTCGGCCGCGCCACCGTCCTGGAAGAGGCGTTCGAGGGCGTCGAAGATGACCGCGCTGGCGATGTTGCCGCGCTCGGTGAGCGTCTCCCGGCTGTAGCGGAACGTTTCGGGGGCCAGGCCCAGATAGCGGCTGAGGTCGTCCAGGATGCGCGGGCCGCCCGCGTGCACGATGTAGAAGTCCAGCTCGGAGACGTCCCAGTGGTGGGGCTCGGCCATGTCCCGCATGGCGGGGGCCAGCATGGCCATCGTGCCCGGCACCCGCTTGTCCAGAAGGAAGTGGAAGCCCGTGTCCCGGACGCCGTACGAGATCCACTCCTCGGTGTCGGGCACCAGGTGGGAGCCGTTGGCCTCGATCCGCACGCCCTCGCCGCCCTCGCCGCGCACGACGGCCGAGGCCAGGGCGTCCCCGAAGAGCCCGTTGGAGAGCAGATTGCCGACGCCCAGGTCGGTGGGCTGGTAGAGCAGGGAACAGAATTCGCAGGCCACGATCAGCACGTTCGCCCCGGGATAGGCCCGGCAGAAGTCGTGCGCGCGATTGAGGGCCGCGCCCCCCGCCGCGCAGCCGAGCTGCGCGATGGGCAGCTGCCGGGTCTCGTTGCGGAAGTCCATGGTGTTGATGAGCCAGGCGGTCATCGACGGCATCATGAAGCCGGTACAGGACACGTAGACGATCAGATCGATGTCACGGGTGGTCAGCTCCGCATGGTCCAGCGCCCGGCGCACCACGTCGGGCACCCGGGCCTTGGCCTCCCGCTCGTAGCGGGCGTTGCGCACGGTGAAGCCCGGATGCTTCAGCGTGTCCTCGATCGGTTGTACGAGGTGTCGTTTCTGCACTCCCGTGTTGCCGATCAGGCGCAACGCGAGCTCCAGCTGCGGGTGGTCGGCATGGAGGGTGCGGGCGAGCTCCAGCGTCTCGTCCCTCGTGATCACATGCTCGGGGACGGCGATGGCCGGTCTGCACAGAGTCGCCATGACGGCCTCCCAGTCGCGGTCGGTATGTCGAGGCTCGATGCCCAGGGCCGCCGAAATGACCCGGCAGCTTATGTCCAGTACATGCCGCATTGAGGCGAGCGACACACATATGAGTGGAAAATTCACTCGAAGTGTGGAATTTGCCTCCGGCATCTCTCATCCGCCCCTCAAGGACCCCGGCGCACCATGACGAGCCGGACGCACGCACACCTGCCGCGACGCACGCGAGGAGACGATGCAGTGGGCGGAGACGACGCAGTGGGCACGGCTCCCGACGGCGACGCGGCAGCCGCCGCGCCGGCTTGCGCGCCCGGCCCGGCCGTGGAAGAGGTGGCCGCCGACGCCCATGCGCTGGCGGCGATGCGGCGGCTGGGCGGGTCGGCGGCCGGAGCCGACGGGATCTTCCAGGACCCCGGCCTGCTGGCCGGCGCGCTCTCCGCGCTGCGCGCGGACTACCGGGCCCTGGGGGTACGGGAGCCGGAGCCGGAGGGTCCGGCCCGCTGAGCTCCGCCCGGCGGGCGGAGCGCGGGGGGGGGGGGGGGGGCCCCCCCTCGGGCTCTTGGTTGTTGCGGTTGTTTTTTTTTTTCTTTCTCCCCCCCCCC
>NZ_JBWKFM010000009.1:100835-245995 GCF_056434285.1 Streptomyces sp. NPDC044063
GGCGGGCGCTTTCTCAGAGTGACGGGGGGCCGATGGGGCCGGGGGGGGAGGGGAGCGGGAGCGGGGGGGTCCGTCCCGCGGAGCTCCGCCCGGCGGGCGGACCGCGCCGACGGGCGTCACCGCCCGTCGGCGTCCTCGGGATGGTCGCGGCGTTCGTTCGTGACCTCGCCCCAGGCCGCCAGCGGCCGCAGGCTCTCGTGGAGGGCCAGGCCCAGGTCCGTCAGGGAGTAGCGGACCACCCTGGGTAACGCGCGGGCGCACTCCGCGCGGTGGACGACGCCGTCCGTCTCCAGCTCGCGCAGCTGCTGGCTGAGCACCTTCTCGCTGACGCCCGGAATGGCGCGCCGGAGTTCACCGAAGCGAAGCGGGCGGCACTGGAGCTCGGTCAGTATCACGGGTTTCCACTTCCCGCCGATCACTCCGAGCGCTGCCAGCAGACCGCAGGTGAACGGCTGCGGAGTCCGCACCGGCTGGCGTCTCATGCCCCACCTCTCTCCGGCGCCACAACTGCACCTGACCGAGCCTCATATACGACGACCAGACCGTACCGCATGAGCGGTATTTTTCCCGACAGGAGCCGAACCATTCCCCCGAGTACCGGGGATATCCGTTCCGCGAACCCGCCCCGGCGATTCGGAATTCTGACTTCCAGCGTGGAAGATTGCTCCACTCGTCGAAACAGAAGGAGGGTTTGCATGCCGCAACAGGAGCGTGCGATCCGGACCCGGCAGGCGATTCTCGAGGCCGCCGGCACCGTCTTCGACGAGTGGGGCTACGAAGCGGCCACGATCGCCCAGATCCTCACCCAGGCCGATGTGACGCGGGGCGCCCTGTACTTCCATTTCAGCTCCAAGGAGGACCTGGCACGGGGCGTGCTCGACACCGCCGTGACGATGGAGGGCGTACTGCCCCAGGAGTTCAAACTCCAGGAGCTGGTGGATGCTTCCCTGCTGCTGGCCCACCGGCTGCCGAGGGAGCCGCTGCTGCGCGCCTCGCTGCGGCTGGCCGTCGACCAGCGGGCGCGGGCGCTGTTCGGCACCCGGTGGCCCGACTGGGTCGAGGTGGTGGCCGCCCTGTTGACCGAGGCCGGGCAGCGCGGCGAGACGCTGCCGGACACCGACCCGGTCGCGACCGCGCGGCTCCTGGTCGGCTCGTGGACCGGTGTGCAGCTGATGTGCGAGGCCGTACCGCAGGAGGGCGTAGAGCTGGTCGACGAGATCGCCGCGCTCTTCCGGACGGTCCTGCCCGGCATCGCCGTGCCCGGCGTGCTGACCCGGCTGGACATGGCGCCGGACCGGCCGCTGCGCCTGGGGACCCTGGAGGGCCTCCGCGCCGGGCGGTGACCCGCCGGGCCTCAGCCGGCGGCGCTCACCGGGCGGGCTCCGGCGTCAGCCCGTGGAAGCCCCGCCGGTGGTAGAGCAGCGGTTCCCCCGCCGTCTCCGTGGCGTGGTGGACCTCGCCGATGAGGATCAGATGGTCGCCGCCGGGCACGCGCCGCTCGGTACGGCACTCCAGCCGGGCCAGGGCGCCGGGCAGGAGCGGCTGCCCGGAGGACGACAGCGTCACGCCCGTACCGGCGAACTTGTCGGCTCCCTTGCTGGCGAAGCGCCCCGCCAGCTCCTGCTGGTCGCGCGCCAGCAGGTGGACGACGAAGCCCTCCGACCGGTCGAACGCGTCGAAGCAGTTGGCCCTGTTGTCGAGGCACACCAGCACCAGGGCCGGGTCGAGCGAGACGGAGGAGAAGGCGCTGGCCGTGAACCCGTGGTTCTGTCCGGCGGCGTCGCGCGTGGTCACCACGGTGACGCCGCTGGCCCAGTGGGACAGGGCGGCGCGGAAGAGGTCGGGGGAAATCGTCTCTGTCAGCACGCCGTCAGCCTGCGCCGCGATCCTCGAGTGGGGATCGAGGTACGGGTGAGACCCGGTGGGGCGTGCCCCAGGCGGGAGTCCAGCTCGCTTCGAGCTCCCTTATAGGCGTCCCCGCCAGCCTGTCGGGTGCCCGAGCGCCACCCTACGACGGGGCGTTCCTTCGACCGGAGAGAGGTCCGCGTGAGCACTGTCGAGGACAAGTCGCCGCACAACGCCCCGCCCGGCATGGCCGAGCGCGTGGCGGAACTGGCCGGGCTGCGGGAGCAGATCCTCGACGGCCCGAGCGCCCAGGCCACCGAGGCGCAGAAGGCCAAGGGCAAGCTGACCGCCCGGGAGCGTCTCGAACTCCTCTTCGACAAGGGGAGCTTCACCGAGACCGAGCCCTTCCGCCGCCACCGCGCCACCGGCTTCGGCCTGGAGGCGCGCAAGCCCTACACCGACGGCGTCGTCACCGGCTGGGGCGAGGTCGACGGCCGCACGGTCTTCGCCTACGCCCACGACTTCCGGATCTTCGGCGGCGCGCTCGGCGAGGCGCACGCCCAGAAGATCCACAAGCTGATGGACCTGGCCGAGACCGCCGGCGCGCCCATCATCGGCCTGTGCGACGGCGCCGGCGCCCGTATCCAGGAGGGCGTCACCGCGCTCGCCGGCTACGGCGGCATCTTCCAGCGCAACGTCCGCAACTCCGGTGTGCTGCCGCAGATCAGCGTCATCATGGGCCCCTGCGCGGGCGGCGCGGCGTACTCGCCGGCGCTGACCGACTTCGTCTTCATGGTGCGGGGCACCTCGCAGATGTTCATCACCGGCCCCGACGTGGTCCAGGCGGTCACCGGCGAGCAGATCACCCAGGAGGGCCTCGGCGGCGCCGACGTCCACGCCGAGACCTCCGGCGTGGCGCACTTCGCCTACGACGACGAGGAGGCCGCGCTGGAGGACGTACGGCACCTGCTGTCGCTGCTGCCCTCCAACAACCGCGAGATGCCGCCCTCCGAGCCCGTGCAGGACCCGGTGGACCGCCGGACCGACGCCCTGCTCGACCTGGTGCCGGCCGACGGCAACCGCCCGTACGACATGCGCGCGGTGATCGAGGAGATCGTCGACGACGGCGACTTCTTCGAGGTCCACGAGCGCTGGGCGCCCAACATCATCTGCACCCTGGCCCGGATGGGCGGCGAGGTCGTCGGCATCGTGGCCAACCAGCCGCAGCGGCTGGCGGGCGTCCTCGACATCGAGTCGTCCGAAAAGGCCGCCCGCTTCGTGCAGATGTGCGACGCCTTCAACATCCCGCTGGTCACCCTGGTCGACGTGCCCGGCTTCCTGCCCGGCGTCGACCAGGAGCACGGCGGCGTCATCCGGCACGGCGCCAAGCTGCTCTACGCCTACTGCAACGCCACGGTGCCCCGGATCTCGCTGGTGCTGCGCAAGGCGTACGGCGGCGCGTACATCGTGATGGACTCCCGCTCCATCGGCGTCGACCTCGCCCTGGCCTGGCCCACCAACGAGATCGCGGTAATGGGCGCCGAGGGCGCGGCCAACGTCGTCTTCCGGCGCGAGATCGCCGCCTCCGACGACCCGGAGGCCACCCGGCAGGCCCGGATCGCGGAGTACCGCGACGAGCTGATGCACCCCTACTACGCGGCCGAGCGCGGCCTCGTGGACGACGTCATCGACCCGGGCGCCACCCGTGAGGCCCTCATCGACGCGCTCCGGATGCTCCGCAGCAAGCACGCGGCGCTCCCGGCCCGCAAGCACGGCAACCAGCCGCAGTGACCCGGGGAGGCGCACGCCCCTGCGCCTCCCCGCACGGAAAAGGACCGGACCGCCCGAGGGCGGTCCGGTCCTGATCCCGGGGGACGGGACAAATGGCCTGCCCCGATTTACGCACCTACCGGACGTCGTGACAAGTACCTACCTGAAAGTGCCCACTTACCCCCAGGTGCTTACCCATACGTAAGTCCCGCCGGGCGGGGGCCTCAGACGGCGGGCGACGGCTCCGGACGCACCCTGCCGTCCCAGCGCCACTCCCCCCGGCGCTCGTGACCCGGCAGCGCCACGCGCCCCGCGCACCACAGCAGCGTCTCCGCCGCGCCGAAGCCGGTGGGCGCGTCCGGGAAGAGGCGCTCGACCACCGGCGCGCACAGCTCGTCCGACACGGCCGCGTCCGGGTCCAGGCCCAGGGCCAGCGCGATGTCCCGGCCGTGGACGATCGTCTCGATCACGCCCATCGCGGCGAAGCCGGGGCCGTCGGAGTTGCCGTACGGGTGCCAGGCGCGCGCCTCGGGCGGGGTGGCCGCGACGGTGGCGGACAGCAGCCCGCCCGCGACGCGGAGCCCCTCCAGGGCCGCGGGCACCGTGGCCTCCGGGTCGAGGGTGGTGAGCAGGGCGCGACAGGAGCGCCCGGCGCCCTCGCGATCGTCCGGCCGCGCGATGAGCAGGCCGGCGTAGCCGGTCAGGCAGCCGGCCATGTGCGCGAGCGTCTCGCGGCAGTCCCACGCGGAGTCCGCGGCCTTGCGGGACCAGTCCTGGTCCGCGCCCTTCAGGAGTACGTCGGCGGTCCTGCCGACGGCGGTGGTCAGGAGTCCGGTCCAGTTCGTCGTCATGGCGCGATGCTGCATGGCGGAACTCGGCGCTCGCAACAGGGATTTGCGCGGATGCCGCCATTCCGGTTTGCCCCGCCCGCGTCCCGGCCCGCGTCCCGGCCCGACTCGGCAACCCCGGAGTTGTCCGTCCCGGAACGGCGCCAGGACGATGAGGCCGCATCCGTGACCGGAAGACGGGAACCGACATGACGACGAACGACGTGCACCCCGACCCCGAGCTGGCGACCGCGGCCGCCGTCCCGCAGCGCATCGCCGAGGCGTGGGCGGCCCAGGACGCCGAGGCATTCGCCGACGTGTTCACCGAGGACGCCACCATGATCCTGCCCGGTGTGTTCGAGAAGGGCCGGGACGCCATCCGTCACTTCATGAACGCCGCCTACCAGGGACCGTTCAAGGGCACCCGGGTCACCGGGACGCCGGTCGACCTCCGGCGGCTGGACGCCGGCACCGCGCTGCTCATCACCCGGGGCGGCATCCTGGCCGACGGCGAGACCGAGGTCCGCGAGGAGCACGGCGTCCACGCCACCTGGCTGCTCGTACGGCACGACGGCGACTGGCGGCTCGCCGCCTACCAGAACAGCCCGCGCACCTGACCCGTACGACAGCGAACGGCCGGCGGCCCGTACGGGCGGCCGGCCGTCCCGCGTCAGGACACGGCCGCCGCGCGCTCGCCCTCCCGTTCCGCGGCCCCCGCGTCCGCCGACCGGTCCACGGTCTCCCTGCCCCGCGCGGCCACCGCCGCCGTGGCCAGCGCCATCGGCACCGCGACCACCGCGGCCACCCGGCTGAGCGCCATGAAGGACGTCATCCACGCGATGAGCGGTGGCCCGAACATGCCGCCCGACTTGCCGCACGCCGCCGCCAGCCCGCTGCCCATCCCCCGGAACGCCGTCGGATAGGTCTGCGCGGCGTACGGGCCGAGGACCGCCACCACACCGCTGGTCCCGGTCAGCAGCCCCATCAGCACGACGATCACGGCGGGCGCGCTGTGCAGCGGGATCACCAGCAGCGCCAGCAGGGACACGGAGGCCGTGGCGCCGTAGAGGGCCATCGTCTTCCGCGACGACCAGCGGCTGTAGAGCCACGCGCCGACGGCCGTGCCCGGGATGGACAGGATCGACGACACGAAGAGGATCTGCGGCGGCTTCACGCCCACGCCCACCTTGGACAGCAGGCTCGGCAGGAAGGTGAGGAAACCCCAGTAGATCAGCCCCCAGGAGAGCCCGTAACCGCAGATGATCAGCGTCTGGGTCAGATAGCCCCGGCCGAAGAGCGCGCCCGGCCCCTGCCGCGGCCCCACCGGTGCCTTCGGCGTGGTGGCCAGCCCGAACAGCCGGCTCATCCGCCGGGCCTCGGCCAGCCGGCCGCGCGAGGCCAGGAAGGCGGGCGACTCCGGGATCCAGCGGTTGAGCGCCAGCAGGGCCAGCGCCAGCGGCAGCTGGACGAACCACAGGATGCGCCAGCCCGCGATCGGCTCGAAGACCGCCGCGAGGCCGCTGGCGGCCAGATAGCCGCCGACCGTCGTCAGCCCGGCCTGGAGCACCATCACCCCGCTGCGCCCGGGCAGCACCTCGGACATCAGCGCGTAGACGATGGGCAGCATGCCGCCCGCCGACATGCCCATCAGCAGGCACATGAACACGCTGGCCTCGAAGCTGGGCATGGCCCCGCAGACCGTGGTGCCCACGAACAGCAGCGCCGCGAGCAGCACGGCGGCCCGGCGCCCGATCCGGTCGGCCAGATGGCCCCACAGCAGCGACCCGACCACCGTGCCGGTCAGCCCGCCGATGGGCAGCCAGGCCACCTCGGAGGCGGTCAGGCCGTACTCCGCGCGGGCGCCCGGCAGCATGAACGCCAGCGTGGCCAGCTTCATCTGGTCCACGACCAGCGCGAAGGACAGCACGGCCACCAGCCGCCGGCGGGCGAGCCGCCGCCGGGCCTCGGACACGGGCTCGTCACCGGGCACGGGCTCGTCACCGGGTCCGGGCTCGTCACCGGCTCCGGCGCCGGCGTCCGGTCGCGCGGCCTCCGGCGCTCCGGTCAGGCGGCGCGGGACCAGCCCGCCCGCCGCCAGGACCAGGCCGGCCACGATCGCGGCCATCGCCAGCCACATCGAGGCGCCCACCGGCATATGGGCCATGCGGTAGTCCATCGACGCCGAATCGACGAACATCACGACGTGCTCGCCCACCCCGGCCGAGCAGACGAGCACGCCCGCCCAGAACACCAGGGGGCGGGGTATCAGGACACGGCTCTCCACTCGTACTCCTCACATGGGGACGGGGATTGCGGGCCACCAGGATGCTGGGGGCACCGGGCCGTGTCTTCTCCCCCTGTGCTGTGTCACTCCCCCGGTGGAGGCCGTTCCCCCGCCGGGCCGACGGCGTCTTCCGGGACCGCGTCCAGCACGGCGTACATCTCCGCCGCGCAGGCCGCGGTCACCAGGCCGGGCAGCAGCGAGCGCCACAGGGCCGTCGCCCAGCCCACCGGGTCGGCCGGGTCCGCGCCGGCCGCGAGGGCCTGCGGGAGGCCCGCGAACGCCGAGACGATCACCACGGCCGTCGGTCCGCACACCACCTCGGGCCGCAGATCGCCCTGCTCCCGCGCCTCCGCCAGCAGCCCCTCGACGGCCGTGACCCAGGAGACGAACGGACGCGGCACCGAGGGGCCGATCAGATTGCGCTCGGACATCAGCCGCAGCCCGGCCCGGACCCCGGTCTGGTCCAGCAGCATCCGCGCGATCCGCCGGGACAGCTCGATCAGCAGCCGTACGGCACGCGGGTGTTCGGGCCGGAGCCGACGCGTCAGCTCCGCCCACAGGTCGTAGTGCTCGCGCACCACGGCGGCCGCGAGGGCCTCCTTGGACGGGAAGTGGAAGTACAGCGCGCCCTTGCTGATGCCCTGGCCGTCGACGACGTCCTCCAGGCGGGTTCCGACGTAACCCCGGTCGTCGAAGACCGTGGCCGCAGCCCGGAGGATCACCTCGCGGGTCCGACTCGCGCGATCCTGCATGCTCTCCCAACCGCCCTGTTGGTCGGCGTTCCCCCGTCATCCCAGCGCCTGGGCGTCCTCCCCGGCAACCTTGAGATTGCTCCCCGTCACCGCCCGTCCCACGAGCTCCGCACGGCCGGAGATGCCGGCCCCGGGCCCCGCGCACGACCATGAGCTCTCCGCCACCGGCGGACGGTGGCCCAGGGACCAGGAGGCAACCGTGCCCACCGTGCTCGGATCGCTGCGCCGGCTCGCGCTCACCCCGTCGCTGGCGAGCGTCGGCTTCACCGAACGCCGTTTCCCCGGGGCCTCGTCACCCGCCGCGCGGCACCTGGAGGCCATCCCGCGGGCGGTCGTCTGCGGATTCGAGTGGGCGATCGACGCCCGGGACCTGTGGGAGACCGAACGGCGGCTGGAGCTGGCCGACCCGCCGCTGCGCGGCTTCGCCTACGAGGGCGCGACCATGGCCCTGACCGTCCGCGACGCGATGGGACCCGGCCGCGGGCACCTCGCCCGCGACCTGCTGTCCGGGCCCGGTCTGCCGCACGTCTTCCTCAACTACATCGGCGTCGGCTTCGCCATGGCCCGGCTGCCCCGGGTGCTGTGGCGGAACGTGCTGCCGGACGTGACCGGCTCCCCGTACCACCCGGTGATGAGCTGGCTGGCCGTCGACGGATACGGCTTCGACCGCGCCTACTTCGACACCCGGCGCTGGGTGGAGCGGCAGTACGTGCCCGCGGCCTACCCGTGGGACGGCACGCCGGGCTATTTCCGGCGGGCCGTCGACCAGGGCGTCGGGCGGGCCCTGTGGTTCGTGCACGGCGCCCGCGCCGACCATGTGGCGGCCGCGGTGCGGCGCTTCGCCGCGGACCGCCACGGGGACCTGTGGAGCGGCGTGGGCCTCGCCGCGGTCTTCGCGGGGGGCGCGGCCCCCGCCGACCTGGCCGCACTGCGCCGCGCGGCCGGGCCGTACCGGGCCGAGCTGGGGCAGGGCGCGGTGTTCGCCGCCAAGGCGCGCGACCACTCCGGAACGGTGCCCGAGCACACCCACGCGGCCGTGACCGCGCTGGCGGGCATCGGCGTGGAGAAGGCGTCCGCGCTGGCGGACGACTGCGCCGTTCCGGCCTCCGATTCCGGGCGCGTTCCGGCGTATGAATCCTGGCGACGGAATGTGCGAATCCGTCTGCAATAACAGGGGAACCCAGCACTCCTGAAGTAGACGGCAGTTCGTTGAGCGTGAGTACATTCGATTTCGGCTGACCGAGCACCACGAGGCATATCGACGAGGGGCGGTACAGCGCGTTGTCAACTCTTCTGCGTGCGCTCAGGCGCAAGATCCTCACCCCCGGCGTATCGGCCACGAGCCTGGAGCGACGTGGCTTCCACGAGAAGAATTCCGCGGCCCGGGATTTGCTGGAGATGATCGGCCGGACGTTTCTCGAGGGCTATGGCCACGCGGTCGGCGAACCCTCCGTCGCCCGGACCGAGACCCTCCTGGAGTCCGTCCCCCGGCAGTTCCGCGGATTCGCCTACGAGGGCGCGGCCATGGGGGCCACCGTGCTGGACGCGCTGCCGGGCAGCGGCGGCCGGCGGCTGTCCGGCCTGCTGTCCGGCCGGGGCCGGCTCCACCACTACATGGCCTACGTCGGCGTCGGCTGGGCCATGGCCCGGCTGCCCCGCGTCCTGTGGCCCGACGTGACCCGGACCGACCCCCTGCTGCGCTGGCTCGTCCTCGACGGCTACGGCTTCCACCAGGCCTACTTCCACACCGACCGCTACGTCCGCGGGCAGCACCAGGACCCGCCCCTCGCCTGGGCCGCCACACCCGCCACGTACCACCGCAACGCCGTCGACCAGGGCATCGGCCGCGCCCTGTGGTTCGTCGGCGGCACCGACCCCGGGCGCGCCGCCGACCTGGCCGACGCCTATCCGGAGCACCGCAGGGCCGACCTCTACAGCGGCCTGGGCCTGGCGGCCACCTACGCGGGCGGCGCCGGCGAGGCCGAGCTGCGGCACCTCGCCGAGCGCTCCGGACCGCACCACCCGCGGCTGCTCCAGGGCGTGGCCTTCGCCGCCGAGGCCCGCGAAAAGGCCGGGCTCACCGTGGACCACACCCGGCTGGCGACGGAGACGCTTCTCGGCATGCCCCCCGACGAGGCGGCGAAGCTGTGCGCCGGCACCCGGCCGACCGGACCGGGCGGCGGCGACGTTCCCGCCTATGAGATCTGGCGGCGGCGGATCGCCGAGGAGCTCGTTTCCCGCGGAAGGTGCTGAAGACCCATGGCGAAACGCCCCTGGTACATCAAACAACTCCCCGGGATTGTCGCGCTCGTGCTGATGGTGGGGCTGTTCATCGCCGTCCAGCCGCCCTCGACCTCGGCCGCCGGCAAGGCGAGGATGGCGGAGAAGTTCGCGTTCACTCCCATGAGCATCGAGTTGCCCGGCGGTTTCAAGCAGCAGACCATCCGTAAGGTCAACAAGGCCTACCAGCACATCGAGGCGTGGATTTCCTCCGTGGGCGCCGGCATCTCCATGAACGACGTCGACGGCGACGGACTGGCGAACGACCTGTGCGTCACCGACCCGCGTATCGACCAGGTCGCCGTGACGCCGGTGCCCGGCAGGAACTCCGGCCGCTACCGGCCGTTCGCGCTCGACCCGGCGCCGCTGCCGATGACCCGGACGATGGCCCCGATGGGCTGCGCCGCGGGCGACTTCAACGAGGACGGCCGCACCGACCTGCTCGTCTACTACTGGGGCCGCACCCCCATCCTCTACATGGCGCGGCCCGGCTCCGACGGGCGCTCGGCCGCCTCCTTCGAGGCCACCGAGCTGATGCGGGGCGTGAGCTCCGGCGGGAAGTACACCGGCCCGCTGTGGAACAGCAACGCCACCACCATCGGCGACCTCGACGGCGACGGGCACGACGACATCTACATCGGGAACTACTTCCCGGACAGCCCGGTCCTCGACGACACCAAGAACGGCGGCGTCGAGATGAACGACTCGCTGTCCGCCGCCCACAACGGCGGCGAGGACCACGTCCTGCGCTGGACCCGCGGCGGCTTCGAGGAGGCGAAGGACGCCCTGCCCCAGCAGGTCCGCCACGGCTGGACGCTGGCCGTCTCCGCCGCCGACCTCGACGGCGACCAGCTGCCGGAGCTCTACCTCGCGCACGACTTCGGCACCTCGAAGCTGCTCAGCAACCGCTCGAAGCCCGGGAACATCCGCTTCGCCGTGGCCGACGCGCCCCGCGACGCGATGGTGCCCAAGTCCAAGCAGCTGGGCCGCAGTTCCTTCAAGGGCATGGGCGTGGACATCGCCGACCTGGACGGCGACGGGATGAACGACATGTTCATCAGCAACATCACCACGTCGTTCGGCATCCAGGAGTCCAACTTCGCCTTCCTCAACCAGGCCCGCGACCTGAAGTCCGCGCGGAAGAGCCTGAGCGGCGGCGAGGCGCCCTTCGAGGACCGCAGCGCGCCGCTGGGCCTGGCCTGGTCCGGCTGGGGCTGGGACGTGAAGACGGGCGACTTCGACAACGACGGCACGCTGGAGATCGCGCAGGCGACCGGCTTCGTCAAGGGCAAGACCAACCGCTGGCCGCAGCTCCAGGAGCTCGCCACGGCCAACGACCAGCTGACCCACAACCCCCTGTTCTGGCCGAACGTGAAGCAGGGCGACGACCTCGCGGGCAACCAGTTCATGCGCTTCTTCGTGAAGGGCGGCGACGGGCGCTACACCAACCTGTCCAAGCCGCTGGGCATGGGCATACCGATCCCCACCCGCGGCATCGCCACCGGCGACGCGGACGGCGACGGGCGCCTGGACATGGCCGTCGCCCGGCAGTGGGGCGAGCCGGTCTTCTACCACAACGAGGCTCCCGGGCCCGGTGACTTCCTCTCGCTCCGGCTCACCCACCCCGACGGCGCCCCGGCGGTCGACACCCAGGTCGTCGTCACCCTGCCGGACGGGAAGAAACGCCTCTCCCGCGTCGACGGCGGCGGCGGTCACTCGGGCAAGCGCAGCCACGAGGTGCACATCGGCCTCGGCCACTGGGGCGGCGGGCCGGTGCCGGTCCACCTGACCTGGCGGGACCGCGGCGGTCAGGTGCGCGAACAGGACCTCCGTACGAGCCCGGGCCGGCACGCGTTCGAACTCGGCTCCGAAGCCAAGGAGAAGTGACAGACGATGGCCACTCAGCCCAGCAGCCCACCGCACCACGATCCCAAGGTCGTCACCGCGCTCCGCCGCTTCGCGATCTCCATCTCGGTCCTGAACATCCTCGGCTACACCGTGCTCGGCTTCGAACAGCCCTGGACCTGGCCGCTCATCGCCGTCTTCACCGCCTACACGGTGGAGATCGGCCTGGAGGCGATCGCGGCCAAGGCCGACGGCAGGGCGCCGCGGTTCGCCGGGCGCGGGGTGCGCGGGATGGTGGAGTTCCTCTTCCCCTCGCACATCACCGGCCTCGCGGTGAACATGCTGACCTACGTCAACGACCGGGTCTGGGTGATGATCTTCGGGGTCGTGGTGGCCGTGGGCACCAAGTGGGTGCTGCGGGCCCCGGTGCGCGGGCGGATGCGGCACTTCATGAACCCGTCGAACTTCGGCATCGCCATCATCCTGCTGCTGTTCCCCTGGGCCAGCATCGCCCCGCCGTACCACTTCACCGAGAACGTCGGCACCCCCGTCGACTGGGGCCTGCCGGTGGTCATCCTCGGCCTCGGCACCCTGCTCAACTCCAAGCTCACCGAGCGCATG
This sequence comes from Streptomyces sp. NPDC044063, assembly GCF_056434285.1. Lineage (NCBI taxonomy): Bacteria > Bacillati > Actinomycetota > Actinomycetes > Kitasatosporales > Streptomycetaceae > Streptomyces > Streptomyces sp. NPDC044063. Next base: position 113,060 of record NZ_JBWKFM010000009.1, read on the forward strand.
TGGCTGATCGGCGCCTGGCTCGTCGGCTTCGCCCTGCAGGCCGTGGTGCGCGGGCTGATCTTCGGCACCTCCATCCCGGCGGCGCTGGGCATGATGACGGGCACCGCCTTCGTGCTCTTCACCAACTACATGGTCACCGACCCCGGCACCTCCCCGTCCCGGCGCGACTCCCAGATCGCCTTCGGCGGGGGCGTCGCCGCGATGTACGGCCTGCTGACCGCGCTCGGCATCGCGTACGGCATCTTCTTCGCCACCGCCGCCGTCTGCCTCATCCGCGGCGGCTACCTCTGGTGGCTGCACATCGGCGAGCGGCAGCGCGCCGCCGCGGCCGCCGGCGCGGACGGGACCACCACGGGGAAGGACAGCCCCACGCCCGCGTCCGGAGCGGGGAAGGAAGCGGTGGCTGCATGAGCAGGATCGCCATCGTCGGCATGGCGTGCCGCTATCCGGACGCCGCCACCCCCCGCGAGCTGTGGGAGAACGCCGTCGCCGGACGGCGCGCCTTCCGCCGGCTCCCCGGCGTCCGGATGCGCCTGGAGGACCACTGGGACGCGGACCCGGCCGCGCCGGACCGCTTCTACGCGCGCGAGGCCGCGGTCCTGGAGGGATATACGTTCGACCGGCTCGCCCACAAGGTCGCCGGCAGCACCTACCGCTCCACCGACCTCACCCACTGGCTCGCGCTCGACGTGGCCGGGCGGGCGCTCGCGGACGCGGGCTTCCCGCTCGGCGAGGGCCTGCCCCGCGAACGGACCGGCGTGATCGTGGGCAACACCCTCACCGGGGAGTTCGCGCGCGCCAACGTCATGCGGCTGCGCTGGCCCTACGTACGCCGCGTCATGGCCGCGGCCCTCAAGGAGGAGGGCTGGGACGACGACCGGCTCGCCGGCTTCCTGGCGGGCGTCGAGGAGACCTACAAGAGCCCGTTCCCCGCCGTCGACGAGGACACCCTCGCCGGCGGCCTGTCCAACACCATCGCCGGCCGCGTCTGCAACCACTTCGACCTCAACGGCGGCGGCTGGACCGTCGACGGCGCCTGCTCGTCCTCGCTGCTGTCGGTCACCACGGCCGCCGCCGCCCTCCTCGCCGGCGACGTCGACGTCGCCGTCGCCGGCGGGGTCGACCTCTCCATCGACCCGTTCGAGATCACCGGCTTCGCCAAGACCGGCGCCCTGGCCCGGCACGAGATGCGGGTCTACGACCGGGCCGCCAACGGCTTCTGGCCCGGCGAGGGCTGCGGCATGGTCGTCCTCATGCGCGAGGCCGACGCGCTCGCCGCCGGCCACCGCGTCTACGCCTCCGTCGCCGGCTGGGGCATCGCCTCCGACGGCCAGGGCGGCATCACCCGGCCCGAGGTCAGCGGCTACCAGCTCGCGCTGCGTCGTGCGTACGAAAGGGCCGGGTTCGGCATCCAGACCGTGCCGCTCTTCGAGGGCCACGGCACCGGCACCCCCGTCGGCGACACCACCGAGCTGCGCGCCCTGATGCTCGCCCGCACCACCGCCGACCCCGAGGCGCCGCCCGCCGTCATCAGCTCCGTCAAGGCCATGATCGGGCACACCAAGGCCGCCGCCGGGGTGGCCGGCCTGATCAAGGCCGCCATGGCGCTCGACGCCGGCATGCTGCCGCCCGCCATCGGCTGCCCCGACCCCCACGAACTGCTCACCGCCCCCGCCGCGCCCCTGCGGGTGCTGCGCCGGGCCGAACCCTGGCCGGACGGTGCGCCGCTGCGCGCCGGCGTCACCGCCATGGGCTTCGGGGGCATCAACACCCACGTCGTCCTCGACCGGCCCGCGGCCCACGGCCGTGCCGTCGCCGGGCAGCGCGACCGGATGCTGGCATCCTCCGCGCAGGACATGGAGCTGCTGCTGTTCGACGGCGACTCGCCGCAGGAGCTCGCCGCCCGGCTGGACCGGCTGACCGGCTTCGTGCCGCGGCTCGCGTACGCCCAGCTCGCCGACCTCGCCGCGGCCCTGCGCCGGGAGCTGCGCGACGCGCCCTACCGGGCCGCCGCCGTCGTCTCCTCGCCCGAGGACGCCGAACGCCGCGTCCGGCAGCTGCGCGACGCGGTGGACGCCGGCGAGACCAGCCTGTTCGCCGCCGACGGCCGCGTCTTCCTCGGCCACGCGCACGGTCCAGCGCGCATCGGCTTCCTCTTCCCCGGACAGGGCTCCGGGAGCGGCACCACCGGCGGCGCGCTCGGCCGCCGGCTGCCCGAGGCGGCGCGCGTCTACGAGCGGGCCGGACTGCCCGCCGCCGGCGACATGGTGGCCACCGCCGTCGCCCAGCCGCGCATCGTCACCGGCTCGCTGGCGGGCCTGCGCGCCCTGCGGGCGCTCGGCGTGGAGGCCACCGTCGCCGTGGGCCACAGCCTGGGCGAGATCTCCGCCCTGCACTGGGCCGGCGCCCTGGACGAGGAGACCCTGCTGCGGGTCGCAGCCGTCCGCGGCCGGGCCATGACCGAGCACGGCGACTCGGGCACCATGGCCTCCCTCGCCGTGGCCCCCGAGGCCGTGGCCGCGCTGACCGACGGGCTGCCCGTCGTCGTCGCCGGCTACAACGGGCCCGAACAGACCGTCGTCGCCGGCCCCGCCGACGCCGTCACGACCGTGACCGAGCGGGCCCGCCGGGCCGGCACCGGCTGCACCCCGCTGCCCGTCTCGCACGCCTTCCACTCCCCGCTGGTGGCGGCCGCCGCCGAGTCCTTCGGCGGCTGGCTCGCCGGGGTGGACTTCGCCGCGGTGGACCGGCGCGTCGTCTCCACGGTCACCGGCCGGCCCCTGGCCCCCGGCACCGACGTACCGGCGCTGCTGCGCCGCCAGATCACCGACCCGGTGCTCTTCGCCCAGGCCGTGGAGCTGGCGGCCAAGGACGTCGACCTCTTCGTCGAGGTGGGCCCGGGACGGGTGCTCAGCGGACTGGCCGCGGCCGCCACGGACGTCCCCGCCGTCGCCCTGGACACCGACGACGAGTCGCTGCGCGGGCTGCTGCAAGTGGCCGGCGCCGCCTACGTCGCCGGCACCCCGCTGGCCCACGAACGCCTCTTCCACGACCGGCTGATCCGCCCCCTGGAGATCGGCGCCGAACTCCACTTCCTCGCCAGCCCCTGCGAGCAGGCCCCCGACGTACCGGCCCTCCGGACGACGACGGCGCGCGGCGCCGCCGGGGCCGCGGCGGTCGCCGACCCGCCCCAGGACGGACCGGAGGCCGCTCCCCGGTCGGACGGCGCGAACGACGGCGAGCCCGCCGCCGCCCTGCTGCGCCGGCTCGTCGCCGAGCGCGCCGAACTGCCCCTGGAACTGGTCGGCGACGACAGCCGGCTGCTGGACGACCTCCACCTGAGCTCGATCACCGTGGGACAGCTCGCGGGCCGGGCCGCCCGCCACCTCGGCGTGCCGCCCGCGCGGGTGCCCACCAACTTCGCCACCGCCACCGTCGGCGAGCTCGCCGAGGCCCTCGAAGCCCTGGCCGGCACCGAACGGGACCGGGACGCCGCCCCCGCGCCCGCCGTCGCCGGCGCCGCGCCCTGGGTGCGCGCCTTCGCGCCCGGCCACGAGGAACTCCCCCCGCCCGAGCGGGCCGCGGCCGGGCCCGACGGGCCGTGGCGGCTGTTCACGCCGGGCGGCACCCCGTACGCGGAGCCGCTGCGCGCCGCGCTGGCCACGGCGGGCGTCGGCGGCGGCGTCCTGGTGTGGCTGCCCGCCGGCTGCGCCGAGGAGCAGTTGGAAGCCGCCCTGGACGGGGCCCGGGCGGCGCTGGCCGAGCCGGACGTGGAGCGGTTCGTGCTCGTCCAGCACGGCCGGGGCGCGGCCGGGCTCGCCAAGACGCTGCACCTGGAGTCGGGCCGGCTGCGCACCACCGTGCTGCACGTACCCGAGACGCCCGAGGCCATTGACCGGGCGGTCGCGGAGACCGCCGCCACCACCGGCTTCTCGGAGGTGCGTTACGACGCCGACGGCACCCGCACGGTGCCCGTCCTGCGCGCGCTGCCGGTGGCGCCGGAGCGGACCGTACCGCCGCTGGGCGAGGGCGATGTGCTGCTGGTGACCGGCGGCGGCAAGGGCATCTCGGCCGAGTGCGCGTTGGCGCTGGTCGCCGGTACCGGCGCCCGGCTGGCCGTCCTGGGCCGCTCGGACCCGGCGGCCGACCGGGAGCTCGCGGCCAATCTGGAGCGGATGACCGGCGAGGGCGTCACCGTGCGGTACGCGCGCGCCGACGTCACCGACCCGGCCCGGGTGCGCGCGGCCGTCGCGGAACTGACGGCCGCCCTCGGCCCCGTGACCGCCGTGCTGCACGGCGCCGGCCGCAACGAGCCGGCCGCCCTGACCGGCCTGGACATGGCCGCGTTCCGGCGGACGTTCGCGCCCAAGGTCGACGGCCTGCGGCACCTGCTGGACGCCCTCGACCCGGAACCGCTGCGGCTGCTGGTCGCGTTCGGCAGCGTCATCGGCCGCTCCGGCCTGCGCGGCGAGGCCCACTACGCGACCGCCAACGAATGGCTGACCGACCTCACCGAGGAGGTGGCCGCGCGGCACCCGCACTGCCGGACGCTGTGCCTGGAGTGGTCGGTGTGGTCCGGGGTGGGGATGGGCGAACGACTGTCCGTCGTCGAGTCCCTCGCCCGCGAGGGCATCACGCCCCTCACCCCCGACCAGGGCGTCGCCGTCCTGCGCCGGCTCGTCGACGACCCGGACGTCCACGGCCCCGTGGTGGTCAGCGGGCGCACCGAGGGCGTGGAGACGATGCGGCACGCCCTGCCGCCGCTGCCGCTGCTGCGCTTCCTCGGCCGGCCGCTCGTGCGCTACCACGGCGTGGAGCTGGTCACGGAGGTCGAGCTGAACGCCGGCACCGACCCCTACCTCGCGGACCACCTCCTGGACGGCGACCTGCTCCTTCCCGCCGTCATGGGGCTGGAGGCCATGACCCAGACGGCCACCGCCGCCACCGGCTGGACGGCCGTACCGGTGATCGAACGGGCCGAGTTCCCGCGGCCCGTGGTGGTGCCCCCGGCCGGCAGCACCACCCTCCGTATCGCCGCGACCGTCACCGGGCCCGGCACGGTCGACGTCGCCGTGCACAGCGAGGAGACCGGCTTCGCCGCGGACCACTTCCGGGCCCGGCTGGTCTTCTCCGGGGACCCCGTCCCCGACGGGGAGCCCCTGCCGGCGGCGGACGGCCTGCCGCCCGTACCGCTGGACCCCGCCGCCGACCTCTACGGCGACGTCCTCTTCCAGGGCTCCCGCTTCCAGCGGCTGCGCCGCTACCACCGGGCCGCCGCCCGGCACGTCGACGCCGACGTGGCCACGGCCGGCCCCGGCGGCTGGTTCGCCGGCTTCCTGCCGGACCGGCTGCTGCTCGGCGACCCCGGGATGCGGGACGCGCTGATGCACGGCAACCAGGTGTGCGTACCGGACGCGACGCTTCTGCCGTCCGCCGTCGCGCGCATCCACCCCCTCGGCGGCGGTCCGGCGCCCGGGGACCTCCTGCGCTACCAGGCCGTGGAACGCGAACGCGACGGCGACACCTACGTCTACGACATCGCCGTCCGCGACGGGCGGGGCGAGGTGGTCGAGCGCTGGGAGGGCCTGCGGCTGCGGGCCGTGCGCCGCGGCGACGGCGGCGGCCCCTGGGCGCCCGCGCTGCTGGGGCCCTATCTGGAGCGTGCCCTGGAGGACGTACTGGGCGCGCGCGTGGCCGTCGCCGTGGAGCCGCCCGCCCGGGACGGCGGCGGCGAGCCGGACCGCCGGGCGCGGACCGCGCTGGCGGCGGGGCGCGCCCTGGGCCGCCCGGCCGAGGTGCGCCACCGCCCCGACGGACGGCCCGAGACCGACGGCGCGGCCTGCGTGTCGGCGTCCCACGGCGCCGGGGTGACCCTGTGCGCGGTCGCGGACACCACCGTGGCCTGCGACGCGGAGACCGTGACCGCACGCGCGGCCGAGGACTGGGACGCGCTCCTCGGCGACCACGCGCCGCTCGCCGCGCTGCTCGCCGCCCAGTCGGGCGAGGGGCGCGACACCGCCGCCACCCGCGTGTGGACCGCCCTCGAATGCCTGAAGAAGGCCGGGGTCGCGGCCGGCGCCCCGCTCGCCGCGGACCCGCCGCGCGGGGACCGCTGGACGGTGCTGGCCTCCGGCGGCCTGCGGATCGCGACGTTCGTCACCGCGCTGCGCGGCGAGGAGCGGCCGGTCGTGTTCGCGTTCCTCGCGGACGGGACGGAAGGGGTGGAAGGGGTGGAAGGGGTGGAGCGGGGATGACGGACTACTTCGAGCACCGGCACACGGTGGGCTTCGAGGAGACCAACCTCGTCGGCAACGTCTACTACACCCACTACCTGCGCTGGCAGGGCCGCTGCCGCGAGCTGTTCCTCAAGGAGCGGGCGCCGGAGGTCCTCGCCGAACTCCGCGACGACCTCAAGCTGTTCACCCTGAAGGTCGACTGCGAGTTCTTCGCCGAGATCAGCGCCTTCGACGAGCTGTCGGTGCGCATGCGGCTCGCCGAACTCGGCCAGACCCAGCTGGAATTCACCTTCGACTACGTCCGGCTCGGCCCGGACGGCACGGAGGCGCTCATCGCCCGCGGCCGCCAGCGGGTGGCGTGCATGCGCGGGCCCAACACCGCCACCGCGCCCGCCCTCGTGCCCGAGGCCCTCGTCCGCGCGCTCCGGCCGTACGCCACGCACGGCACCCGGTTCGCGGGGAGGCCGGCATGAGCCGTACCCCGCCGGGCCCGCCCCTCACCGCGCTGCCGGGACTGCTGCGGAAGCTGGCCACCGACCGGCTCGCGCTGATGCGGGACGCGGCGGCGCTCGGCGACGCGGTCCGGGTGTCCATGGGCCCCAAGACGCTCTACGTCTTCAACCACCCCGACCACGCCAAGCACGTCCTGGCCGACAACAGCGCCAACTACCACAAGGGCATCGGGCTGGTGGAGGCCCGGCGCGCCCTCGGCGACGGCCTGCTGACCAGTGACGGCGAGCGCTGGCGGGCCCAGCGCCGGACGATCCAGCCGGTCTTCCAGCACCGGCGGATCGCCGGCCGCGCCGCCGTCGTCGCCGAGGAGGCGGCCGGGCTGGTGGCCCGGCTGCGGGCGCACGAGGGCGGCGGGCCCGTCGACGTGGTGCGCGAACTGACCGGGCTGACGCTCGGCGTGCTGGGGCACACGCTGCTGGACGCCGACCTGACCGCCCACGCCTCGGTGGCCCACGACTTCGAGGCCGTGCAGGACCAGGCGATGTTCGAGATGGTCTCCCAGGGGCTGGTGCCGATGTGGCTGCCGCTCCCCCACCAGCTGCGCTTCCGGCGCGCCCGCGGCCGGCTGCGCGAGGTCGTCGACCGCCTGGTGGCCGAGCGGACGGCCCGGCCCGGCGGCGGCGCCGACGGGGACGACGCGCTGTCCCGGCTGATCGCCTCGACCCGGCGGGAGGCCGACCCCCGGGCCGCCCGGCAGCGGCTCCACGACGAGCTGGTCACCCTGCTGCTCGCCGGCCACGAGACGACCGCGAGCACCCTCGGCTGGACCTTCCACCTCCTCGACCTCCACCCGGACGCGCGGGAGGGGGTCCGCGCGGAGGCCCTCGCGGTCCTCGGCGACCGTGCCCCACGCTTCGAGGACCTGGCCCGGCTGACGTACACCACCGCCGTCGTCCAGGAGGCCATGCGGCTCTTCCCGCCGGTGTGGATCCTGCCCCGGCGCGCGCAGGCGGCCGACGAGGTCGGCGGCTGGACGGTGCCGCCCGGAGCCGACGTGCTGATCTGCCCGTACACCATCCACCGGAACCCGGCCTTCTGGCCGGCGCCGGACCGCTTCGACCCGGACCGCTTCGGGCCCGGCGGCGGGGACGACCGGCCGCGCTACGCCTACCTGCCGTTCGGTGGCGGTCCGCGCTTCTGCGTGGGCAGCAACCTCGGGATGATGGAGGCCGTCCTCGTGACGGCCACGGTCGTACGGGAGCTCACCCTGAGCACGCCGCCCGGCCACCGGGTGGTCCCGGAGCCCATGCTCTCCCTGCGGGTGCGGGGCGGGCTGCGGATGACCGTCCGGGCCGCGGCATGAGCGGTTCCCCGCCCGCGCCGCGGCCGCGCTCCGGGCCCCCGTCCCCGCGGCGGCCGCCGCCCGTCAGCCGGCCACCGCCTCCAGGGCCGCCATCCGCAGGTCGAGCAGCGCCAGCAGCACCGGCGGGTCGAGCGCCCGCACCCCACGCAACCGGATGTCGGCCGGCGCGAGGACGCTGTCGGGCAGGACCGTGAGCGGACCGACGGAGCCCACGGACGGCGTCACCGCGTCGCCCAGCCCGGACGGCACGCCCTCGTAGCCGTACGGGACGGAGTGCGCCAGCACGTACCAGGTGCCCGGCGGCACGTCCGGCAGTTCGTACGCGCCGGGCCCGTCGAGCACCGCGCAGCGCACCGGCTGGCCCTGGGGGACGCAGCCGGGGAAGAGGCCGACGAAGACGAAGCCCGGGGAACGGGCCGGCGGAAGGAGGAGCTCGCCGCGCAGCGACTGCTGCCGGCCGGTCGTCCGGTGACTGTCGTCGGTACGGATTTCCGCGGTGAATCCACCGAGTTCGCGATATGCGGAGGGTGCCACCCCCACACATATCTTGAATCGCGAACTGAACGTCCCGACGCTGCTGTAGCCGACCTCGCTGCTGATGTCGGCGATGCTCATCGACGTGTCCACGAGAAGGCGCTTGGCCTCCTGGAGCCTGAGCGCGGAAAGGAAGCGCCCCGGTGAGACCCCGGTGGTGTCGCGGAAGATGCGGGTGAAATGGAACTTGCTGAACATCGCGGTACGGGCCATGTCGTCGATCGTGAGTTCCTGGCCCAGATTGGCGTGCATGTCGTCGATGACCCGTTTGACGGCCGACTCGGTGGAATTCAGCATGATTCCTCCCTGCTTCGATGACGATGCGACACGGTGCGACCGAAGGTCATTCGGCGGACGTGCGGCGGCGCAGTTCCCGGGCGATTTCCTGCCAGGTCGCGGAGCACTGCCGGGCGAGTTCCGCCACGGCGTCCGCGCAATGCGGCGGAACGGCGTCCGTGCGCTTCTTCCAGTCGTCGCCCATGGCGATCTGGACGTGCAGCCAGCGCAGCAGTTCGCGGCCCGCCTCGCTCTGCCGCAGCGCGGGGTCCCCGGCGAGTCTGCGCAGTGTGCACCGGGGGTCCGGTGAGGTGCCGGCGGCGTGCGGGGCTCTCCGTGCCGCCGGGACGGGATCGTCCCCGCGGCGCAGCCGCCGGCGGACGTCGTGGGCCGTGCCCACGGAGATGCCCGCCTCCCTGGCGACCGCCCGCAGCGGCAGGCCGGGGCGCTCGGCGATGATCTCCGAGGCCCGGACCCGGCCGGCGGCCCGGTCCAGCGGGTGCGCCCTGCCGTCGGTGCCTATGCGGATGTTCAGCCGGAGGGAATCCGCGGCTGAACGCCGCCGCACGGCGCCCACCGAGCGGGCGGCCAGGCCGGTGTACGCGGCGACGGCCCGGTCGGAGAGGAGGGGGTGCGACGCCAGGATGCGGCCCGCCGCGGCCTTGCGGTCGGCCATCGACAGGGGCAGCCCGTGCGAGACGTTCGCGACGACGGCACGGAGGAACGCGTCGGCCTCCGAGCCGTCGAAGAACACGGCCCTGATCTCCGTACGGCCGTTCAGCCGGGCCGCCCTTATCCGGTGCATTCCGTCGATGACCCGAAGAGTCCGCCGGTGCACCAGGATCGGGGGTAATTCCGATTCCTTCTCGGCGAGCCGGCGCGCGTGCTCCTCGTCGAGCCCGTCCAGTCGTGGTGAATCCGCGGGCAGGAGATCGCCTATGTGCACCGCATGCGCGAAACGCACGCAGGCGTCTGCTCTTTCCATGCTGTCCCCCGTGGTTCGTCGTGCCTCGCGTGATCTCTGGTCGAGCGGGCCGTACCTCAGGGCGGAGCAAGCCGGGCGGGCGTTCATGCGGCACGGCCCGGCCTTGATCGGTCAGAGCCTACCGGCTGACCTGTTTTTGGCAAGAATTTCAAGAGGGTCAGTTCCGACGGAATTCGGAACACCGTCTTCCGAACTCGCCGGGAGCGCGGGACGCCCCCTCGCTCCCCAGCCTATTACCGGCATCCCGAAAGCCCTATCCACGCAGTGGAGGCAGAGTTGAGCGACCGGACGGCACCGGAAGATCCGCACACGGCCCGCACGCTGGAGGCGTACGCGGACACCATCATCGACGGCGCGGCCGAGGCCGGCGCCCTGGAACTCCTCCGCTGGGACGCCACCGGCGTCTCCGGCGACCTCGACGAGCTCGCACGGCTCCTCGACGGCCACGCGCGCTCGCACGCCGCCGAACAGGGCCTGGACGCCGGCGGGTTCGTGGCGCTGCCGCCGGACCGTCGCGCGGCGCTGGTACGGCGGCTGACCGCCCCGGGCCACCCCGAGCGCGAATTCTGGGTGCTGCTCGCGCTGTTCTCCAACATGGCCTTCGACTCGGCGGCCCACCTCCACACCGCCGAGGCGATCGCCGCCGGCCACCCCGGCCTCACCGCCATGGGCATGACCCCACCGGACGCGGACGGGCTGTGGCGGTACACCCGGCACTCCTACGGCCGGCCGCTGGCACGCCTCCACCCCGACACCACACCCTCAGGGAGCCCGGCATGAGCAGCACCGAACGCACCGACGTCCTCGTCGTCGGCAGCGGCTTCGGCGGCGCGATCGCCGCCTACCACCTCGCGGCGGGCGGCGCCAGGGTCACCGTCCTCGAACGCGGACCCTGGCTGTCGGGCGAGGACTTCGAGCAGGACTACAAACTCGGCTCCTCGTACACCCGCGCCTTCGACTTCGTCGTCGGCGACGGCATGAGCGTCCTCGGCGGCAACTGCGTCGGCGGCGGCAGCGTCGTCTACTTCGCCGCGATGCCCCGCGCCCCCCGCTTCGTCTTCGACCGGCGGGGCGGCATCGGCCGCCGGATGTGGCCGGCCGCGATCACCCGCGACTCCCTGGACCCCTGGTACGACCGGGTGGCCGAGGCCCTTCCCGTCACCCCGCAGACCTGGGACGACGTCACCTACGCCGGCGGTGTGTGGGCCGCCGCCTGCCACCACGCGGGGCGCACCGCCAATCCGCTGCCCGTGGCGATCGACGGCGACAAGTGCGTCAACTGCAACTGGATGATGGCCGGCTGCCGCTTCGACGCCAAACGGTCGCTGCTCTTCAACTACCTGCCGGCCGCCCTCGCGCACGGCGCCGAGATCCGTCCGCTGCACGAGGTGCAGTCCCTGGAACGCACCGACGACGGAGGCTTCCGCGCCCACTACACACTGATCGACGAGGAGGACTACCGCGTCCACACCGGCGGCGGCACCATCGAGGCCCGGATCGTCGTCCTCGCGGCCGGGGCCGGCGCCACCCCCGTCATCCTCCAACGCAGCGAGGCCACGCTCGGCCCCATGCCCCGGGCCGTCGGCCGCTACTTCTCCGGCAACGGCGAACGCCTCAACACCGCCGTCCTCGACGAGACCAGGGTCGCCGAGGTCCTCGGCCTCTCCCGCGAGGACGGCCTGGCCTACGCCGCCAACCACATCGGCAAGGGCCCGACCGCCGCCAGCTGGGACCGGCTCGACGGCTCCCTGCCCGAATACACCCGCTACTCGCTCGAACAGCTCTACTTCCCGCCCGGCCTCGGCACCATCCTCGCCCAGACCGCCGGCGCGGACGGGCCGGTGTGGTTCGGCCCGGAGAAGCGGCGCATGCTCGAACGCTGGCGCTCCTGGCTCACCGTCTTCACCATGAGCGAGGACGACAACGAGGGCGTCTTCGGACCGCCCCCGGCCACCGGCAACGCCCACCGCGTCTCGCAGCAGATGCTCGGCCGCGGCGCGCTGCGGTACGTCCCCACCGAGAACACCCTGCGCGGCTGGGCCCTCTCGGACGCCGAGGTCAAGGAGATCCTGGAGAAGGACGGCCTCGCCACCGTCCTGCCCTGGACCAACGACGTGGTCGGCGCCTACACCGTCCACCCGCTCGCCTCCTGCCGCATCGGCGACGACCCCGCCACCTCCGCCCTCGACGACCGGCACGAACTCCGCGGCCACCCCGGCATCTTCGTCACCGACGGCTCGGCCGTGCCCGGCGCCCTCACCGTCAACCCCGCGATGACCATCGCCGCGCTCGCCGAACGCGCCGTGCCCGGCATCGTCCGCGCGGCGCGGGAGCGGGGCGTGAAGGTCACCTACGGGGCCCCGGCACCGGACGGCGGGGCGGCGGGGCGGCGCGGCGTGCTGCCCATGACCTCCGCGCGGTGACGGCGGTGAGGACCCTCGTCCGCACGGCGCTGCGCGGCTCCCTGGCCGGCGTCCGGCACGTCCGGCCGGTGCCGCCCGGCGCGGCCGACGGCCTGGTCGCCGCCGTCTACACCGCCTCCGAGCGGGAGTTCGGCCTGCTCGCGCCGCCGCTGGCCCTCCACTCCCCCGCGCCCGAGACCCTCGCCGCCTGCTGGCTGATGCTCCGCGAGACCCTGCTCGCCGACGGCAGGGTCAGCCGCGCCGCCAAGGAGGCGGTGGCCACCGGTGTCTCCCGCGCCAACTCCTGCCCCTACTGCGTCGACGTGCACCGGGCCCAGGTGCGCACCCTGCCGCCGGACCACACCGCCGGACGCCTCGCGGCCTGGGCGGGCCGTGGCGGACCCCGGCCCTTCCCGGCCGGCGAAGCGCCCGAGGTCATCGGCGTGGCCGTGACCTTCCACTACCTCAACCGCATGGTCAACGTCTTCCTCCGCGACTCGCCCGTACCGGCTTTCACCCCCGCCGCGATGCGCGGCGGGATGCTGCGGGCGGTCAGCCGCGTCACCCGGCCCGCCGGCGACCCGGCCCCCGGCGGCTCACTGGACCTGCTGCCCGCCGCGCCCCTGCCGGAGGACCTCGCCTGGGCGGCGGGCCGGCCCGCCGTCGCGGGCGCCTTCGCACGGGCCGCCGCGGCCGTGGACGCCGCCGGCGAGCGCGCGGTGCCCGAGCCCGTACGCCGCCTGGTCCTCGACCGGCTGGCGGACCCACCGGGCGGCGACCGGGACCGGTCCGGCGACGCCGTGGCCGCCCTGCCCCCGACCCTGCGCCCGGCGGCCCGGCTGGCGCTGCTGACCGCCCTGGCCTCGTACCGGGCCGGGCCCGCCGACGTGGCCGCCTTCCGGGCCGTCCGGCCCGGGGACCGGCCGCTGATCGAACTCACCTCGTGGGCCGCCCTCACGGCGGCCCGGCGGGCCGGAGCCCGGCTCGCCGCGTCCTGACCGCACGGCATCCAACGCCACCGATGGCATCCGATGGCATCCGATGGCATCCAATGGAGGGAACCCGGATGAATGAGCACATGGACGTCCTGAAGGACCTGACCGCCGCGATCGACGACCTCGACCGACTGGTGGCCGGACTCGACGACGCGCTGTGGCAGGCGCCGACCCCCGCGCCCGGCTGGACCGTCGCCGACCAGATCGCCCACCTGACCTTCATCTTCCAGGCGGCCGGCACGGCCGCCCGGGACCCCGAGGCGTTCAAGGCCATGGCCGCGGGCGCGGCGCGCGACTTCGACGGCGCGGTGAACGCGGCGCTCCGGCCGTACCGGGCCCTGACCCGCGAGCAGGTGCTGGACCGCTGGCGGACCGAGGCGGAGGCCTCCGTCGCGGCCCTGGCCGCCGTGCCCGCCGGACAGCTGGTGCCCTGGCTGGTCAACCCGCTGCCGCCGGCCGTGCTGGCCCGCGCCGGGATCATGGAGGTGTTCGCGCACGGCCAGGACATCGCCGACACGGCCGCCGTCCGGCCCGAGTCCACCGACCGGCTGCGCCACCTGGTCGAGTTCGTGGTGCTCACCCGCGACTTCGGCTACCTCTCGCACGGCCTGACCCCGCCGGAGGAACCGTTCCGCTTCGAGCTGACCGCCCCCTCCGGCGCCCGCTGGGAGTTCGGCCCGGCGGACGCCGCGCAGCGGATCACGGGGCCGGCGCTGGACCTGTGCCTGCTGGCCACCCGGCGCCGCCACGCGGACGACCTCGCCCTGGAGGCCACCGGGGACACCGCCCGCCACTGGCTGTCGATAGCCCAGGCCTACCGCGGCCCGGCGGGCCAGGGTCGTAGGCCGGGCCAGTTCGCGGAGACGGATTCCTGACGTCCTGTTTTCGGGAGGCGGATCGTGACCGGCGTCCCGGCCGGGCGAGGGCCCGGCCGGGGACGCCGGCGCCCCGGCCCGGGAGCGGCCGGGGCGGGAACGCCGGACGCCGGCCCGCCGGGCCCCGGTGGGGGGTCCGGCCGGGGGGTGGCCGGCCCGGCGGGGCATCGGGCACGCGTGAGCCCCTGGTCAGACGCCGGTGAACCCGCCGCGCTGGGCCGGGCGTCGTTCCATGCCCCGGAGCTCGACCTCACGGGCGAATTTCAGCCATTGCTCGGCGCAGCGCCGCGCGGCGCGGGCCACGTCGGCCGTGCGGTGCGGGGGCACGCTCTCGACGAGCCGGCGCAGCTGCTCGCCGTCCAGCGTCCTGAAGCTCAGCAGCCGCAGCAGGGTCCGGCCCGACTCGGAGAAGCGCAGTGACGGGTCGCGGCGCATCGCGGAGCCGCTGTCGAAGGGCGCCGGCACCTCGGCCGCCGCGCCGCGTTCCGCCGCGCGGAGCTTGGCCGGCACCGGGTCCTCGCCGTGCCGCAGCCGCTCGCGCACGTCCCGGGCGGTGGCGACGGCCACCCCGGCCACCTGAGCGATCTCCCGGAGGGACGCGCCGGGCCGGTCGGCGATGTACTGCACGGCCCGCCGGCGGCCGTCCGCCGCGTTGAGCGGGCGGACCCGACCGTCCCGCCCGGTCCGGGAGTTCAGGTGCTTGTCCCGGCCGATCGCGCGCCGCCGCTGGGCGACCACGCTGGCGGAGATGCCCGTGACGGCGGCGATGCGCCGGTCGGACCAGTGCGGGTGACTGGCGAGGATACGGGCGGCGGCGGCCGTACGGTCCTCGCGGGTGAGCGGCATGCCCTGCGCGCTGTTCAGCCGTACGGCGAGGACGAAGGCGTCCTCCGGCGTCCCGTCGACGAACCGCGCCTGGATGCACGCGTCGCCCCGGCGCAGGGCGGCGCGGTGGCGGTGGGTCCCGTCGACGATGCGCATCGTGGGCCGGTGCACCACGATCGGCGGCAGCTCCGCGCCCGACTCGGCGAGCATCCGCGTGTGCCGGACGTTCTCCCCGGCCAGGCGCGGCGAGTCGGCCGGCAGCAGCGCGTCCAAGGACACGATCTCGGTCCCCGCCAACACATCGGACATGGCTTCATCTCCCCCGTGCGCGTCGTGACTGGTGGGTCAACTTCACCGCACCTGAGATCCTTTCTGAAGGCATGGCGGTGGTCAGTTTGGTCAGTCCGGTCAGCTCGGCCGGTCAATACGGTCAGTCGGGAGGGCCCGATCGGCCCGATCGGTCCGGTTCCCCGCCCCCGGCACGTACAGGGAGGGCGGGGCCGTGGCACCCGGAGCGGAATCCGGAGGACGTACGCGCTGGGCGATCGGAGGACTGATCGCCGGCGGCATCCTCGTCAACTTCGTCGACCGGACCGCGCTGTCCGTCGCCAGTTCCTCCATCGCCGCCGACTTCGGGCTCGACCTCACCCGGCTGGGCGTCGTCCTCTCCGCCTTCACCTGGTCGTACTGCCTGGTGCAGCTGCCGGCCGGGCTCCTGGTGGACACCCTGGGCGTCTCCCGTCTCACCCGTGTCGCCTCGGTGCTGTGGGCGGTCGCCGGCCTGCTGACCGCGATCGCCGGCGGACTGGGTGGTGTCATCGCGGCCCGGCTGCTGCTGGGGGTGGCGGAGGGGCCGTCGATGGTCGGCGCGTCGAAGGCGACCGCGGCCTGGTTCCCGCTGGGCGAGCGCGGCCTGGCGACGGCCCTCTTCGACGGCGCCACCAAGCTGTCCAACATGGTGGCCTTCCCGGTGCTGGCGTTCGTGATGAGCACCTGGGGCTGGAGGGCCGGATTCCTCTTCACCTCGGTGCTCAGCCTGATCTTCACCGTGGTCTGGTGGATCGGCTACCGCGACCCCTCCGAACACCGTCTGCTGCGGCCCGCGGAACGGGAGTTCATCCTCCGGGGCGGCGCGCGCGACGCCGACCGGCCGCGGGCCGGGGAGCTGCGCCGGGCGCTGCGCTCCCGCCGGGTGTGGACCCTCTCGCTCGGCTTCGCCTGCTACGGCTACACGATCAACATCGTGCTGACCTGGATGCCGGAGTTCTTCCAGCGGCAGTTCCACGTGAAACTGCTCGCGTCCGGCGTCTATTCGATGATCCCGTGGGCCGTCGCCACCGTGGCGGAACTGCTGCTCGGCGGCTGGCTCGTCGACCGCCTCGTACGGCGCGGCGGCGACCCGTGGGCCGTCCGGCGGCGGGTGCTGGTGGGGGGCCTGGCGGCCGGCGCCACCATCGGCGCGGCGGGCACGGCCGGCTCCCCGGCGATGGCCGTGTGCTGGATGTCGGTCTCCCTGGCGGGGCTCGCCGTGGCCGCGCCCGTGGCCTGGAGCCTGCCCGGACTGCTCGCCCCGCCGGGCGCGGTGGGCGCCGTCAGCGGACTGATGAACTTCGCCAACACCGCCGCCACCGCGTGCGGTGTGCTGCTGACGGGCTGGCTGGCGCAGACCACCGGATCGTTCCACGCGCCCTTCCTCCTCGCCGACGCCGTGCTCGCCGCCGGAGTCCTCCTCTACCTGCGGGTCCTCACCCCGCGCCGGCCCGCGGACGGCGTACGCGCCCCGCACGACGAGTCACTCTCTGTGGCTGTTGTCACAGATTGACCTCACGGGTAAAGGGAATGCCTGGTTACGTTCAGAAGCGTCCGCGACGGGCGGGGGAGCGAGCATGGAAGCCGGCGGCACCTCTGTACTGGCCTCCTGCCTGCAGCTGTTGTCCTGGACCCCCGAACAGCTGGCCCGCGAGATCAACCGGAAGTGCGGCCCGGGCACCATCAGCCCCAAGGCCCCCTACAACTGGCTGAAAGGCTCCCTGCCGCGCCGCCGACTGCCCCAGGTCGTCGCCGCGATCCTCTCCGAGCGGCTGGGCGAACCCGTCACCGTCGGCGCGCTCTGGCCCCGCCACTTCCCGGCGCCCGCCACGCCGGACCGCCCCTCGCTCGTCCCCGCGACCCCCCGCGCCCGGCGGCCCGTCCCCGCCTCACCGGTCCCGGCCTCACCGGTCCCCGCACCGCCCGGCACCCCGCCCGGCGGACCGCTCCATGTCCCCGCTCCCTCCGGGACGGCACTGCCCGACCCCCTCCCGGCCGCCGTCGACTGGCTGCTGGACGCCGGCGGCGCGCCGCCCACCAGGGCGCGCGGCGCCGAGATACCCGGGGAGGCGCTGGAGATCCTGACCGCCCGGATCCGCCAGCTCCGCCTCCTCGACGACAGCTCCCACGGCGGGCTGGTGATGGACTGGGCGCTCCAGGACCTGCGATGGGCCCGCACGATGGCCACCGACTACGCCTACTCCCCCGCCACCGGCGTCCGCCTCCACCGCATCATCGCCGAACTCGCCCAGCTCGCCGGCTGGCTCGCCGCCGACCTCGGCCTGGAACGCCGCAGCCGCACCTGCTTCCTCACCGCGCTGGAAGCCGCCCGCACCGCCGGGGACCGCTCCCTGGCCGCGTACGTCATCTCCTGCATGAGCTACCGCGCCGGCTGGGCGGGCCGGGGCGACGAGGCGCTGCGGCTGATCCGCATCGCCCGCCAAGGCTCCGCCGGCGAGGAACCCGGCATCACCCAGGCCCTGCTGGCCACTCGTCAGGCCCGCGCCCACGCCGGGCTCGGCGACGGGACCGGCTGCCGGCGCGCCCTGGAGGAGGCCGCCGAGCTCGCCGAGGCCGGCGGCCCCCCGGCCGACGCCCCTTGGGCCTACTGGCTCTCCCCCGCCGTCATGGTGGCCGACGCCGGCCGCGCCTGGCTGGAGATCGGCTGCCCCCACCAGGCGGAATGGCACCTCCAGCACGGCATCGAACTGCTCGGCGAAAGCCAGCCCCGCAACCGGCTGCTGCACTGCGCCTCCCTGGCCGAGGCCCGCCTCGCCCGCGGCGAGGTCGACGGCGCGGCCGAGGCCGCCGGGGACGCCCTCGACCTCACCGACACCGTCACCTCGCTGCGCGCCACCGCCCGCCTGACCGACCTGCGCCGGCGCTTCCTGCGCTTCGACAGCCAGGCGGCCCGGCGGATCGTGCAGCGGACCGACGACCTCCTGACGGCCGACCGGCCGCGGGAGGAGGACAGCCCCCGCGCCGCCTGCTAGGCAGAAGGAACACATGCACGTCACCCATGAGTTACCGCTCGCCCCGATGACGACCCTCGGCGTCGGCGGACCCGCGTCCGTCCTCGCCGAACTCCACGACCCGGAGGACTTCCCGGACTTCGCCGCGCTGGCCGCCACCCGCCCCGGGCCGCCGGTCTGCCTGGGCGAGGGCAGCAACGTCCTGGCCGCCGACGCCGGCTGCTCCCCCGCCGTCCTGCGGATGGCCACCCGGGGCGTCCGCGTCACCGGGACCGCGCCGGACGGCGGCCTGCTGCTGGAGGTCCAGGCCGGCCACCCGCTGGGCGACCTGGTCGCGCTCACCGTCGCCGAGGGCCTGACCGGCATGGAGATGCTCACCGGCATCCCCGGCACCACAGGCGCCACCCCCGTCCAGAACGTCGGCGCGTACGGCCAGGTCGTCGCCGACACCCTGCTCCGGGTCACCGCCTGGGACTGGCACCTCGGCCGCGAGGTCACCCTCGACGCCGCCGACTGCGGCCTCGGCCACCGCACCAGCGTCTTCAAGCACACCCGCCGCTGGACCCTGCTCACCCTGGTCTTCGCCCTGCGCCGGTCAGCGCTGAGCGCCCCGGTCGACTACGGCGCGGTCGCGGCCGAACTCGGCGTCCCCCGCGGCAGCCGCGTCCCGCTCGCCGACGCCGCCCGCGCGGTCCTGACCGTACGCCGCGGCAAGGGCATGGTCCTCGACGACCGCGCCCCCGACCGGCGCTCGGTCGGCAGCGTCTTCCTCAGCCCCGAGGTCACCCCCGACCAGGCCACGGCCCTGCGCGAACGCGCGGCCCCGGTCAACCGCTTCCCCGACGGCTCCACCCGCGTCAGCGCCGGCTGGCTCATCCGCCACTCCGGCTTCCCCCCGGGCACCCCGCTCACCCCCGGCGTCCGCGTCTCCACCCTCCACCCCACGCTCGTCGCCGACGACGGCGCCACCGCCACCGCCTTCGCCCGGGCCATCGACCTCGTCCGCGACCGCGTCCTGCTGCACACGGGCGTCCGCCTCACCTCGGAGATCGACTTCCTGGGGGACTGGGAGGCGGCTCCAGCAGCTCCCTGATCCGCTCCGCGCTCCAGTGCCCCGCCGCGCCCGGCGCCCGCGCGAGATAGTCGGCGACGGACCCCTCGTCCCACACCCCCGCCCCGCGCAGCCCCACCGCGAGATGCCGCAGATAGGCGGCGGACGGCCGGGTGTGGGGCACCTCGGCCATGCGCCAGGGCGCGGTGAAGGTCAGCAGCGGCACCCCGTCCAGCCGCCCGGGACACACCAGCGTCTCGTACCGCCCGGGCCCCAGCACCTGCCGCCCCTCCCGGAGCGCCTCCGCCAGGTCGAGATCGCCCCCGGGGGCCCGGTACATCTCCTGCGCGACGATGTCGGAGAACTGCCCCGAGGTCACCAGATGCGCCCGCGCCCGCACCCGCCCCGGCACCTGCGGATCGTAGAAGGCCCGGCCGCCCTTCCAGACCGGCGACTCGGTCGCGAAGTACAACGCCCCGGGCAACTCCACGGCCCGCGACTCCCGAGGCGGCGTCCGATCCCGGCACCCCGGATACACCCGCCCCGCCCCCACCGGCCGCCCACCGGCCAGATAGTGCAGCAGCCGGACGGGATCCATGTTGGAACCGTAGGCGGCATACCAGACAGTGGCCACGATCACTCCAGGAACAAGAGTCACCAGGAACGAGGAACCGGGAACGGGGACCGGGGACCCTCCGGAAACGACGAAACCCAGCCCGGACAGGATCCGGACTGGGTTTCAACCGAGCCGCCTTCGGGATTCGAACCCGAGACCTACGCATTACGAGTGCGTTGCTCTGGCCAACTGAGCTAAGGCGGCAAGCTGCCGGTTACCGAGGTCGGCATCAGCAGCGCGGCCAAGTCTACACAGTTTCCGGGGGTGCTCCGACCGTGCTGGGCCGGAGGGGGATCGCGCAGGTCAGGAGCAGGTACGGGAGGCGGGGGGCGGGGTGGCGGTCAGGAGGTAGTCGTTGATGGCGGAGTCCACGCAGGAGCTGCCCCGGGTGTAGGCCGTGTGGCCGTCGCCGTCGTACGTCAGCAGGCGGCCCGAGGCGAGCTGGGAGGCCAGGGCGCGGGCCCAGGGGTAGGGGGTGGCGGGGTCGCGGGTGGTGCCCACGACGAGGATCGGCGCGGCGCCGCGGGCCGGGATGCGGTGAGGGGTGCCGACGGCCGGGACCGGCCAGTAGGCGCAGGTCAGAGCGGACCAGGCGAAGCTGGTGCCGAGGGCCGGGGACGCCTCCTCGAAGTCGGGCAGGGCGCGCCGGACCGCCGCCGGGCCACTGAAGCCGGGCGGCAGGTCGAGGCAGTTCACAGCGGAGTTGGCGGGCATCAGATTGCTGTAGACGCCGTGCTCGTCGCGCTCGTAGTAGGCGTCCGAGAGGCGCATGAGGAGGCCGCCGTCGCCCTGCCGGGCGTCGCGCAGGGCCTTGCGCAGGAGGGGCCAGGACGCCTCGTCGTACATGGCCGAGATCACACCCGTGGTCGCCAGGCTCTCGGTCAGCTCGCGGGACCCGCCCACCGGGAGGGGACGGCCGTCGAGCTCGTGGAAGAAGGCCTTGAGCCGGGCCGCCGCGACGTCCGCCCGGCCGCCGCCCGACAGCGGGCAGTCGTCGTGCCGGGAGCAGTCCCGGGCGAAGGACGCGAAGGCGGTCTGGAAGCCCGCGTTCTGGTCGCGGTTGACCTGCTCCTGGTCGAGCGAGGGGTCCAGCGCGCCGTCGAGCACCAGCCGGCCGACCCGGGAGGGGTACAGCCCGGCGTAGGTGGCGCCGAGGAACGTGCCGTACGAGGCGCCGACGTAGTGGAGCTTCTCGTCGCCCAGCACCGCCCGGAAGACGTCCATGTCGCGGGCGGCCTCCACCGTGGAGACGTGCCGCAGCAGCTTCCCGGAGCGGGCCGCGCAGCCCGCCGCGAACTTCTTGTAGGCGGCGACCAGTTCCTGGACCTCCCCGGCGTCGTCCGGGGTCTGGTCCACCCGCGCGTACGCGTCCATCTCCGTGTCGGACAGGCAGGTGACCGGCTCGCTCCCGGCCACCCCGCGCGGGTCCATCGCCACCAGGTCGTACCGGGCGCGGACGGCGGCGGGATAGCCCGCGGCCGCGTACCCGCGCAGGAAGCCGATCGCCGAGCCGCCCGGCCCGCCCGGATTGACCAGCAGGGAGCCGACGCGCCGACCGGGACCCGAGGCCTTCTTCCGGGACACCGCGAGCCGGACGTCGCCGGCCTTCGGCTCGGCGTAGTCCAGCGGGGCGCGCAGCGTGGCGCACTCGAAGCCGGCGCCGGACTTGCCGGTGCAGGGACGCCACACCGGCTTCTGCGCGTAGTACGGGCGCAGCGCCGCCGGCAGCGCGACGGGCAGCGGTTCCAGCACGGGCACCGGGGTGTCGGCCGCCGCGCTCCGCCCTCTCGCCCCGCCGGCCGCACCCGAGTCCGGCACCGCGCTGCCCTGGACGGCCGCCGAGAGCAGCAGGGCCGCGGCGGCGACGAGCATGCCGGACGTACGGAGCAGACGGCTGGTGTCCATCGGCTGGTCCCTCGGGGTGGGAGACAGGTGGCATCACGCGCAGGCGGCGCATTCGCACCACATGCGTGCTTACGGAGCGTATCCGGACGGATACCCGCCTTGGCCAGCCTTACCGGTCACTAGTCCTCGTACGAGTGAGGAATCACCCAACCTGCGGTCTGCCCCCTCCCGCCCGTATTACTCACGGGCCTCCGCGGGCACGTCGGCGCGGGCACGCGCGTCAGCCCGCGCGGAGGGCCACCGCCATCGCCTCGACCGCCAGCAGGGGCGCCACGTTCCGGTCGAGGGCCCGCCGGCAGGCGACGATCGCCTCGATGCGGCGCAGCGTCCCCTCCGGGCGGGAACCGGCGGCGACACGCTCCAGGGCGTCCCGGGCGTCGTCGTTCGCCAGCTCGACGCGCGAGCCGAGCTGGAGCGCCAGCACGTCGCGGTAGAAGCCGGTCAGGTCGGTCAGGGCCAGGTCGAGGCTGTCGCGCTGGGTACGGGTGGCGCGGCGCTTCTGGCGGTCCTGCAACTCCTTCATCGCGCCCGCCGTGCCCCGGGGGAGCCGACCGCCGGTGCCGGCCGCGGCGCCGAGCGCCGCGCGCAGCTCCTCGGTCTCCTTGGTGTCGACCTCCTCGGCGACCTGCTTCGCGTCCTCGGCGGCCGCGTCGATCAGCTCCTGGGCCGCCTTGAGGGCTCCGCCCATGTCCGCGACGCGCAGCGGCACCTTGAGCACCGCGGCGCGGCGGGCGCGGGCCCGCTCGTCGGTGGCCAGGCGGCGGGCCCGGCCGATGTGGCCCTGGGTGGCGCGGGCGGACCGCCCGGCCAGCTCCGGCTCGACGCCGTCCCGGCGCACCAGGATGTCGGCGACCGCGGCGGCGGACGGCGTCCGCAGCGTCAGGGACCGGCAGCGGGAGCGGATCGTCGGCAGCACGTCCTCCAGCGACGGCGCGCACAGCAGCCACACCGTCCGCGGAGCGGGCTCCTCCACCGCCTTGAGCAGGACGTTCCCGGCGCCCTCGGTGAGCCGGTCCGCGTCCTCCAGCACGATCACCTGCCAGCGGCCGCCGGCGGGCGACAGCTGGGCGCGCCGCACCAGGTCACGCGTCTCCTTGACGCCGATCGACAGCACGTCCGTCCGCACGATCTCGACGTCCGCGTGCGTCCCCACGAGGGTGGTGTGGCAGCCGTCGCAGAAACCGCAGCCCGGCCCGCCGTACGCCCGGTCCGGGCTGACGCACTGCAACGCGGCGGCGAACGCCCGGGCGGCGGTGGCCCGCCCCGAACCGGGCGGCCCGGTGAACAACCACGCGTGCGTCATCTTGGACGCGCCGGGAGCGCCCGCGTCACCGGCCCCGGCCGTAACGGCCCCGGCCCCGGCCCCGGCCGTGACCAGCGCGTCGGCGTCCCGCGCGGCAGCGGCGAGCTGCTCGATCACCCGGTCCTGCCCGACCAGGTCGTCCCACACCGCCATGCCTGTCCTCCGCGCCGTCGGTCCTGCGATTACCCATTGTGGGCCACACGACTGACAGCACGCCCCGCACGGCGGGGCGGCGAAGGCCGCCGCGGCCTCGTCCCGCCGCGGGGGCGACGGCCCGCGCCCCCGCGCCGGGAGGCCGCACCCACCGGCACCCGTAGCGGCGGAGGCCGTCGCGGTCCACCTTCCGCCGCGCCGGGCACGCCTGCCGCGCCTGCCACGCCTGCGGGCCACGCCGCACCCGCCGCCGACACCCGCGGCAGCGCGTCCCGCACGCCGGGGCGCGGGCCGTCGCGGTCCACCCACCCGTCGCGCCTGCCACGCCCGCCACGCCCGCGGCCAGCGGGCCACGCCGTAGCCGCCGCCACCACCCGTACCGCCGTGACCAGCACACCCGCGCCGGGCACGGCTCAGCCGCGCTCGCGCGCCCCGTCACCGCCCGCCCGGTCGGAGACCCGGTCCACCGGGTCCCCCAGAACGGCGACCGGTACGGGCGTCGTCGCGTGCAGGGCCGGCGGAGCCGTGGGCGGCTCAGCCGCGCTCGCGGTCCCCGTCGTCGCCGCGGTCGCGGCGGCCGAGGAGGTCGTCCGCCAGCGTGGGGGCGTCGTCCGCCCACTCGGGCCGGCGCCGTGCCTTCCGTACGGGCCGCTGGGGTGTACGGTCGCCGCCCTCGCTCTCGCTCTCGTCCTCGCCGTCGACGTGCGGCAGGCGACGGGTGGGCTCGGCTTCGCCCGGGGCGTCCGCGGCGGCCTCGTCCTGCTTCCGGAACAGCCAGTCCGGCACCCGGTCCGCCGGGTCCTCCGGACGGGCCGCCGGTACGGGCGGGGTGGCCGGCTTGGGCAGCACCGCCGTCTCCTCCGACTCCGAGCCCGCCGCACCCGCCGGGGGCTCCAGGCCCCACGTGACGCGCGCGGCCGGCGGAGCCGTCGGCGGCATGGCCGGCCACGCCGGCTTCCGGCTCCCGCCGTCCACCGGAGGCAGTACCGCCGTCTCGTCCTCGTCCCGGACGGGCGGCAGGACCGCCGTCTCGTCCTCCGTGCCGCGCGGCGCCGGCGCCGGCGTTTCCACGGTGGGGGCGTCCCCGGCGCCGGCCGCGTCAGCGGCCTTGCGGAGCGGACCCGTCCCGACGACCGGCGGACGTACCGCGGCCGCGGGCTCGTCCGACTTCGTCAGCTTCGCCGTCCAAGCATCACGCGGATCGGCGGGCGCCTCTTCCGCGTCCCGCTCGCCGGAGGCGTCCGGCATCCGCGTCTCCACGGTCGGCTCGTCGGTCGCGCCCACCGCCGGACGCTCCACCGTCGGCGCCTCAGCCGCGGAGGCCGCGGAGGCCGCGTCGGCCGCGTCGGCCGCGTTCGCCACCGCCGCCGCTGCCGCCGCACCCGCCGCCGCTGCCGCCGCGGCCTCCGCCGCCAGCCGTGCCCGTTCGGCCTTCAGCAGGGCCTCCTCGGCCCTGCGCTGCTTCTCCAGGCGTCGTTCCTCGGCCTCGGCACGCTGCCGGGCCTCCTCCTCCGCCTGCTTGCGGAGCCGTTCCTGCTCGGCGGCGCGGGCGCGCTCCTCCGCCGCGCGGCGGCGCTGCTCCTCCTCCGCCGCCTTGCGGGCGACCTCGGCGCGCTGCCGGGCCTCCTCCGCCAGGCGCTCCTCCTCGCGGCGCTCGCGCTCCTCCGCCTCGGCGCGCTCCCGCTCCTGGCGCTCGCGCGCCAGCCGCTCCTCCTCGGCCTTGCGCGCGGCCTCTTCCTCGGCCTTGCGCCGGGCCTCCTCCTCGGCCGCCTTGCGGGCGGCTTCACGGGCGGCCTCGCGGGCCTCGATCTCGGCCGCGGACAGCGGCAGCGTCCGGTCGAGCCGGTGGCGTACGAGGGAGGTGACGGCTTCCGGCTCCTGGCCGGCGTCCACGACGAGGTACCGCGCCGGGTCGGCGGCGGCGAGGGTCAGGAAGCCGGCGCGGACCCGCTGGTGGAACTCGGCGGGCTCCGACTCCAGCCGGTCCGGCGCCTCGGTGAAGCGCTCGCGGGCGGTCTCCGGCGAGACGTCGAGGAGCACGGTCAGGTTCGGTACGAGGCCGTCGGTCGCCCAGCGGGAGATGCGGGCGATCTCGGTCGGGGACAGGTCGCGCCCGGCGCCCTGGTAGGCGACGGAGGAGTCGATGTAGCGGTCCGTGATGACGACCGCGCCGCGCGCGAGGGCGGGGCGGACGACGGAGTCGACGTGCTCGGCGCGGTCGGCGGCGTAGAGCAGTGCCTCGGCGCGGTCGGACAGTCCGGCGGACGCGACGTCCAGCAGGATGGCGCGCAGCCGCTTGCCGATGGCCGTGGCGCCCGGCTCGCGGGTCACGACGACCTCGTGGCCCTTGGCGCGGATCCACTCCGCGACGGCCCGCACCTGGGTGGACTTGCCGGCGCCGTCGCCACCCTCGAAGGCGATGAAGAAGCCGGTGGGGCTGGTGCCCTCGGCCGGTTCGCCGCCGCGCAGCGTGTCCAGCAGGTCCTTGTGGAACGGCACGCCGTGACGGTCGTCGGTCTTGCCCAGGACGATCGCGCCGACGGGCAGCAGGAGGGCGCCGACGAGCATCAGGGTGAACGCGGCCCCGCCGTGCGCGAAGACGAAGTTGCCGCTCTCGACCCGGTGCGGGCCGACGAGCGCGGCGAAGACGGGGGCCACGACGGCGCCCACGGCGACGAGGACGCGGACGACGGCGTGCAGGTGCTCGGTGACGCGGGCCCGGTGGTTCTCCTCGGTCTCCTGGTCGAGGAGGGCGTGCCCAGTGCCGGCGACGACGCCGGCACCGACGCCCGCGACGAGGAGGAGCAGCAGGACGGTCGTCGGGTCGGGGACCAGGCCGGCGGCGAGCAGCGCCAGGCCGGTCAGGGCGAGCGCCAGCGCGAGCAGGCGGCGCCGGGAGAAGCCGGGCAGCACCTTGCGGGCGCCCCGGATGCCGGCGACCGGGCCGCCGCTGAGCGCGAGGACGAGCAGCCCGAAGCCGACGGGGCCGCCGCCGAGCTCACCGGCCTGGAGCACGGCGACGCCGACGGCCGCGGCGATCGCTCCGGCGACGGCGGCGCAGGCCAGGACCAGGACAGGGATCGCGCCGGTACGGCCGGGGTCGGGCGTGCCGTCAGCGGTCTTGGGGCGGCGCATCCCCTCAAGGGGGGAACGCACGCGAGGTGCCTGCGCGCCCTTGGGTACACCCGGGAGCGGCAGGAGGTAGAGGATCGTGCCCGACGTCGCGAAGAGCGCGGCGGCCAGGTACGCGCCCAGGGCGGCCTGGTGGCTGTGGAACCAGTCGAGCCCGGCGCCGCCCAGCACGTTGCCGACGAGCGTGACGGCGACGAGAGCGGCGGCGGCCAGCGGCAGGGCGACAAACGTCGTCCGCAGGGTCAGCAGGCGCAGCGCCGCGTAGTGGTCGGGCAGCGGCCGTACGGCGTCGCCCTCCGGCGGCGCGTTCGGCATCAGGGCCGGCACGGCGCCGTCCTTGGAGACGGTCCAGACGCGTTCGGCGACGCCGGCGACGAAGGCGGTCACCAGCAGGCAGGCGAGCGCCTTGCCCTCGGTGAGGTCGATCCAGGTCGGCGCCAGGCCGAGCAGCACCAGCCGCAGCCCGTCCGCGCCGATCATGCTCCAGCGGCGGTCCAGCGGGCCGGCCGGGGCGAACAGCGAGGACAGCGGCCCGAGCAGGGCCGCGCCGAAGAGGAGCGTCGCGAGCAGCCGCGCGGCGACGACGGCCGCGACGGCCAGGGCCGCGCCCCGGTACCCGCCGCCGAACGATCCCGCGACCAGCGCGGCCTGCAACGACAGGAGCAGAAGGACGAGGACGGAGAGGGCGTCGCCGACGCCCCCGCTGACCTGGGCGCTCCACAGGCGCCTGAGCGGACGGAAGCGGAGCAGGGCCCGTACGGCACGCTCGCGGGAGTCCGCCGCCAGTGCTCCGGAAGTGGGGGATTCCCCTGTTGGCTGCTGGGCTCGCGTCATCCTGCCAGCCTATCCGGAGTGCCCGAATGCCGAACCTTGCGCCGAACGCGTGAACGAACATGTGTCCGGGTGCACACCCCCGGAACACGGTGGCGGGGGTGGACCGCCCAGGTCCACCCCCACCGACCAGCTGTCACTCCGCCGAAGGCGACGCCTATTCCGCCGAGGCCGACGCCGAAGCCGGCGCCTCCGCGGCCGCCTTCGCCGCCGCGGCCGTCGTCTTCTTCGCCGCCGTCTTCTTCGTGGCGGCGGCCTTCTTGGTCGTCGTCGTCTTCTTGGCGGCGGTCTTCTTCGCGGCGGTCTTCTTCGCCGGCGCCTTCTTGGCCGTCGTCTTCTTCGCCACGGCCTTCTTGGCGGTCTTCTTCGCCGGGCCCTTCGCGCGCTTCTCGGCCAGCAGCTCGTAACCGCGCTCCGGCGTGATCGTCTCGACGTCGTCGTCGCGGCGCAGGGTCGCGTTCGTCTCGCCGTCGGTGACGTACGGGCCGAAGCGGCCGTCCTTCACCACGACCGGGCGCTCGCTGACCGGGTCGGTGCCCAGTTCCTTCAGCGGGGGCTTGGCCGCGGCCCGGCCGCGCTGCTTGGGCTGCGCGTAGATGGCCAGGGCCTCGTCCAGCGTGATCGTGAAGAGCTGGTCCTCGGTTTCCAGCGACCGCGAGTCCGTGCCCTTCTTCAGGTACGGACCGTAGCGGCCGTTCTGCGCGGTGATCTCCACGCCCTCGGCGTCGGCGCCGACGACGCGCGGCAGCGACATCAGCTTCAGGGCGTCGTCGAGCGTCACCGTGTCGAGGGACATCGACTTGAAGAGCGACGCCGTCCGCGGCTTGACCGCGTTCTTGCCGGTCTTCGGGGTGCCCTCGGGGAGGATCTCCGTGACGTACGGGCCGTAGCGGCCGTCCTTGGCGACGATCTGGTGGCCCGAGACGGGGTCCCGGCCCAGCTCGAAGTCGCCGCTCGGCTTGGCGAGCAGCTCCTCGGCGTACTCCACCGTGAGCTCGTCGGGGGCGAGGTCGCCGGGCACGTCGGCCCGCTGGTGGCCCTCCGCGTCCTTCTCGCCGCGCTCGACGTAGGGGCCGTAGCGGCCGACGCGCAGCACGATGTCGTTGCCGACGGGGAAGGAGGACACCTCGCGGGCGTCGATCGCGCCCAGGTCGGTGACGAGCTCCTTGAGGCCGCCGAGGTGGTCGCCGTCGCCGTTGCCGGCGTCCGCGGCGCCGCCCCCGACACCCTCGCCCTCGCCGAAGTAGAACCGGCGCAGCCACGGCACGGCCTGGGCCTCGCCGCGGGCGATGCGGTCGAGGTCCTCCTCCATGGAGGCGGTGAAGTCGTAGTCGACGAGCCGGCCGAAGTGCTTCTCCAGCAGGTTGACCACGGCGAAGCTCAGGAAGGACGGCACCAGGGCCGTGCCCTTCTTGAAGACGTAGCCGCGGTCGAGGATCGTGCCGATGATCGACGCGTACGTCGACGGGCGGCCGATCTCCCGCTCCTCCAGCTCCTTGACCAGCGACGCCTCGGTGTAGCGGGCCGGGGGCTTGGTGGCGTGGCCGTCGGCGGCGATCTCCTCGGCCGTCAGCGCGTCGCCCTCGGCGACCTGCGGCAGCCGGCGCTCGCGGTCGTCGAGCTCGGCGTTCGGGTCGTCGGCACCCTCGACGTAGGCCTTCATGAAGCCGTGGAAGGTGATGGTCTTGCCGGACGCGCTGAACTCGGCGTCCCGGCCGTCGGCGGACCGGCCGCCGATCCGCACGGTGACGGAGTTGCCGATCGCGTCCTTCATCTGGGAGGCGACGGTCCGCTTCCAGATCAGCTCGTAGAGCCGGAACTGATCACCGGTCAGACCGGTCTCCGCGGGAGTGCGGAAACGATCACCCGAAGGACGGATCGCCTCGTGCGCCTCCTGGGCGTTCTTGACCTTGCCCGCGTACGTGCGCGGCTTCTCCGGCAGGTAGTCGGCCCCGTACAGCTGCGTGACCTGGGCACGGGCCGCCTTCACGGCCGTGTCGGACAGCGTGGTGGAGTCCGTACGCATATAGGTGATGAAGCCGTTCTCGTACAGCTTCTGTGCCACCTGCATCGTCGCCTTGGCGCCGAAGCCCAGCTTGCGCGAGGCCTCCTGCTGGAGCGTGGTGGTGCGGAAGGGGGCGTACGGCGAACGGCGGTACGGCTTGGACTCGACGGAGCGCACGGCGAACGACGCGTCCGCGAGCGCCGCGGCCAGCGCGCGGGCGTTCGCCTCGTCCAGGTGCAGCACCGGAGCGCCGTCCTTGAGCCGCCCGGTCGAGCCGAAGTCGCGGCCCTGGGCCACGCGCCGGCCGTCGACCGAGGTCAGCCGGGCGGCGATGGTCGCCGGGTCGCCCGCGTCGCCCGCCCGGCCGGTGCCGAAGACGCCGGTGAGGTCCCAGTACTCGGCGGAGCGGAAGGCGATGCGCTCGCGCTCCCGCTCGACGACGAGACGGGTGGCCACGGACTGCACACGGCCGGCCGAGAGCCGCGGCATGACCTTCTTCCACAGGACCGGCGAGACCTCGTAGCCGTAGAGGCGGTCGAGGATGCGGCGGGTCTCCTGGGCGTCGACGAGCCGCTTGTTCAGCTCGCGCGGATTGGCGACGGCGGCCTGGATGGCGTCCTTGGTGATCTCGTGGAAGACCATCCGGCGGACCGGGACCTTGGGCTTGAGCACTTCCTGGAGGTGCCAGGCGATGGCCTCGCCCTCGCGGTCCTCATCGGTGGCCAGGAAGAGCTCGTCGGACTCGGACAGCAGCTCCTTGAGCTTCTTGACCTGGTCCTTCTTGTCGGCGTTGACGACATAGATGGGCTGGAAGTCCGCCTCGACGTTCACGCCGAGCCGGGCCCAGGGCTCACCCTTGTACTTGGCCGGGACCTCGGCGGCCCCGTTCGGCAGGTCACGGATGTGCCCGACGCTCGCCTCGACGACGTATCCGGGGCCGAGGTAGCCCTTGATCGTCTTCGCCTTGGCAGGCGACTCGACGATGACGAGTCGGCGGCCGCCCTGTGCGGTCTCGCTGGTCGGGGACAACTTCGCTCTTCTTCCGGTCGGCACTCGGTGTGGGCGTTTCGTGTGGGCGTTACGTGACGCTGCGGAGTGTGACGGTACATCCCGCCCCCGTGTCAAACGGAAAAAGCCCGCAACGCCACTCGAACGGTAACCCGACAAGCGTCCTGTCTGCCGCCCGGACCGTCACACCGCCACTGGCAAGGCTGCCACGACCCGGGGGGAAGGGGGGAAGTGAAAAACCTGACGCGAACACGACCCCTCCATCCCCCCTTCTCGGCAGTCCGCGAGCGGCCCCGGCGGCCGGCTCAGCCGCTGACCGGAGTGAGGAAGCCCTGGTCGACAAGCGTCCGGATGGACTCGGGGGTGCGGTCGCGCAGCAGCACCGGGTCCTCCCCCACCAGCTGGGCGATGGCGTCCAGGATGCGGCCGGCGCTGAGAGAGCCGTCACACACGCCCGCGAACCCGGCACCCACCGTGTCGACCTTCGTGGCCCGCCGCATGCCCCTGTTCTGCCGCAGCACCACGTGCTCGGGGTCCTCGGCGCCCGGCAGGCCGACCTGCTCCTGTGCCACCTCGGGGGCCAGCCGGTAGTGCGCGGCGAGCAGCGCGGCGTCGTCGTGGCCGCGCAGGAAGTCCTGCCGCTCGAAATGCGCCCGCACGGTGTCGCCCAGCGGCTGCTCGACCGGGTGCGGCCACTCCTCGGCGATCACGGAGGGACGGTCGGAACCCGTCTTGCGCAGCGTGATCCAGCCAAATCCGATGCCCTTGGTCCGCCGGGCCTCGAACTCGTCCAGCCACGCGTCGTAGCGGGCCGCGTACTCCTCCGGCGTGGTGCGGTGGTCGCCGGCGTCGCGCAGCCACAGCTCGGCGTACTGCGTGACGTCCTGCACCTCGCGCTGGACGATCCACGCGTCGCAGCCGCGCGGCACCCAGGAGGCCAGCCGCTCCCGCCAGTCCTCGCCCTCGACGTGCTGCCAATTGGCCAGAAGCTGGCAGTAGCCGCCGTCGTTGAGCCGCTCCGCCGCCCCGCCGACCAGCGTCCGGCACAGGTCGTCGCCACCCATGCCGCCGTCGCGGTAGGTCAGACGGGCGCCGGGGGAGATGACGAAAGGAGGGTTGGAGACGATCAGGTCGAAGGTCTCCCCGGCGACCGGCTCGAAGAGCGAACCCTGGCGCAGATCGGCCTCCGGTGCGCCGGACAGTGCGAGCGTGAGCCGGGCGATGCCCAGTGCGCGCGGGTTGAGGTCGGTGGCCGTGACCCGGGTGGCGTGCTGGGCCGCGTGGAGGGCCTGGATGCCGGAACCGGTGCCCAGGTCGAGGGCGCTCCCCACGGGGGTGCGGACCGTGATCCCGGCGAGCGTGGTGGACGCGCCGCCCACGCCGAGGACGAGCTCCGAACGGTCCACGCCGGCCGGGCCGCCCGGGCCCCCGGCGATCCCGCCCGCGCCGCCGACGGCGCACCCCAGGTCGGAGACGATCCACCAGTCCTGGCCCTCGGGACCGCCGTACGGGCGCACGTCCACGGTCGCCCGCACCAGCGTCTCGTCCCGCGCGTCGCGCACCAGCCAGCCGTCCGCGAGACAGTCGTCGACCGGAAGCACGGCGGCGGCCTGCCCGTACGGCACCGGGCGCTGCAACAGGAACAGCCGGACCAGCGTCTCCAGCGGGCCGTCGCCGCGCGTGGCGCGCAGGGCGGGAACGGTCTCGCTGCGGGCGAGCGCGGCGTAGGCGGGGGCGCCCAGCAGCTCGAGGAGGCCGTCGGCGGTGAAGGCCGCGGCCAGCAGGGAGTCGCGCAGCCGGGCGGTGCGCGCGGGGTCGGCGGTGGGGAGGTGCGTGGTACTCACGGGACCATTGTCGGGGCGCCCGCGGAGAATGGCGAAAGCCCGGCGCGGCGCCCACGGGGGCGACGCGCCGGACGAAGCCAACGGAACGGCCGACCGGGGCACTTCCCGGCCGGCGTTTCATTTCCTGATCGGCGTCACTTCTCGGCCGACGTCACTTCTTGGCCGACGTCACTTCTTGGTCGGCGTCGACGAGGCGTTCGACTTGCAGCCCGGCTGCTGCGCCATCGCCTTGCCCACGTCACCGGACTGGAGCTTCTTGAGCGCGTCGTCGCTGCGGCTGCTGAGCTTGCCGATGTCCCCGGCGATGCCCTTGAGGCCCTCGGCGAACTTCGCCTTGTCCTTGATGTCCAGCTCGTCGATGCGCTTCTTCAGACCCGTGTAGGCCGCGGAGAGGTCGTTGAGCGCCTTGACCGCGTTCTTCTGGCTGGTCTCGCCGTCCTTGACGGGCGGCGCGCCGGCACGGTCGACCGAGGTGGCCAGCGCCTTGTAGGCGTCGGCGTTGGCCTGGAAGGCCGTCGAATCGGTCTGCTGGATCTTCTTCGAGTCCTCCTCGTTCTGGACATTGGCGATCGAGGAGTTGGCCTCCTGGATCTTCTTCACCTGAGGCTGCATCTGGTCACAGACGTTCTTGGCCCAGTCGTCGAGCTTCTTCTTGCTGTCGTCGCCGCCACCGCCGCAGCCCGTCAGCGCCAGGACAAGTGCCGCCCCGCCGGACAGAGCAGCCACAAGCTTCTTGTTCACCGGATTGGTCCCTTCAATGGCTCTCGGCCCCGGAACTTACACGGCCGGGGCACGAGCGCCAGGAGCCGAGCACACCATACGTCCTTATTTCAATCCATTTGCACCACGCTGGGCGTGGCATTCGCCGCACGTGGTGGCCCTTTCCGCGGGGACGAACGGAGGACGAACGGAGGACGTACGGTGCGCTCCGGCACGCGTCCGGCCGTCACATACTCGGCCGACGCGTGCTCGGCCGTCACGCACTCGGCCGTCACGTACTCGGCCGTCACGTACTCGGCCGTCACGTGCTCGGCCGTCACGTGCTCGGCCGTCGCGTGCCGCGCTGAGGAACCGTCAGGAGACCACCGCCGGATCGGCCGGCCGCGTCGCCGGCCCGGGGTCGCCGTCCATGGCCACACCGCGCCGCCGGGACACGTAGACCGCGCCCACGATGACGACGATCGCCACCACCGCGACGGCGATCCGCAGACCCCGGTTGGCGTCGGCGCCGTACGAGAACTTCACCACGGCCGGCGCGATGAGCAGCGCGACCAGGTTCATCACCTTCAGCAGCGGGTTGATGGCGGGACCGGCGGTGTCCTTGAAAGGGTCGCCGACGGTGTCGCCGATGACCGTCGCCGCGTGCGCCTCGCTGCCCTTGCCGCCGTGGTGCCCGTCCTCGACCAGCTTCTTCGCGTTGTCCCAGGCGCCACCGGAGTTGGCGAGGAAGACGGCCATCAGCGTGCCGGTGCCGATCGCGCCCGCGAGGTACGAGCCGAGCGCCCCGACGCCGAGCGAGAAGCCGACGGCGATGGGCGCCATGACGGCGAGCAGGCCGGGCGTGGCCAGTTCGCGCAGGGCGTCCTTGGTGCAGATGTCCACCACCCGCCCGTACTCCGGCTTCTCGCTGTAGTCCATGATCCCGGGGTGCTCGCGGAACTGCCGGCGCACCTCGTAGACCACCGCGCCGGCCGACCGGGACACCGCGTTGATGGCCAGGCCGGAGAAGAGGAAGACGACCGCGGCGCCGAGCACCAGGCCCACGAGGTTGTTCGGCTGCGAGATGTCCAGGCTCAGGCCGAGCGCCCCCGCGTCGGCCTGTACGTCCGCGACGGCGGTGGCGATCGCGTCGCGGTACGACCCGAACAGCGCCGACGCGGCCAGCACGGCCGTGGCGATGGCGATGCCCTTGGTGATCGCCTTGGTGGTGTTGCCGACGGCGTCGAGGTCGGTGAGCACCCGCGCGCCCGCGCCCTCGACGTCGCCGGACATCTCGGCGATGCCCTGCGCGTTGTCCGAGACCGGCCCGAAGGTGTCCATGGCGACGATGACCCCGACGGTGGTGAGCAGACCCGTACCGGCCAGGGCCACCGCGAACAGCGCCAGCATGATGGAGGTGCCGCCCAGCAGGAACGCGCCGTAGACGCCGAGCGCGATCAGCACCGCCGAGTAGACCGCCGACTCCAGCCCGACGGAGATGCCGGAGAGCACGACGGTCGCGGGTCCGGTCAGGGAGGTCCTGCCGATGTCGCGCACGGGCCGCCGGCCGGTCTCCGTGAAGTAGCCGGTGAGCTGCTGGATGAGGGCGGCCAGCACGATGCCGATGGCGACGGCCACGAGCGCGAGCACCCGCGGGTCCCCGCCGTGGCCGCTGATCGCCTCGTCACCGATGCCGGCCAGGTCCGCGTAGCTCGACGGCAGATAGGCGAACACCGCCACCGCCACCAGGGCGAGGGAGATGACGGCCGAGATGAAGAAGCCCCGGTTGATGGCGGTCATGCCGCTCCGGTCGCTGCGCCGGGGCGCCACCGCGAAGATGCCGATCATCGCGGTCACCACACCGATGGCGGGCACGAGCAGCGGGAAGGCGAGCCCCGCGTCGCCGAAGGCGGCCTTGCCCAGGATCAGCGCGGCGACGAGCGTGACCGCGTAGGACTCGAAGAGGTCGGCCGCCATGCCCGCGCAGTCGCCGACGTTATCGCCCACGTTGTCGGCGATGGTGGCGGCATTGCGCGGGTCGTCCTCCGGAATGCCCTGCTCCACCTTGCCGACCAGGTCGGCGCCCACGTCGGCGGCCTTGGTGAAGATGCCGCCGCCGACCCTCATGAACATGGCCAGCAGGGCGGCACCGAAGCCGAAGCCCTCCAGCACCTTGGGCGCGTCGGCCGCGTACACCAGAACGACGCAGGAGGCGCCCAGCAGGCCCAGCCCGACGGTGCACATCCCCACGACGCCACCCGTGCGGAACGCGATCTTCATGGCCCGGTGCGCGACGGCCGTCAGGTCCTTCTCGGGTTCGCCCTCGGCGGGCGTGGCCTCACGCGCGGCGGCGGCCACCCGCACATTGCTGCGCACCGCCAGCCACATGCCGAGGTAGCCGGTCGCCGCCGAGAAGAGCGCGCCGACCAGGAAGAAGAGCGAACGACCGAGCCGCTGCGACCAGTTGTCCGCCGGAAGCAGCATGAGGAGGAAGAACACGATCACGGCGAACACGCCGAGCGTGCGCAACTGCCGGGCGAGATAGGCGTTCGCGCCCTCCTGCACCGCCGCGGCGATTCTCCGCATGGAATCGGTCCCCTCGCCGGCCGAGAGCACCTGTCGCACCAGTACCACCGCCACCGCGAGTGCCGCGATCGCGACCGCCGCGATCACCATCACCAGGGTGCGATTGCCGTCGGTCAGCTCGACCGCGAGAGTCTGAGTGAAGTCCACCTGTCGAGGGGTAAAAGGCCCCGCCATTCGTCCTCCCTGACGTTTGGCACATGGGCGCGCGGCCGCACCGCGACAACGGGGACAGGCACGGGAACGGCCGCCACGCTCAGGCGTCCTGAGCTCAAGATGGACGGATTGTAGGGAGCATGACCGGATCAAAACAGAGCGCGGCAAACGGAATGAGACGCTTCGAGATTCCCGGCGCATTGTTCATCGGTGAAGATCCCGGAAATGATCCGCCGATGCGACGCTCCCCGTGAAGATCCGGGAAACCCGCGCGGAACGCACGACGGGAGCCTGAGGCGGGAGGGACAGGAACGCGGACACGATCGGCCACGCCCCGGGCACGCTCGCCCCTTCCCCGGTCGCGAATACGGCACCTGAGGCGCCCGGCCTACAGCAGAAGACGGCCACCGGCCTACGGTCGGCGGGCACCGGCCGGGGCCACGAGGCGGCGGCCGGACGCGGCCGGCCAGGGCGTGGCGGAGGGGCCAGGACGGGACAGGCAGCCAGGGCGCGAGGGGTGGGCCAGAACATGGCCGACGGGCCAGGACGCGGCTGACGGCTAGGAGGTGGCTGACGGCTAGGAGGTGGCCGACGGGCCAGGACGCGGCCGACGGGCCAGGACGCGGCCGACGGGCCAGGACGCGGCCGACGGGCCAGGACGCGGCCGACGGGCCAGGACGCGGCCGACGGGCCAGGACACGGCTGACGGGCCAGGGCGTGACGGGCGGGCTACGACGCGGCGGGGGCCGGGGTCGTCGGCCAGCTCATCCGGATCGTCCCGCCGGCCTCACCGGCCGAGACCTCGACGTCGTCGACCAAACCGCTGATCACCGCGAGACCCATGTCGTCCTCGCTGTCGCCACCACCGGCCTCCTCGGGCGCCCGGCCGGCACCGGCGGAGCCCGGTGACGCCGACGCGCCCGCCGCACCCGACGTGGCCAGGGCCACCGGAGTGGCCCGCGGGGCGTCATCGTCGACCTCGATGGAGAACTTCTTCTCGTCCTCGGTCAGCACGACCCGCACCGGGCTGGAGATCCCCTGGCTGGCATGAAGGCTGACGGCACGCGAACAGGCCTCACCGACGGCGAGCCGGACCTCGTCCAGCACGGCCTCGTCGACTCCGGCCCGGCGCGCCACCGCGGCCGCCACGAGCCTGGCGGTCCGGACGTGCTCGGGAAGGGCACTGAAGAGAAGTTCGACGGTGGCCATGCCATCCCCCTCGGTGGAACGTGCCCTCTTTCCCTCTCCTGGAAGAGGGCGGACTCGCGGAGGGGCCGGACCCTCGGGCCCATGACCCCCCGGCGCGGTTCTGTCGTCGGGCGTCCGCCACCGGCCGGTCAGCCCGGCCGCCGCGTCCGCCCGGCGGGGTGTCAGTCGGTCGCCTGCACCGCGTCCTCGACCGAGGTGTGAATCGGGAACACCTTGGTCAGGCCGGTGATACGGAAAATCTTCAGAATGCGCTCCTGGTTGCAGACCAGCCGCAGCGAGCCCTCATGGGCCCGTACCCGCTTCAGTCCGCCGACCAGCACGCCGAGCCCGGTGGAGTCGAGGAAGTCGACGCCCTCCATGTCCACGACGAGGTGATAGCTGCCGTCGTTGACCAGCTCGACCAGCTGCTCCCGCAGCTTGGGCGCGGTGTACACATCAATCTCGCCACCGACCCGGACAACCGTGCGGTCGCCTACGGTCTCGGTCGACAGGGACAGGTCCACGGATCCTCCAGCACCTTGCATCGAGCGGTCGCCCCCCATGGATCGGCAGCCGCGATGGCATTCAATCACTTACCGGCAGGCGTGCACGACGCCTTGACGCCATTGTCCGTCACTCCAGTGACACACTCGGTGTCGATGGCCAACGATCAACTCCCGCCGGAGGCGGGCGTACATCCCGCTCCCCGGACGGTCCTCGACCGCATCGCCGCCGGGCCGAGCCGGGCTGCACGCATCACTCATACGGAGCACTTGCCCCCGCGTCCCGGACGTCATGCCCCCTGGCCCGAGAAGATCCGGCCGGAGGTCATCGACGCCATCCGGGCGGCCGGCATCGAACGACCCTGGGCCCACCAGGCACGCACCGCCGAGCACGCGCTGCGCGGCGAGTCCGTGGTCGTGGCCACCGGCACCGCCTCCGGCAAGTCCCTCGCGTATCTGGCGCCGGTGCTCAGCACCCTCCTGGACGGCTCCGAGGCCCCCAATGGACGCGGCACCACCGCCCTCTACCTCGCCCCCACCAAGGCCCTGGCGGCCGACCAGCGCCGCGCCGTCCGCGCCCTGGCCGAGCCCCTGGGCAAGGGCGTCCGGCCCGCCGTCTACGACGGCGACACGCCGGTCGAGGAACGCGAATGGGTGCGCCAGTACGCCAACTACGCGCTGACCAATCCCGACATGCTCCACCGTTCGATCCTGCCGGCCCACCCCCGCTGGGCCTCCTTCCTGCGCGCCCTGCGCTACGTCGTCATCGACGAGTGCCACACCTACCGCGGCGTCTTCGGCTCGCACGTCGCC
Source organism: Streptomyces sp. NPDC044063 (assembly GCF_056434285.1). NCBI lineage: Bacteria > Bacillati > Actinomycetota > Actinomycetes > Kitasatosporales > Streptomycetaceae > Streptomyces > Streptomyces sp. NPDC044063. The sequence goes on from NZ_JBWKFM010000009.1 coordinate 151,075, forward strand.
CAGGTGCTGCGCCGGCTGCGGCGCGTCTGCGCCCGCTACGGCTCCGACCCCGTCTTCCTCCTCGCCTCCGCGACCGCCTCGGAACCCGCCGTCGCCGCGAGCCGCCTCACCGGCCTTCCGGTCACCGGCGTCACCGAGGACGCCTCACCGCGCGGCGAGCTCGTCTTCGCCCTCTGGGAGCCCCCGCTCACCGAGCTCCACGGCGAGCGCGGCGCCCCCGTCCGCCGCACCGCCACCGCCGAGACCGCCGAGCTCCTCACCGACCTCGCCGTCCAGGGCGTCCGCACCGTCGCCTTCGTCCGCTCCCGGCGCGGCGCCGAGCTGGTCTCCCTGATCGCGCAGGAACGCCTCGCCGCCGTCGACCGCTCCCTCCCCTCCCGCGTCGCCGCCTACCGCGGCGGCTACCTCCCCGAGGAACGCCGCGCCATCGAGCGCGCCCTCCACACCGGCGAGCTGCTGGGCCTCGCCGCCACCTCCGCCCTCGAACTGGGCGTCGACGTCGCCGGCCTCGACGCCGTCCTGCTGTCCGGCTACCCCGGCACCCGCGCCTCCCTGTGGCAGCAGGCCGGCCGCGCGGGACGTACGGGCCGGGGCGCGCTCGCCGTCCTCGTCGCCCGGGACGACCCGCTGGACACCTACCTCGTCCACCACCCCGACGCTCTGTTCCGGCAGCCCGTCGAGTCCACCGTCCTCGACCCGGACAACCCCTACGTCCTCGCCCCCCATCTGTGCGCCGCGGCCGAGGAACTGCCGCTCACCGAGTCCGACCTGTCGCTCTTCGGCCCTGAGGCCATGGTCGTCATCTCCCAGCTCGAAGCCCGCAAGCTGCTCCGGCGCCGGGCCTCCGCCTGGCACTGGACCCGCCGCGAACGGGCCGCCGACCTCGCCGACATCCGGGGCGGCGGCGGGCGGCCCGTCCAGATCGTGGAGGAGGGCACGGGCCGGCTGCTCGGCACCGTGGACGCGGCCGCCGCCCACGGCACCGTCCACGAGGGCGCCGTCCACCTCCACCAGGGCCGCACCTACCTCGTGCGCCACCTCGACCTGGACGAGTCCGTCGCCCTCGTCGAGCAGGCCGACCCGCCGTATTCGACGACCGCCCGCGACACCACCGCCATCTCCGTCCTGGAGACCACCACCGAGATCCCCTGGGGGGACGCGCGGTTGTGCTTCGGCTCCGTCGAGGTCACCAACCAGGTCGTCTCCTTCCTCCGCCGCAAACTGATCACCGGCGAGGTCCTCGGCGAGACCAAGCTGGACCTGCCGCCCCGCACCCTGCGCACCCGCGCCGTGTGGTGGACGGTCACCGAGGACCAGCTCGACGCCGCCCGGATCATCCCCGAGGCCCTCGGCGGCGCCCTCCACGCCGCCGAACACGCCTCCATCGGCATGCTCCCCCTCTTCGCCACCTGCGACCGCTGGGACATCGGAGGCGTCTCCGTGCCCCTCCACCCCGACACCCTCCTCCCCACCGTCTTCGTCTACGACGGCCAGCCCGGCGGCGCCGGATTCGCCGAGCGCGCCTTCCACACGGCCGCCCGCTGGCTCGGCGCCACCCGCGAGGCGATCGCCGCCTGCGAGTGCGACACCGGCTGCCCCTCGTGCATCCAGTCCCCCAAGTGCGGCAACGGCAACGACCCGCTCGACAAACGGGCGGCGATCCGCCTCCTGACCCACCTCCTCGCCGGCGCCCCCGCCCCGGAGAACCCGGAGAACCCGGAGAACACCGAGGGCGGGGAGGGCCAGGAGGGCAGGGAGGCCCCAGAGGGGCCGTAGGGTCCCCCGGGGTGGCGCCCTGGACTCAGGGGAGGGCCTGGGGCGGCCCCGCCCGGGAGCGGACCCGTACGGCGTAGGGGCCGGCCCTCGCCTCCGCCTCCACGTCCGCGAACTCCCCCCGCACCGCGCACCGCACCACGCGCGCCGCCTGGGCCGCGGCGACCTCGCGGGCCAGCCGGCAGGCCGTGCCCTCGCCGAGGAGGGCGTGATCGGCCGCCGCCAGCACCGCCAGATCCGCCGCGCCTCCCGCCCGGTGCCGGGCCGCCACAGCCTGGCCCATGGCCATCACCGCGGCGAACACCACACAGAACGCCATGGCCGCGACCGCCACCCACACCGACGCCATGCCCCGGTCACCCCACCGTGTCCTCCGCAAGGGCCACCGCCTCTCCGCCCAGCGGCACCGCCAGTGGTCCAGGGCCGGCCGCCTCCGCCCGGACCCGCACCCGTACCAGGTCCCCCTCCCGCGCCACCGAGATCCGCGCGCCGCGCGGGGCCGCCGACCGGGCCGCGGCGACGGCCGCCGCCGGCGGGTCGTCCCGGGCGGCCGCCCGCGCCCCCGCCCGCGCCGCGTCCACGCACTGGATCTGCGCGGCCGACGCCATCACTCCCCAGATCAGGGCGAGCGTGAGGAACACCAGCACCGGCATCACCAGCGCCGCCTCGGCGGTCACATAACCGCCGTCGCCCCCGGCCCGCGCCGACCGCCCGTCAGAACGTCGCATGGAGCGCCTTCACGATCAGCTGCTGCAACGCCGCGTTCACCGGCCCGCTCGTGACCACCTTGTAGAGCACCGCCGCCAGCGCACAGGCGGCGAGCGTCCCCACCGCGTACTCCGCGGTCGTCATCCCGGCCTCCCCGGCGCTCCGCGCCCGCCGCCGGCACCGCGACCACCAGGCCGCCGCCGTCTCCGTCACGGCCGTTCCCATCGCTGTCGCCATCGTCGTTTCCTCCCCCTGCGCCACGGACCCGCTCCCGCCTGGCGCCTCGTCACTTTCCTCATGACCGGGCCCTTTCGCCGGTCACGTGCTTCGCATCAGCCCGCCGGCCAGTCCGATCACCACCGGGACCACCCCGACGGCCAGGAAGGCGGGCAGGAAGCACAGGCCCAGCGGTGCCGTGGCCAGCACGCCCGCCCGCCTGGCCCGTATCGCCGCCGCCCGCGCCCGCCCCGCGCGCAGGTGCGCCGCCAGGCGGGCCATGGGCTCCACGGCCGGAACACCTGTGGCCTGTGCCCGCTCCAGACAGCGGGCCGTGCTCCCGGCCCCCGGCAGCTCACCGAGCCGCCCCCAGGCCACGGCCGGATCGCCGCCCAGCCGCACCTCCGCGGCGGCCTGCGCCAGCCGCTCCCCCACCGGGCCGCCGAGCGAGCCCCCGACCGCCTCCGCGGCCTCCCTGGGGCCGGCCCCCGCGGCCAGACAGGCGGCCAGGAGATCGGCCGCCAACGGAAGCTGGCGCCCCACCTCCTCGGCCAGGACCTCGTCGGCCGCCCGCTCCGCCGTCCGGCCCCGCCACCACACCGCGTACGCGACGGCGAGCCCCGCGCCGCACCAGACGATCCCCCCGACGAACCCGATCGCGAGGAGACCGGCCCCCGCCACCACGGCGGCCCACCACGGCGTCCCCGACCGCCGGCCCTTCGAGCCCACCGACCCCGTGGAACCCGTCGATCCCCCAGGACTCACTGGCTCTGGTGAACCCCTCAGACCCGCCAGAACCCTCCGTCTCCCGCGCCCGGCGGAACCGGCAGCCCCGGCCACCGGACCGGCGAACAGCGCCGCTCCCCGCCGCCGGGCCGATCTCCTGCCCCGGGCCCCGCTCCCCAGGGCCGGCACGGCCCACGCCGCCGCCACCGCCAGGACCACCGCCCACAGGCTGTGGACAATCCCCGCACTCACGTCCGCCCCCTCCCCGGGCCCTCGGCGGCCCGTACGATCCGTCGCGTCCACGCGATTCCCGCGGACTCCAGCAGCCCGCCGACCACCAGGCAGCCGAGCCCGGCCGGGGTGTGCAGCAGCACCCGCAGCGGCTCCGCCCCCAGCGCGCTGCCCATCAGCAGGGCCAGCACCGGCAGCAGGGCCAGCATCACGGCGGTCGACCGCGTGCCCGCCAGCTGCGCGCGCAGCTCCTCCCGCTGGTCGCGCTCGGCGCCGAGGGCGGCCGCGATCCGCTCCAGACCGGCGGCCAGCCCCGCCCCGCCGTCGACCGCGACCCGCCAGCACGCCGCCACGCCGTTGAGCCCTTCCGCCCCTTCCTGCCTGCCGGCCCGCCGCAGCGCCTTCGACACGTCCCCGCCGAACCGGGCGGCCGCCGGCACCGCCGGCCAGCCCGGCCCCACCTCCTGTCCTTTCAACACCGAGACCGCCTCACCCGGTTGCCTGCCGGCCCGCAGGTCGCCCGCGACGGTGCCGCACAGCTCGATGACGGCCGCCTCCCGGCGTTCGCGCTCCCGCTCCCGCCGCCGCGCGGCCAGCACCCGCCGCGCCGTCGGCACGGCCAGCGCTCCCGCGACGACCGGCAGGAACGAGTCGCCCAGGAGCCCGACCGCGCAGCCGACCGGAAGGCACACCAACTCGCGCCTCTCCCGCGCCGTCCGCCACAGCCGCACGCCCCATGCCACGCACCACGGCGGCAGCGTCACGCCCGGCCGGGTCCCGACGAGCGCGTCACCTTCCGCGAGCAGCAGCCTGGCCCGGCGCACCCCCGCCCCTTGACGCACCCTCAGCCCCACCAAGGCCGCAAGGGCCACGAGAACCGTGACGCACACCAGCAGTCCCGGGCCGGCCCACGGCGCCGGGGCCCACGACGGCACCGGCACGGCGATCGCCAGGCGCGACCGGCCGGTCATGGCCCGCTCCCGCCGCGACGGCACAGGGCCACGAGCCGGTCCCACCCGGGCGCCCGCTCGAACCCGGTCGTGCCCCCGACGGCGGCGGGAACGGTGGTCACGAAGCCGGCCCGGTCACGCTCCAGGACGTGCACCTCCGCGACCCGCCGTCGGCCGCCGTGGTCCCTGACGAGATGGATCACCACCGACAGCGCCGCCGCCAGCTGGCTGTGCAGGGCGGCGCGGTCGAGCCCCGCCGTCGACCCCAGCGCCTCCAGCCGGGCCGGGACGTCCGAGGCGGCGTTCGCGTGGACCGTCCCGCACCCGCCCTCGTGCCCGGTGTTGAGCGCGGCCAGCAGGTCCGTGACCTCGGCGCCGCGCACCTCGCCCACCACCAGCCGGTCCGGTCGCATCCGCAGCGCCTGGCGCACCAGGTCCCGCAGCGTCACCAGACCGCTGCCCTCCTGGTTCGCGGGCCGGGTCTCCAGCCGTACGACGTGCGGGTGGTCGGGGCGGAGCTCGGCCGAGTCCTCGGCGAGCACGATCCGCTCGTCCGGGGCGACCAGCCCCAGCAGGCTGGACAGCAGCGTCGTCTTGCCCGAGCCCGTGCCCCCGCTGATGAGGAACGACAGCCGGGCCTCGAGCACCGCCCGCAGCAGCCGCTGTCCGCCGGGCGGCACCGTCCCCGCTGCCACCAGCTCCTCCAGCGCGAACGCGCGGGGCCGCACGACCCGGAGCGAGAGGCAGGTGGAGCCGACGGCCACCGGGGGCAGGACGGCGTGCAGCCGCGTGCCGTCGGGAAGTCTGGCGTCCACCCACGGCCGGGCGTCGTCCAGCCGCCGGCCGGCGATCGCGGCGAGCCGCTGGGCCAGCCGCCGCACCGCCGCCGCGTCGGGGAACGAGACCCCCGTCCGCTCCAGGCCCGCGCCCCGGTCGACCCACACCTGGTCGGGGGCGGTGACGAGCACATCGGTGACGTCGGGTTCGGCGAGGAGCGGCTCCAGCGGACCGGTGCCGACCAGCTCCGAGCGCAACCGGGCCGCCACGCCGAGCACTTCGGCGTCCCCGAGCAGCCGGCCTTCGGAGCGCAGGGCCTCGGCGACCCGTGCGGGCGTCGGCTCGGCGCCGCTCTCGGCCAGCCTCAGCCGCACCGCCTCCAGCAGCGCGCCGCTCATGACGGCCTCCCCCCGCCCTCGGGGAGCGCCCGGGCCCAGAATCCGGCGCTGAACCGCGCCAGCGGTCCGCGGTCCGCGCCGCCCGGCGGGCGGCCGGCGTTCAGCGCGTCCGTCAACCCGGGCTCCGGGGGCAGCTCACCGGCGAGCGGCAGGCCCAGCAGCCGGGCGATCTCCTCACCCGGCAGCCCGGAGCCGAACGGACCGCGCACGACGGCGCGCAGATCGCCCAGCAGCATCCTCAGCACGGCGGCCACCCGGTGCGCGGCCGCGACGGCCCGCAGCTCGGCGGGCACGACCAGCAGGCCCATGTCGAGCTGGCCGACGGCCTCCAGGGCCGTCTCGTCGAGGCGGCGCGGCAGATCCACGACCACCACGCCGCCGCGCCGGCGGGCGGCGGCCAGGACGGCGCGCATCGCGTCGGGCGGGACGGCGGCACAGTCCCCCCGGCCCCAGCTCAGGAGGCGCAGGGAGTGGAGTTCGGGCAGGGCCTCCTCCAGCGCCCGGCCGGCGACGCGGCCACGGGAGTCGGCGAAGGCGGGCCAGCGCAGACCCTCGGCCCGTTCGCCGCCGAGCAGGACGTCGAGGCCGCCGCCGAGCGGATCGCCGTCGATCAGCATCGTCCGGTGGCCGGCGCGGGCCGCGCCGACGGCCAGGGCGCAGGCCAGCGTGCTCGCCCCGGCACCACCGCGGCCGCCGATCACGCCGACCGTGAGCGCGGGACGGCCCACGCCCTCCACGGCGTCGGCGATCCGGTCGACCAGCCAGCCCTCGCCGTCGGGCAGCAGCACGACGTTCTGGGCGCCGAGGCCGACGGCCCTCTCCCAGACGCCGGAGTCGTCGAGATCGCGGCCGACGAGCACGACGCCGTCCCTGCGGGCGGTGCCGCGCAGTCCGGTGGCGCGGTCGTCGCCGACCAGGATCAGCGGGGCACTCTCCCAGACGCCGGCGCTCGGGGGTGCCCCGTGCGCGACCTCGGGCACGGCCCCGGCCGCCGCGCACAGTCTCAACAGGTCGTCGAGCAGCCCCTCGTCCTCCGTGACGATCAGCGGCCTGCCCTGCCGCCCGTCCCCGGCGGCGGCCGGGCAATCGGATGCATTGGATCCGGTCACGGTCTCCTCCCCTCTCACTACGCGCTCTCGCATCCGCGGGCATCGCGGAACTCGCGGGGAATCACCGTGCAGCGAACCGGGAAATCGTGTGGATCTTGGTCAAAAACTGTGGACAACTCAACGGATGTGAATATCCCCCTCACCTATCCCGGTGACTTCCGGAGAGCAGCGCGCCGATTACCCTGCGTAACAGGTAAGAAGGAGGCGGTGGCGACGCCCGTCCGGGCGCACGATGCGGGGGAGGACCCGATGAGGAGACCGGAAAAGTATCCGGACATGCGACGACCCCCGCCGGGGGGGAGAGCGGGGGTCGTCCCCACGGCCGACTCGGGGGGGGAGGAGTCGGACCGGGTTAGACACGGTCGCGAACGATCCGTGACTTCCATGGTGTACCCGAGAGCCTTCTCAGGCAAACCCACACGCCTCAGCTTACGCCGAATGGAGGGCCCCTATGCTCGGCGGAGTGGAAAACCACTCCTTGCCTCGGACTGCCGCGTTCTTTGATCTGGACAAGACAGTCATTGCGAAGTCGAGCACGCTCACCTTCAGCAAGTCCTTCTACCAAGGCGGCCTGATCAACAGGCGCGCCGTGTTGCGCACCGCCTATGCCCAGTTCGTCTTCCTGGCCGGCGGCGCCGACCACGACCAGATGGAGCGGATGCGCGAGTATCTGTCGGCGCTCTGCCGGGGCTGGAACGTCCAGCAGGTCCGGGAGATCGTCGCCGAGACCCTCCACGAGCTCATCGACCCGATCATCTACGACGAAGCCGCCTCCCTCATCGAGGAGCACCACGCCGCCGGACGCGACGTGGTGATCGTCAGCACCTCGGGCGCCGAGGTCGTGGAGCCGATCGGGGCGCTGCTGGGCGCGGACCGCGTCGTCGCCACCCGCATGGTCATGGAGGACGGCGTCTTCACCGGGGAGATCGAGTACTACGCCTACGGCCCGACCAAGGCCGAGGCCATCCGGGAGCTCGCCGCCTCGGAGGGATACGACCTGTCGCGCTGCTACGCCTACAGCGATTCGGTGACCGACATTCCGATGCTCGAGTCCGTGGGCCATCCGCATGCGGTCAATCCCGATCGCGGGTTGCGGCGCGAGGCGGTCGCCCGCGACTGGCCGATCCTCTCCTTCAACCGGCCCGTACGACTCAAGCAGCGCGTGGCGGCGCTGTCCATGCCGTCGCGACCCGCACTGGTGGTGGCCGCCGCGTTCGGTGCGGCCGCCGCCACGGCCGGTCTGGTCTGGCTCGCCGGCCGCCGCCGCGGCCCCTCGGGCGGCTTGACCTGATTCGTCACGGAAAGCAAAGAAGTGAGGCCCGCACTTCCGGTTCTGTCACGACAGGAGTAGAAAGGACTTAACGGCCCGCGAGACCAGGGACATCCGGGAGGACGCCCTTCACGCACCAAGGCCCCACGGACCGCGCACGGAAGTCGGGCACCCACGCGACGCCGACCCGTCGATTACGGGCCAGCCGCACCAGGTGACGGGCGAAGTCCCCGACCTGATGGGCAAACATCGTGCACGCTTGGTAACCCGACGGATGTGCCAGCGGCGGTACCCGAGCAGTACAGGTACCGCCGCAACCCTTTGTCCGGCTCCGTCAGGCCGCGCCGCGCTGGAGCGCCTCGCAGACGGCCGTGCTCTCCCGCACACCGAGCTCGATCGCCCGGCCGCAGTGGGCGATCCACGCCCCCAGCCCCTCGGGCGTACCCGACACGTAGCCCTCCAGCGCCTCGGCGTACGCCGAACGGCCCTGCTCCGCGTGGCCGACCTCCGCCGGGCAGATCGACTTGGGGTCGAGCCCACTGCCCACCAGCACGATCCGCTCGGCCGCGCGCGCGACGAGGCCGTTGTGCGTCCCGAACGGCCGCAGGGCCAGCAGCTCGCCGTGCACCACGGCCGCCGTGACCAGCGCGGGCGCCTGAGTCCCGGCGATCAGCAGGTCGGCCAGGCCCTCCAGACGGCCCGACATCTCCCCGGCGTCCGGCAGCGGCAGCTCGATCAGCGGCTCCTCGACCGGCTCTCCGGCGAGTCGCGGCCTGCCGATCGTGTCGTCGGGCCGGTCGCCGCCGGCGGCCACGAGGTGCAGCCTGGCCAGCACCCGCAGCGGCGACTGACGCCACACGCTGAGCAGTTGACCCGCCTCCGCGGTCAGCCGCAGCGCCGCGCCCACCGTCCGCGGTTCGCCCTCCCCGCCGAAGTCGGAACGGCGGCGCACCTCTTCGAGCGCCCAGTCCGCACCGGACAGCGCGGCCGAGGCCCGGGCGCCACGCAGGGCGGCCTCGGAGGTGATCTCATTGCTGCGGCGGCGCATCACCCGATGGCCGTACACCCGGTCCACGGCCTTGCGTACGGAGTCCACGGCGTCGGCCACGCCCGGGAGGGAACCCAGGACGGCGAGCGGATCAGCTGGCGTACTCATGCGTAAGACAGTACGCACCTTGCCCTGAAACCCCTCGAAAGAGTGGTCCTCTTCACTCACGGTTCTCACTCAGAGCACCTCCGCACCTACTCTTGGTGAACATGAAGATCGCTTTCGTAGGGAAGGGCGGCAGCGGCAAGACCACCCTGTCCTCTCTGTTCATCCGCCACCTCGCCGCCGGGCAGGCCCCCGTCATCGCGGTGGACGCCGACATCAACCAGCACCTCGGCGCAGCGCTGGGGCTCGACGAGACGGAGAGCGCCGCCCTGCCCGCGATGGGCGCCCGGCTCCCCCTGATCAAGGACTATCTGCGCGGCTCGAACCCCCGCATCATCTCGGCCGAAACCATGATCAAGACGACACCCCCGGGCGAGGGCTCCCGCCTGCTGCGCGTCGGCGAGGACAACCCGGTCTACGAGGCGTGCGCCCGCACGGTGGGACTGGACGACCACGCCACCGCACGGCTGATGGTGACCGGCCCGTTCAACGACTCCGACCTCGGCGTCGCCTGCTACCACTCGAAGGTCGGCGCGGTGGAGCTGTGCCTCAACCACCTCGTCGACGGCCCGGGCGAGTACGTGGTCGTCGACATGACCGCGGGCAGCGACTCCTTCGCGTCCGGCATGTTCACCCGCTTCGACATGACCTTCCTGGTCGCCGAGCCCACCCGGAAGGGGGTCTCGGTGTACCGCCAGTACAAGGAGTACGCGCGGGACTTCGGGGTCGGACTCAAGGTCGTGGGGAACAAGGTGCAGGGCCCGGACGACCTGGACTTCCTGCGCGCCGAGGTCGGCGACGACCTCCTGACGACGTTCGGCCACTCCGACTGGGTGCGGGCCATGGAGAAGGGCCGGCCGCCCCGGTTCGAGCTGCTGGAGGAGGCCAACCGGCAGGCCCTGCAGACCCTGCGGGCCACGGCCGACGCGTCGTACGAGCGACGGGACTGGCGGCGCTACACCCGCCAGATGGTGCACTTCCACCTCAAGAACGCCGAGAGCTGGGGCAACGCGAAGACCGGCGCCGACCTGGCGGCCCAGGTGGACCCCGCCTTCATCCTGGACGAACGGCTCCTGGCGGCCCCTCAGCCCGCCTGAGTCCCGCCTGCGCCCCGCCTGAGCCTCCACCCGAAGAACGGACAAACGGACAAAAGGAGATATTCACTCGACAGGGGGAATCTCCCCTCCAAACCTCGGTAAAGTCTTTACTCTCCATTACGATCCGTTTACTGAGAGTTGAGAAACGCCCGCCGTCGGCACCGAGGACGGGATTGACCATGCACATCCGGCACGCCTTGTCCGCCTCCGTCCCCGTCCTCCTGCTCGCGGTCCCCCTCTCCCCGGGGATCGCGCTCGCCTGTGGCGCGCCGCTCTGGGCGGGGCCGGTCGCGGCCTGCGCGGTCACCGCGCTCCTGAGCGTCGCGCGACTCGCCCTGGGGGTCCTGGGTTCGGCCGTCCCGGCGGGCTCGGCGGCGGCGGACAGGCTGTCGGTGATCCTGTCGCCGGTGGCGCGCGGCGTGCTCGCCGCGATCGGCGCCACGATCGTGCTCGGTCCGCTGCCCGTGGTCCTCGGTGGCCGACCGGGCCCGCCGACGCAGGAGGTGACGGCGGCCCTGGCATCCGGGGCGGTACGGGCGCACCTCCCGACGCTCCTCGTCGCCGCCCTCACCGCGGCCGTCCTGGTCGCCTGGCCACGGCTGCCCGGGCGGGCCGGGCGCCGGGCGCGGACGATCCCCGCGCCCTTCGCAGCCCTGGCCGTCGCCACGGTCGCCGTCACGGTCGCCGCCACGACCGCCGGCTTCGGGGCGGGCGTGGCCCGCGCCGCCTTGTTCCCCTGGTCGCCGCCGGGCCTCCCCGCGCTGCCGGGCGGTCCGGTCGCGGGCGTTCTCACGGCTCTCGTCGCCCTCGCGTTCGTCACGAGCACGAAGAGGCCCGCCCCGGCGCCGGACGCCTCCGGAGCATCCACCGCCGACCCGCCCGTGGCCGACCCACCCGCGCCCGGGTCCCGCGGGGCGGCGGTCGCCTACGGCGTGGCGGCCCTGTTGTGCGCCGGCCCGGGCGTGGCGGTCCTCGCCCGGATCCCGGCGGTCGCCCTGGCGGTGCTCGCCATGGCGGCCGGGGTGCGGATGGCGCGCGAGGCGCACCTCCCGCGCGGGCGACGGCGAGGCGATCTCGCGGTGTACGCGGCCACATCGGTGGCCGTACTGCTGTTCGGAGTTCTGCAGGGGGTCACAGTGGGCATCTCGATCACCACGCTTCTCGCGCTGCGGCGGCGCCTGGCGGGCTTCCCGGGCCGGAGGGGCCCGGCGGCGGCCGAGGCCGGCGGCCCCCACAGCTGCCTGCCGTGGACACCGTGGCGCCAGCACCACTGCGTCAGCCCGCCCGCCGCCGAGACGGAAGCCGCCCCGGCTCCGATCGGCGCCGAACGGCGACTGCTGGGCGGCGTGAGCGCCTTCCAGCGCAATACCGCCCCGCTCGTCCGCGACGAGCTGGCCCGGCTCGCCCGCGAGGGCCAGCGCCCCAGCGAGCTCTTCCTGACTTGTGCCGACTCGCGGCTGGTGACCAGCATGATCACCTCCAGCGGCCCCGGTGACCTGTTCACCGTGCGCAATGTGGGCAATCTGATGCCTCCGCCCGGCAGTGACGCCAGCTGCGACTCCGTGGCGGCCGCCGTGGAGTACGCGGTCGAGGTGCTGAAGGTCGGCAGCATCACCGTGTGCGGCCACTCCGGCTGCGGGGCGATGCAGGCCCTGCTGGACCTCGCCGACTCCCCCGCCGGGCACACGCCGCCGCTCGGCGAGCAGACCCCCCTCACCCGATGGCTGCGGCACGGCCGTCCGAGCCTGGCCCGGATGCAGCGGATCGGCCGGCTGGGCCGCGGCGAGGTGGCGCTGGCCGAGCGGCTGGTGGCGGACGACGTCGAGCGGCTGGCCCTCGTCAATGTGATGCAACAGCTCGACCACCTGATGGCCCACACCTGTGTCGCCCGACGGGTGGCGGAAGGCTCGCTCCAGCTGCACGGAATGTACTTCCACGTGGGAGAGGCCCAGGCCTATGTCCTGGATCGCCGCTCGCGCACCTTCACCGCCGTCCGGCCCGGCGTCCTGGACGCCGCGTAGGCCGTCCCCACACCCGCCCCGGCGCGGGCCGGGCACCGCACCACCCCCTCTGACCTCGGGCGACCTCCCGGACAAAGGTCTAAACCAGTTTTTACCCACACCCCTTGTCAGGGTGTGCCCCGGGCTGATGAGCTATGGCCGGGAGCAACGAGCCCCCTGGGAAAGGGAGATGTCGTGAGCAACGAAAGCCTGGCCAACCTTCTGAAGGAGGAGCGCCGCTTCGCGCCGCCGGCCGGCCTGGCCGCCCAGGCCAACGTCACCGCGGAGGCGTACGAGCGGGCGAAGGCTGACCGGCTGGGCTTCTGGGCCGCCCAGGCCCGCCGCCTGAGCTGGGAGAACGAGCCCACCGAGACCCTGGACTGGTCCAACCCGCCGTTCGCCAAGTGGTTCGCCGACGGCCGGCTGAACGTGGCCTACAACTGCGTCGACCGGCACGTGGAGAACGGCCTGGGCGACCGCGTGGCCCTCCACTTCGAGGGCGAGCCCGGCGACTCCCGTTCGATCACCTACGCCGAGCTCCAGCGCGAGGTCTCCAAGGCCGCCAACGCCCTGACCGAGCTGGGCGTCCGGGCCGGCGACCGGGTCGCCATCTACCTGCCGATGATCCCCGAGGCGGTCGTCTCGATGCTCGCCTGCGCGCGCATCGGCGCCCCCCACTCCGTCGTCTTCGGCGGCTTCTCCGCCGACGCCCTGGCGGCGCGCGTCAACGACGCCGACGCCCGGGTCGTCATCACCGCCGACGGCGGCTACCGCCGCGGCAAGCCCTCCGCCCTCAAGCCCGCCGTCGACGAGGCCCTCACCCGGCCCGGCACCGAGAACGTCCGCAGTGTGCTCGTCGTCCGCCGCACGGGCCAGGAGGACATCGCCTGGACCGAGGGCCGCGACGTGTGGTGGCACGACCTCGTCGAGCGCCAGTCCGACCAGCACACCCCCGAGGCGTTCGACGCCGAGCACCCGCTGTTCATCCTCTACACCTCGGGCACCACGGGTAAGCCGAAGGGCATCCTCCACACCACCGGCGGCTATCTCACCCAGACCTCGTACACCCACCACGCCGTCTTCGACCTCAAGCCGGAGACCGACGTCTTCTGGTGCACGGCCGACGTCGGCTGGGTCACCGGGCACTCGTACATCGTCTACGGCCCGCTGAGCAACGGCGCCACCGAGGTGCTCTACGAGGGCACGCCCGACAGCCCCCACCAGGGCCGCTGGTGGGAGATCGTCCAGAAGTACGGCGTCACGATCCTCTACACGGCCCCCACCGCGATCCGGGCGGCCATGAAGTGGGGCGACGACATCCCCGCCAAGTTCGACCTGTCCAGCCTGCGCGTCCTCGGCTCGGTCGGCGAGCCCATCAACCCCGAGGCCTGGGTCTGGTACCGCAAGCACATCGGCGCCGACGCCACCCCCGTCGTCGACACCTGGTGGCAGACCGAGACCGGCGCCATGATGATCAGCCCGCTGCCGGGCGTGACCGAGGCCAAGCCCGGTTCGGCCCAGGCGCCGCTGCCCGGCATCTCCGCCACCGTCGTGGACGACCACGGCGAGGAGGTGCCCAACGGCTCCGGCGGCTATCTGGTCCTGACCGAGCCGTGGCCGGCCATGCTCCGCACCATCTGGGGCGACGACCAGCGCTACCTCGACACCTACTGGTCCCGCTTCGAGAACACCTACTTCGCCGGCGACGGCGCCAAGAAGGACGAGGACGGCGACATCTGGCTGCTCGGCCGCGTCGACGACGTCATGCTCGTCTCCGGCCACAACATCTCCACCACCGAGGTCGAGTCCGCCCTCGTCTCCCACCCCAAGGTGGCCGAGGCCGCGGTCGTCGGCGCCACGGACCCGCAGACCACCCAGGCCATCTGCGCCTTCGTCATCCTGCGCGGCGGTGTCGACGCCGGGGACAACGACACCCTCACCGAGGAGCTGCGGGCCCATGTGGCCAAGCAGCTCGGCCCGATCGCCAAGCCGAAGCGCGTCCTGCCGGTCGCCGAGCTGCCCAAGACCCGCTCCGGCAAGATCATGCGCCGCCTGCTGCGCGACGTGGCCGAGAACCGCGCCCTCGGCGACGTCACCACGCTCACCGACTCCTCGGTCATGGACCTGATCCAGGCCAAGCTCCCCGCGGCCCCCACCGAGGACTGACCAGCGGCAACACCGCTCCGCACAGGAAGGGCACCCGGCAGGACCGGGTGCCCTTTCACTCTTTCCGGCTAAAGTAAGTACTTGTCGCGTCAATATCGTGACAAGAATCAAAGGCGCGCCGGGAAGTCTGGTCGGCACACAGCACACGTGTACCCACGTGTACGTACGTGTTTCAGTCGACGCCGACCCCAGGAGGTCCACCACCGTGGCCGCGCCCAAGAACCGCCGCTCCGTCTTCCTCGGCAGGCTTCCCCTCCCCGAGCGGAACTACCTGGCGGACGCGCTGCGCACCGAGACCGTCGGCGGCGTACTGCTGCTCGCCGCCGCCGTCGCCGCGCTGATCTGGGCGAACACCCCGCTACGTGGCGGCTACGAGACCGTGCGCTCGTTCCACCTGGGCCCGGAGGCCCTCGGCCTGAACCTCTCCCTGCAGCACTGGGCGGCCGACGGCCTGCTCGCCGTGTTCTTCTTCGTCGCCGGCATCGAGCTCAAGCGCGAGCTGGTCGCCGGCGAGCTGCGCGACCCCAAGGCCGCGATCCTCCCGGTGGTGGCCGCGCTCTGCGGCATGGCCGTCCCCGCCCTCGTCTACACCACCGTCGCCACGGCCGGCAGCGGCTCGCTGGGCGGCTGGGCCGTCCCCACGGCGACCGACATCGCCTTCGCCCTCGCCGTGCTCGCCGTCATCGGCACCTCCCTGCCGTCGGCGCTGCGCGCCTTCCTGCTGACGCTGGCCGTGGTCGACGACCTCTTCGCGATCCTCATCATCGCGATCTTCTTCACGTCGAAGCTGAACTTCGCCGCCCTCGGCTTCGCCGTGCTGGGCCTGGCCGTCTTCTGGCTGCTGCTGCGCAAGGGCGTACGCGGCTGGTACATCTACGTGCCGCTGGCAGTCGTCAACTGGGCGCTGATGTACAACAGCGGCGTCCACGCCACGATCGCGGGCGTCTCCATGGGCCTGATGCTGCGCTGCACCCGGCGCGACGCCGAGGAGCACTCCCCCGGCGAGCACATCGAGCATCTGGTGCGCCCCCTGTCGGCGGGGCTGGCCGTACCGCTGTTCGCGTTGTTCTCCGCCGGGGTGACGCTCTCCGGCGGTGCCCTGTCGGACGTCTTCACCCGGCCGGAGACGCTGGGCGTCGTCCTGGGCCTGGTGGTGGGCAAGACGATCGGCGTGTTCGGCGGCACCTGGGCGGCCGCCCGCTTCACCCGGGCGGAGCTCAACCCGGACCTGAAGTGGCCGGACGTGCTGGCCCTCGCCACGCTGGCCGGCATCGGCTTCACGGTGTCACTGCTGATCGGCGAGCTCGCCTTCGACGGCGACCCCGGCCTCGTCGGCGAGATCAAGGCCGCGGTGCTGATGGGTTCCCTCATCGCCGCGATCCTGGCGGGCATTCTTCTCAAACTGCGCGACAACAAGTACAAGAAGCTGTGCGCGGAAGAGGACCGGGACGACGACGAGGACGGCATCCCGGACGTCTACGAGCAGGACAACCCCGAGTTCCACCTCCGCATGGCCGCGATCTACGAAGCGAAGGCGGCCACGCACCGCAAACTGGCACAAGTCGCCTCGGAGCGCACCACCCTGGGCGACGGTCCGGCATGATCTGAGAGTCTTTACGCCCGAGCTGATGATGATGAGGGAGCAGCCGATGAGCGCAGCCGACGACGGCGCGAACCGCAGCCTCGGCCAGCTGGTGGCGACGGCCACCACCGAGCTGTCCGCGCTGGTGCACGACGAGATCGCACTGGCCAAGGCCGAGCTGCGGCAGGACGTCCGGCGGCTGGGCATCGGCGGTGGCGCCATCGCCGCCGCGGGTGTCCTGGCGCTCTTCTCGCTGCCCGTGCTGAGCTTCGCGGCGGCCTACGGCATCCACAACCTCGGGCTCGGGCTCGCCTGGTCCTTCCTGATCACCGGCGGCGCCTACCTGGTGCTCGCGGCGCTGCTCGGGCTGATGGCCGTGGCCAAGTTCAAGAAGATCAAGAAGCCCGAGAAGAGCATCGCCTCGGCCAAGGAGACGGCGGCGGTGCTCGGCACCGTCAAGCCGCACCCGCGTCCGGTGGCCGACACGAGCCCGGCGGACGCATCTGTGACACGCTCGTCCGTATGACGGTGCCCGAGACCTCCGCAGCGCCCGCGTCCCCCGATCCCGACCGGCCCGACGGCGCCCCGGCGTCCCCGGCCCCGGCCGGGTCGGTGGCGTCGTCGCCCACCGCGGTCGTACGCCCGGACGGCCCCTGGACGCACCGGGAGGTCGCGGCGAACGGGGCCCGGTTCCACATCGCCGAGATGGGCGAGGGGCCGCTGGTTCTCCTGCTGCACGGTTTCCCGCAGTTCTGGTGGACGTGGCGGCATCAGATGCCGGCGCTGGCGGAGGCCGGGTTCCGGGCGGTGGCGATGGACCTGCGCGGAGTGGGCGGCAGCGACCGTACGCCCCGGGGCTACGACCCCGCGAACCTCGCCCTCGACATCACCGGCGTCGTCCGTTCCCTCGGCGAGCCGGACGCCGCGCTGGTCGGTCACGACCTGGGCGGCTACCTGGCCTGGACCGCGGCCGTGATGCGGCCCAAGCTGGTGCGCCGGCTGGCGGTCTCCTCCATGCCGCACCCGCGCCGCTGGCGCGCGGCGATGCTCGCGGACGTCAAGCAGAGCGCGGCGAGCTCCCACATCTGGGGCTTCCAGCGGCCGTGGCTGCCCGAGCGCAGGCTGGTCGCGGACGACGCGGCGCTGGTGGCGCGGCTGATCAGGGAGTGGTCGGGCCCCTCCCTGCCGGACGACGAGTCGGTCGACGTCTACCGGCGGGCCATGTCGATCCCCTCCACGGCGCACTGCTCCATCGAGCCGTACCGCTGGATGGTGCGGTCGATGGCCCGGCCGGACGGCGTCCAGTTCAACCGCCGGATGAAGCGGCCGGTGCGAGTGCCCACGCTCCACCTGCACGGATCGCTCGATCCGGTGATGCGGACGCGCAGCGCGGCGGGCTCCGGCGAGTATGTCGAGGCGCCCTACCGCTGGCGGCTGTTCGACGGTCTGGGGCACTTCCCGCACGAGGAGGACCCGGCCGCGTTCTCGGCGGAGCTGATCAGCTGGCTGAAGGACCCGGAACCCGACCGGTAGACAAGCCGGACGGTGGACGAGCCGGACGGTGGACGAGCCGACCGGTAGGCCATCCGGACGGCAGACAAGCCGAACAGCGGGCCATTGGCCACTGAACGAACAGGAACGTCCGTTCACCGAACAGCCACTTGCCGCGCGCATAGGCCAATTGACGGACCCATGGGCGATTACCGACCTTTGGGCCCGGGCAGAGCTTTTGGTATGGGCTGGACGCACGACTACCGTGACGTGACCGAAGTGACTCCGGAGCGCGGCGACGGCGACGCCGCCGTGGCCGTGACGGACGTACCGGAGCGGGGCGATCACCGGCCGGGGGCCGGACCCGACCCCCGCATCGGCATCCCCCGGATCATCCGCCGCCGCGCCCGCTGGGTGTCGGCGCGGCTGCGCCATCCGCGCGGCCGCTGAGCAGCGCCGCCCCCACGACACCCAGGACGGCCGGAGCGGGCCCGGAACGGCTCAGAGCGCGCAGCCCTGGGTATCGGCCCGGCCCGTGGCCGTACGGCCGTAGCGGGCGTCCTCGCGCACCTCGTCCGCGGTCAGGGCGTACCCCGTGTCGGGGTCGTCCAGGGACTTGGCGAAGACCACGCCGTAGACCTTGCCGTCCGGGGTGAGCAGCGGGCCGCCGGAGTTGCCCTGCCGGACGGTGGCGTAGAGGGAGTAGACGTCGCGGCGCACATTGCCGCGGTGGTAGATGTCCGGACCGTTGGCCTGGACCCGGCTGCGGACGCGGGCCGCGCGCACGTCGTACGAGCCGTTCTCCGGGAAGCCGGCGACGATGGCGCTCTTGCCGCTCTCCGCGTCCGCCGTGGCGAACTGCAGCGGGGGCGCGTCGAGTCCGGGCACGTCGAGCACGGCGATGTCGCGCTTCCAGTCGTAGAGCACCACCCTGCCGTCGTGCAGCCGTCCCTGACCGCCGATCTGCACGGTCGGCTCGTCCACCCCGCCGACGACATGGGCGTTGGTCATCACCCGGCCGGGCGCGAAGACGAAGCCGGTGCCCTCGAGCACCTTGCCGCAGCCGGGGGCGTTGCCGACGACCTTGACGATGCTGCGCTGGGCGGCCACGGCGACGGGGCTGCCCGCCAGCTCGGGGTCCGGGGCGGGCACCGAGGTGATGGGTTCGGTGGAGAACGGCGCGAAGACCTGCGGGAAGCCGTTCTGCGCGAGGACGGCGCTGAAGTCCGCGAACCAGGTGTTGGCCTGCGCGGGCACCACCCGGGCGACGCCCAGCAGCACCTTGGAGCCGCGCACCTCCCGGCCCAGCGTCGGCAGGGTCGTACCGGCCAGCGCCGAGCCGATCAGCCAGGCCACCAGCAGCATCGCGACGACGTTGACGAGCGCGCCGCCCGTGGCGTCGAGCGCGCGGGCGGGCGACCACGTGATGTGGCGGCGGAGCTTGTTGCCGAGGTGGGTGGTGGCGGCCTGGCCCACGGAGGCGCAGACGATGACGACGGCGACGGCCAGGACGGCCACGACCGTGCCGGGCTCGCCGTCACCGGTGGCCGCGGCCCAGATCACCGGCAGCCCGTAGACGGCGGCCAGGCCACCGCCCAGAAAACCGATCACCGAGAGCACGCCGACGACGAAGCCCTGGCGGTAGCCGATGACCGCGAACCACACAGCGGCGGTCAACAGCACGATGTCCAGCACGTTCACCGAAAGATGCCTCGCATTGAAGTCGTCGTGGCCCGCGGGGGGCCACCGTCTCATGCCTGCCGGGGGCGCCAGTCGAGAGGGACCTCCCGGGCCCGGTCCCAGGGCCGCTCCCAGCCCGCGTAGTGCAGGATGCGGTCGATCACCCCGGCCGTGAACCCCCACACCAGCGCCGGGCCCACCTGGAAGGCCGGGCCCTTCTGGCCGCTGGGGTGGACGGTCACGGCCCGCTTCGCCGGGTCGGTGAGGTCGGCGACGGGGACGGTGAACACGCGGGCGGTCTCCTGGGGCGAGACCGGCGCGACCGGGCTGGGCTTGCGCCACCAGCCGAGCACGGGGGTCACCACGAAGCCGCTCACCGGGATGTAGAGCCGGGGCAGCACGCCGAAGACCTGGACGCCGGACGGGTCGAGTCCGGTCTCCTCCTCGGCCTCGCGCAGCGCCGCCCGGACCGGGCCCTCGCCCTCCGGATCGCCGTCCTCCGGATCGAGGGCGCCGCCGGGGAAGGACGGCTGCCCGGCGTGGGAGCGGAGCGTGCCGGCCCGTTCGAGGAGCAGCAGCTCGGGGCCGCGGTCGCCCTCGCCGAAGAGGACCAGCACGGCGGACTGCCTGCCTCCGGTCTCCGGCGGAAGGAAGCGGCTCAGCTGGTGGGGCTCGACGGTCCGCGCCGCGCGCACGACGGGATCCAGCCATTCGGGCAGCCCGTCGGCGGAGAGCAGGGCCTCCCCGGCCGTCCCGGCCCCGCCGGTCTCCCCTCCGTACGTCCTCGTCATGCGTACCCCCTGGCCTTCCCCGGCCGTCGTGCGGTCGTCCGTGCGGTCGTCCTGTGCGTGGTGGTCGTCATGCGTGTGCTGGTCGCCCTGCGTGTGCTGGTCGTCCTGTGGGCCGCCCGGGGCGGCGTCCGGCGGGGGCTCGCTCACTCGGCTCCCAGGGGGCGGGCGGGCAGGCCCGGATAGTCCGCCGGGGGCTTGAGCCGCTGCCCCGGCTGTCCGCCCATCTCGTACTTGAGCAGCTTCTTCGCCTTCTCCGGGTCGGTCTCGCCCTCGCCGTACGACGGGCAGAGCGGGGCGATCGGGCAGGCGCCGCAGGCGGGGCGGCGGGAGTGGCAGACGCGCCGGCCGTGGAAGATCACGCGGTGCGAGAGCATCGTCCACTCGCTCTTCGGGAAGAGCGAGCAGACCTCGGCCTCGACCTTCTCCGGGTCCTCGGCGGCGGTCCACTTCCAGCGCCGCACGAGCCGGCCGAAGTGCGTGTCGACCGTGACGCCCGGCACGCCGAACGCGTTACCCAGCACGACGTTGGCCGTCTTGCGGCCGACGCCGGGGAGGGAGACCAGGTCCTCCAGGCGCCCGGGCACCTCGCCGTCGAAGCGGTCGCGGAGCGCGGTGGAGAGGCCTATCAGGGACTTCGCCTTGGCGCGGAAGAAGCCGGTCGGCCGGATCAGCTGCTCCAGCCTCTCCGGGTCGGCGGCCGCCATGTCCTCCGGCGTCGGGTAGGCGGCGAACACGGCGGGCGTGGTCTGGTTGACCCGCAGGTCGGTGGTCTGGGCGGACAGGACCGTGGCGACCAGCAGCTGGAACGGATCCTCGAAGTCCAGCTCGGGATGGGCGTACGGATAGACCTCGGCGAGCTCGCGGTTGATCCGGCGGGCGCGGCGGACGAGGGCGGTCCGCGACTCCGGCTTGGTCGCCGGCTTCGTCGCCGGCTTCTTCGCGGGCCTGGCCTCGGGCTTCGTCGCCGACTCGGCCGCCCGCCCGGTCGTCGTCCTGGCCTCCGGCTTCGTCGCCCCGACCGGGGATTTCTCCCCCTTCGCGGCTTTTGCGCTCTTCACCGCGGGACGTTCGCCCACAGCGGAATTACCGGTCGACGTCACCCTCCCGGCCCCCTTGCCCTGTGCTCTCACCGGCGTATTGGACACCCGGCCAGACTAAAGCCCGGCACCGACATCCGCCCCGACCGCAGGAAAACCACAGCCCAATCGGACCCCTGCCGTAGGGCTCCGGGCGACGATGCGCCACACTTGTGTTTGATCACACAGTTTTACCGACGGGCATCATGGGGACCACGGTCCTCTGTGCATGTCGACAAGGAGAGAACTCGTGGACGACGTTCTGCGGCGCGCCCCGCTCTTCGCGGCGCTCGATGACGAGCAGGCCGCTGAGCTGCGCGCCTCCATGGGCGAGGTCACCCTCGCGAGGGGCGACGCCCTGTTCCACGAAGGAGACCCGGGCGACCGCCTCTACGTGGTGACCGAGGGCAAGGTGAAGCTCCACCGCACCTCCCCCGACGGCCGCGAGAACATGCTGGCGGTCCTCGGCCCCGGCGAGCTCATCGGCGAGCTGTCCCTCTTCGACCCGGGACCGCGCACCGCCACCGCCACCGCGCTCACCGAGGTCAAGCTGCTCGGCCTGGGCCACGGCGACCTCCAGCCCTGGCTCAACGCCCGCCCGGAGGTGGCCACCGCCCTGCTGCGCGCCGTCGCCCGCCGGCTGCGCCGCACCAACGACTCGATGTCGGACCTCGTCTTCTCGGACGTCCCCGGCCGCGTCGCCAAGGCCCTGCTCGACCTGTCGCGCCGCTTCGGCGTGCAGTCGGAGGAGGGCATCCATGTGGTGCACGACCTCACCCAGGAGGAGCTCGCCCAGCTCGTCGGCGCCTCCCGGGAGACCGTCAACAAGGCGCTCGCCGACTTCGCCGGCCGCGGCTGGCTGCGGCTGGAGGCCCGCGCCGTGATCCTGCTCGACGTGGAGCGCCTCGCCAAGCGCTCCCGCTGACGGGACGACGGCCGGCCGTACGGCCCACGTACGCGGAAGGGGCCCCCCGCGCGCGACGAGCGCGTGGCGGGGCCCCTTCGCGTCGGGTCAGGCACCGATCAGGTCCCCGGTCCCCCGGTCAGGTTCCGATCAGGCGCCGAGGGTGCCGAGAGTGGCGAGGGTGGCGCCGAGGGTCCGGCGGGCACCGATCAGATCAGGCCATGTTCGTCGAGGTAGTCCAGCTGGGCCCGCACCGAGAGTTCCGCGGCGGGCCACAGCGAGCGGTCCACGTCCGCGTAGACCGTCGCCACGACCTCCTCCGCCGTACGGTGCCCGTTCTCGACCGCCGTCTCGACCTGGGCCAGCCGCTTGGCCCGGTGGGCCAGGTAGTACTCGACGGCGCCCCGCGCGTCGTCCAGCACCGGCCCGTGCCCCGGCAGCAGCACCCGTACGCCCTCGTCGACCGTGAGCGCGCGCAGCCGGCGCAGCGAGTCGAGGTAGTCGCCCAGCCGGCCGTCCGGGTGGGCCACTATCGTCGTGCCGCGCCCGAGCACCGTGTCGCCGGTGAGCACCGCGTCGTCGGCCGGCAGGTGGAAGCACAGCGAGTCGGTGGTGTGGCCGGGCGTCGACACCACGTGCAGCTCCAGGCCGCCGGTCGTGATCACGTCGCCGACGCCCAGCCCCTCACCGCCCAGGCGCAGCGCCGGGTCCAGCGCCCGTACGCGCGTACCCGTCAGCTCCGCGAAGCGCGCGGCGCCCTCGGAGTGGTCGGGGTGGCCGTGGGTGAGGAGCGTCAGGGCGACGCGCCGGCCCGCCGCCTCGGCGGTGGCGATGATGTTCGCCAGGTGCGCCTCGTCCAGGGGACCGGGGTCGACGACGACCGCGAGGTCGGAGTCCGGTTCGGCGAGGATCCAGGTGTTGGTGCCGTCGAGCGACAGGACGGACGGGTTGGGGGCGAGCACGCAGGTGGCGCGGGCGGTCGCCGGGCCGCCGGGGGCGCCCGGGCGGGGACGTCCGGGCAGGTCGCTGGGGTTCGTCATGCGTCGGCTCCCGTGTTTCCCGTGTTTTCCGTGTTTCCCGTGCTTCCCGCGGCCGTCTCCGTCGTCGGCCGCCGAGGAGTCCGTGCGGCGATGCGCTTGGTGAACTCCTCGTGGCCCGGCCAGCTCAGTACGATCTCTTCCCCCTCAAGCCGGGCCTCCGCCAGAACGGGGCTGAGATCCCGCTCACTCGCGGCCGCCAGCACGTCGCCGGGGGTGGCGTACGGCGTCAGGGAGCGCAGCGTGGAGATGGTGGGCGGCATCATCACCAGCTCGCCGCGGTCGTACGCGGCGGCCGCCTCGCCGGGCAGGGCCCACACCGTACGGTCGGCCTCCGTCGAGGCGTTGCGGGTGCGCTGTCCCTCGGGGAGGGCGGCCACGAAGAACCAGGTGTCGTAGCGGCGCGGCTCGAACTCGGGGGTGATCCAGCGGGCCCAGGCGCCGAGCAGGTCGCTGCGCAGCAGCAAGCCGCGGCGGTCGAGGAACTCGGCGAAGGACAGGTCGCGGCCGACGAGCGCCGCCCGGTCGGCCTCCCACTCCTCGCCGGTAGTGTCGGCGACGACCGTGCCGGGCGTCGGCCCGGCGAGCAGGACGCCCGCCTCTTCGAAGGTCTCGCGGACGGCGGCGCAGACGATGGCCTGCGCGGTCGCGGCGTCGGTGCCCAGCCGCGCGGCCCATTCCTGGCGTGACGGTCCGGCCCACGGCACGTCGCGCTCGTCGCGCGGGTCCACCGAGCCGCCCGGATAGGCGTACGCGCCGGCGCCGAAGGCCATGGAGGCACGTCTGCGCAGCATGTGGACGGCGATCCCGCCGGGAGCGCTGCGCAGCAGGAGGACGGTGGAGGCACGGCGCGGGGACACCGGCCGGAGCTCGCCGCGGGCGAGCGATCTGATGAGGTCCGGCCACTCCGACGGGTACCACTGGCCGTTCGCAGTCGACATGGCCGGATGCTATGCGCTCGCGCGCGGATGTTCGAGGGTACGGCGGAGGCCGGGGCGTCGTACCTCGTACGGCCCCGGCCCCGACACCGGACGCGGAAAGCGCGTCAGCGACCCTGAGGAGCGCGTCAGCAGCCCTGAGGAGCACGCCGACGACTCCGAGGAGCGCGCCGACCGCCCTGAGGAGCGCGCCGGCCGCCCTGAGGAGCTGGCCAGCGACCCTCGGAAGGGCCTCAGTCCCGCACTTCCACCATGATCTCGACCTCGACCGGCGCGTCCAGCGGCAGGACCGCGACGCCGACGGCCGAGCGGGCGTGCACGCCCTTCTCGCCCAGCACCTCGCCCAGCAGCTCGCTGGCGCCGTTGAGGACGGCCGGCTGCCCGGTGAAGTCGGGGGCGGAGGCCACGAAGCCCACGACCTTCACGACGCGCACGATGCGGTCGAGGTCGCCGACGACGGACTTCACCGCGGCGAGCGCGTTGAGCGCGCAGATCCGGGCGAGTTCCTTGGCGGTCTCCGGGCTGACCTCGGCACCGACCTTGCCGGTCTCCGAGATGGAGCCCTGCACCATGGGCAGCTGGCCCGCGGTGTGGACGTAGGCGCCGCTGCGCACGGCCGGCTGGTAGGCGGCCAGCGGGGGCACCACGTCGGGCAGGGTCAGGCCGAGCTCGGCGAGCTTGTCCTCGACCGAGCTCACGGCTTCTCCCGCTTGAGGTAGGCCACCAGCTGCTCGGGGTTGTTCGGGCCCGGGACGACCTGGACGAGCTCCCAGCCGTCCTCGCCCCAGGTGTCCAGGATCTGCTTGGTCGCGTGCACCAGAAGCGGCACGGTCGCGTATTCCCACTTGGTCATGGCCTGACTGTAATGCCTCGCACCGGCAGCCTCGTGCGTAGCCCGCGCGGCGACTGGTTAGGCTCCGAATCATGAGCAGGCTCCATGTCGTCAGCGGCAAGGGCGGTACCGGCAAGACCACGGTCGCCGCGGCCCTCGCGCTCGCCCTCGCCGCCGAGGGGAAGCGCGCTCTGCTGGTCGAGGTCGAAGGCCGGCAGGGCATCGCGCAGCTCTTCGAGACCGAGGCGTTGCCCTACGAGGAACGGAAGATCGCCGTAGCGCCGGGGGGCGGCGAGGTGTACGCGCTCGCCATCGACGCCGAACGCGCGCTTCTGGACTACCTCCACATGTTCTACAAGCTCGGCAGCGCCGGGCGGGCGCTCAAGAAGCTGGGCGCGATCGACTTCGCGACCACCATCGCGCCCGGCCTGCGCGACGTCCTGCTGACCGGCAAGGCGTGCGAGGCGGTCCGCCGGAAGGACCGCGCCGGCCGCTTCGTCTACGACTACGTGGTCATGGACGCGCCCCCCACGGGCCGTCTGACGCGCTTCCTCAACGTCAACGACGAGGTGGCCGGGCTGGCCCGGATCGGCCCGATCCACAACCAGGCGCAGGCCGTCATGCGGGTGCTCAAGTCGCCGGAGACAGCCGTGCACTTCGTGACGCTGCTGGAGGAGATGCCGGTCCAGGAGACGGCGGACGGCATCGCCGAGCTGCGGGCCGCCGGGCTCCCCGTCGGCGGGGTCGTGGTCAACATGGTGCGGCCCGGGATACTCGACGGCCCGGCCGTCGAGGACGCCGCGAACGGCCGGCGCGCGGACGTCGTGCACGCCCTCGCGTACGCCTTGGAGCGCACCGCCCCGGGCGACGGGGGGCGTACGGGACTCGCGGAGCAGCTCGTCGACCCCCTGCTGCGGCAGGCGCGCGAGCACACCGAGCGGCTCGCCCTCGAGCACCAGGAACGCGCGCGGGTGGCCGCCCTCGCCCTGCCCACCTACGAGCTGGGGCTGCTCGGCGACGGCGTGGACCTCGCGGGGCTCTACCGCATGGCCCGCGACCTCCGGCGGCAGTTCACCCAGCAGCCTCTGAGTGACCGTCCCGAGCAGACCGACCGTCCAGAGCAGACCGAGCGATCAGAGCAAGGAGCCTCCGCGTGACTCTCGATCCGGTTGCGGAACCGCTCGCCATAGACCCGATCATCGACAACCCCCGGACCCGCATCGTGGTGTGCTGCGGCTCCGGCGGCGTCGGCAAGACCACGACCGCCGCGGCCCTGGGCGTACGGGCGGCGGAGCGCGGCCGGAGGGTCGTCGTCCTGACCATCGACCCGGCGCGCCGCCTCGCGCAGTCGATGGGCATCGACGAACTCGACAACGTGCCGCGCCGGGTGCCCGGCATCGACGGCTCCGCCGGCGGCGAGCTGCACGCCATGATGCTCGACATGAAGCGGACCTTCGACGAGATCGTCGAGGCGCACGCCGACGGCGAGCGCGCCCGGGCGATCCTGGAGAACCCCTTCTACCAGTCCCTGTCCGCCGGATTCGCCGGCACGCAGGAGTACATGGCCATGGAGAAGCTCGGCCAGCTCCGCGCCCGCGACGAGTGGGACCTGATCGTCGTCGACACCCCGCCGAGCCGCTCGGCGCTGGACTTCCTGGACGCCCCGGGCCGCCTGGGGTCCTTCCTGGACGGCAAGTTCATCAAGGTGCTGATGGCCCCGGCGAAGATCGGCGGCCGGGCCGGGATGAAGTTCCTCGGCGTCGGCATGTCCGTGATGAGCGGCCCCCTGAACAAACTGATGGGGACCCAGCTCCTGCGCGACGTACAGACCTTCGTCGCCGCGATGGACACCATGTTCGGCGGGTTCCGTACCCGTGCTGACGCCACGTACCGGCTGCTGCAGGCGCCCGGTACGGCCTTCCTCGTCGTCGCCGCGCCCGAGCGGGACGCCCTGCGCGAGGCCGCCTACTTCGTCGAACGGCTGGCGGCGGAGCGCATGCCACTGGCCGGGCTCGTACTGAACCGGGTGCACGGCAGCGACGCCGCCCGGCTCACGGCGGAACGGGCGCTCGCCGCGGCCGAGGCGCTGTCGGGCGGGCGGTCCGACGGGCCCCCCGAATACACAGAAAATCTTGACGGCTCCGGCATTGTGGATCGTGGCAGCGGGCAGGCTGGCTCACGTACCGCTGACGACCCTGGCACCGTCACTCCCACGGACACGTCTTCTCCCGAGAGCGGCTTCCCCCGGCCCGCGTCCTCAGGAGCGGCTGCCTCGGACGCACCGGCACCAGTACCGTCGGATCCTTCTTCACGCCTCGCCGCCGGGCTGCTGCGCCTGCACGCCGAGCGCATGCGGGTGCTCGCACGCGAGCGGCGTACGCGTGACCGCTTCACCGCCCTCCACCCCGAGGTCCCGGTGGCGGAGGTCGCCGCGCTGGCCGGCGACGTGCACGACCTGGCCGGCCTGCGGGAGATCGGCGACCGTCTCGCGGCACGGCCGGAGTCCGGGGCTGAGCCGGAGTCCGGAGCGGAGCCCGGAGCGAAGGAAGCCACGGAGGCCACGGAGGAGGCCGGAAAGGCCGACGCCGGGAAGGCCGCACGCGCGGCAGAGGCAGAGGCCGAGGACACCTCCGTCGAGGCATGACGGCGTAACGGCATGACGGCATGAGGGCGTAAACGACACGCCTCTCCACCGAAGGGCGAACGGCGCGAGGCGCGGCTCCGCACCCAGGCGCTGACGGCACGTCGGCTCCCGGCGGCAGGCCCCCTGCCCGCCGCGCGTCACCGGCCCGCTGCCGCCGCGTACTCCCGCTCGGCGGTCGCTCCCGCTCGGCGGTCGTCAGCCCACGGCCGCCTAACCCACGGCCGCGTACTCCTCGTAACCCGGCTCGCCGAGCGGCAGGATGCCCGCACCGCGCTCGTACTCCGAGCGCGCGGTCTCGAGGAGCCGGCGCCAGGACGTGACCGTCGGCCGGCGGCGCAGGAGCGCCCGGCGCTCGCGCTCGGTCATCCCGCCCCACACGCCGAACTCGACGCGGTTGTCGAGCGCGTCGGCGAGGCACTCGGTGCGCACCGGGCAGCCGGTGCAGACCGCTTTGGCCCTGTTCTGTGCTGCGCCCTGAACGAAAAGTTCGTCCGGATCGGTCGTGCGGCAGGCGGCCTGCGCACTCCAGTCGGTTACCCAGCCCATGCTGGCGCCGTCCTCTCCCGAATCGAGGCTCCCCCACGGCGGCAGCGGCATATTCACCGTTGCCAGTTGAGGACGTTACGGAAGGCGGACAGGGGGCAACACCCCCTTCGGGCCCAATCTTGAATGGCCCGAACGGACTATGAGTATGCGGCAGATCACCCAACGGAGTGACCCAACGACATCACGGACGTACCCCACCGAACAGGGACGTTTTACTCGCGCCACGTGGGGCAGTCGAGGACACAGACGGCAATACGGGCACACCTCATCACCCACAAGAGTGAGGTCAGAGGTGATGCTGAAGGGCACCGTAGTGACTGGCGTGAAACAGCGTAGGCGAACACACCTGCGTCTGTCCTCCGAATGAGAACGTAGGCTTCGCTCCATGGCTACGAAGCGCTCCGGCGAGGGTCCGACGTTGACCCGGCAGGCCGCGAAATTCCTTGGCGTCAGCGCCCTCTCGGGAGTGGTACTGGCGGGTCTCGCCCTGCCGGGCATCGGCGCGTTCGGCCTGGTGGCCAAGGGGACGGTGGAAGGGTTCGACGAGATCCCCGCCAACCTCAAGACGCCGCCGCTCAGCCAGCGCACCACCATCCTGGACTCGCAGGGCGGCGAGATAGCCAAGGTCTACTCCCGCGACCGCACCGTGGTGCCGCTGAAGGACATCTCGCCGTACATGCGGCAGGCGCTCGTAGCGATCGAGGACGCCCGCTTCTACGAGCACGGCGCGATCGACCTCAAGGGCGTGCTCCGGGCGCTCAACAAGAACGCGCAGTCGGGCAACGTCTCCGAGGGCGCCTCCACGCTCACCCAGCAGTACGTGAAGAACGTCTTCGTGGAGGAGGCCGGCGACGACCCCGACAAGGTCGCCGTCGCCCAGCAGCAGACCCTCGGCCGCAAGGTCAAGGAGCTGAAGTACGCGATCCAGGTCGAGAAGGAGCTGGGCAAGGAGCGCATCCTCGCCAACTATCTGAACATCACCTTCTTCGGCCAGCAGGCCTACGGCGTCGAGGCGGCGTCCCAGCGCTACTTCAGCAAGCACGCCAAGGACCTCACCCTCGGCGAGTCCGCGCTGCTGGCGGGCATCGTCCAGTCGCCCAGCCGCTACAACCCCGTGCTGGCCCCCAAGGAGGCCACCAAGCGGCGCAACACCGTGCTGGCGCGCATGGCGGACCTGAAGAACATCACGCCCGCCGAGGCCGCGGCCGAGCAGGCCAAGCCGCTCAAGCTGAACGTCAGCCGGCCCAAGAGCGGCTGCATCACGGCCGTCGACGGCGCGGGCTTCTTCTGCGACTACGTGCGCGAGACCTTCCTCAACGACCCGGTCTTCGGCAAGACCAAGGAGGCCCGCGCCAAGCGCTGGAACGAGGGCGGCATGACGATCCGCACCACCCTCGACCCGCAGACCCAGAAGTCGGTCCAGAAGTCGATCACCGACCACGTCAACCAGGACGACAAGGTGGCCACCGCCATCTCGATCGTCCAGCCCGGCACCGGCAAGGTGCTCGGCATGGGTCAGTCGCGTCCGTACGGCTTCGGCCAGTACCAGACGCAGATCAACCTCTCCGCCGACAAGGACATGGGTGGCTCCACCTACGGCTTCCAGGTCGGCTCGACCTTCAAGCCGATCGTCGCCGCGGCCGCCCTCGAGGAGGGCATGTCGCCGTACAAGACGTACTCGTCGCCGTTCCGGATGCCGTATCCGGAGGAGGTCGAGACCTGCGGCAAGACGTGGAAGAACAGCAACGGCGAGACGGTCAACAACGAGAACCGCAGCGAGGTCGGCCCCTACGCCATGCGCGAGGCCCTGGCGAAGTCGGTGAACACCTACTTCGTCCAGATGTCCGGTGACATCGGCCTCTGCCCGGTGGTCAAGATGGCGGAGAAGATGGGCGTGAAGCCCGCCGACGGCGGCAAGCTCCAGCAGCTGCCCGCCCTGACCCTCGGCGGCTCGGACGGCATGTCCCCGCTGACCATGGCCTCCGCCTACGCGACCTTCGCCAACCGCGGCACCTACTGCACCCCGGTCCTCGTCGAGTCGGCCACCGGCCCCGACGGCAAGAAGCTGCGTGTCCCGAAGACCAAGTGCTCGCGGGCGATGTCCGAGCAGACCGCCGACACCATGAACACCCTGCTGCAGGGCGTCGTCGAGGACGGT
Organism: Streptomyces sp. NPDC044063; assembly: GCF_056434285.1. Taxonomy (NCBI): domain Bacteria; kingdom Bacillati; phylum Actinomycetota; class Actinomycetes; order Kitasatosporales; family Streptomycetaceae; genus Streptomyces; species Streptomyces sp. NPDC044063. The sequence goes on from NZ_JBWKFM010000009.1 coordinate 181,328, forward strand.
ACGGGCAAGGAGGCCGGTCTCAGCGGCCGCGACAGCGCGGGCAAGACCGGTACGACGGACGAGCGCCGGGCCGCCTGGTTCGTCGGCTACACCCCGAACCTGGCCGGCGCGGTCTGGGTCGGCGGCCCCGGCGACAAGGTCGAGATGGAGAACATCACCATCGGTGGCGTCTACCACGACAAGGTCTACGGCGCCGACACCCCCGGCCCCATCTGGCGCGACGCCATGGCGGGCGCGCTGGACGGCCGGGAGGCCCCGTCCTTCGACACCGTGCCGATCGCGGGCGCGGACAAGGGCTCCGGCGCCGGTTCCGGTTCCGGTGACAAGCCCGGCAACGGGCGCGGCGGCCAGCGCAAGCCGGGCAACGGCAAGCCCGGCGGCAAGCCGGGCACGAACAAGCCCGGCAACACCAAGCCCGTCCCGGAGCTGCCGGGCGGCATCACGGTCCCGGACGGCGTGAACATCCCGGGGATCGTGAAGGAGCAGTAGCAGCGGCCCGCTGAAGAACACTGAAGAACACTGAAGAAAGGGGCGCCCGGACCATGACGGTCCGGGCGCCCCTTTCGCGTACAGGCGGTGCGGCTTTCGCGTACGGGCGACGCCGCGGCGCGATCAGCCCGCGAGCGCGCCCTTCACCGCGGCGGCCACGCGGCCGCCCTCGGCGCGGTCGCCCACCTGCGGCTTCACGATCTTCATGACGGCGCCCATGGCCTTCGGGCCCTCGGCACCGGCGGCCTTCACCTCGGCCACGGCGGCCGTGACGATCGCGGTGAGCTCCTCGTCCGACAGCTGCTGCGGCAGGTACGCGGCGAGCACCTCGCCCTCGGCACGCTCGCGCTCGGCGGACTCGGCCCGGCCGCCCTTGTCGAAGGCCTCCGCGGCCTCGCGACGCTTCTTCGCCTCGCGCACGATCACCTTCAGCACCTCGTCGTCCGAGAGCTCACGGGCCTGCTTGCCGGCGGTCTCCTCGTAGGCGACGGCGGACAGGGTGAGACGGAGGGTGGAGGAGCGCAGCTCGTCGCGCGCCTTGATGGCGGTCGTGAGGTCGTCGTGGAGCTTGGACTTCAGCGTGGTCATGCCGCAATCTTCGCATCCCGGCCCGGCGCGCGCCCCGTATTAACCGCCGGCGCCCCGCGCCGGATGCCGCGCGCCCGCAACTCCCGTACATACCCCGGCCCGTGTGAACGCAACCCCCCGGATCTGCGACGATGACCCCATGCGTGCGCGATACGGAGTTCCCCTGGCCATCACCGCCGTAGGCGCGGCGGGCCTCGCCTATGCCGCCGGCTTCGAAGTGCGGTCCTTCCGGCTGCGGCGGGTCACCGTGCCCGTTCTGCCGCCCGGGATGCGGCCGCTGCGGGTGCTCCAGGTCTCCGACATCCACATGGTCGGCGGACAGCGCAAGAAGCAGCGCTGGCTCCAGTCGCTGGCCGGGCTCCGCCCGGACTTCGTGATCAACACCGGCGACAACCTCTCCGACCCCGAGGGTGTGCCGGAGACCCTGGACGCGCTCGGCCCCCTGATGGACTTCCCCGGCGCGTACGTCTTCGGCTCCAACGACTACTACGGGCCCAAGCTGCGCAACCCCGCCCGCTACCTGCTGGAGCGCACCACCGGCCGGCACGGCCTCAACGGCAACGCCCCGGTCGTCGGCGCGATCCACAACCCGTGGGAGGAGCTGCGCGACGGCTTCGACGCCGCGGGCTGGGTCAACCTCACCAACACCCGGGGCTCGCTCAAGATCGACGGGCTCGAGATCGCCCTCACCGGCCTCGACGACCCGCACATCAAGCGGGACCGCTACGACCGCGTGACCGGCGGCCCGCAGGAGGACGCGGACTTCTCGCTCGCCGTGGTCCACGCCCCCTACCTGCGGGTCCTGGACGCCTTCACGGCCGACCGCTACCCGCTGATCCTCGCCGGGCATACCCACGGCGGCCAGCTGTGCATCCCCTTCTACGGCGCGCTGGTCACCAACTGCGACATCGACCCCGACCGGGTGAAGGGCCTGTCCACCCACCGGGCGGGCGGCCACCAGTCGTACCTCCACGTCTCCGCCGGCTGCGGCACCAACCGCTACACCCCGGTCCGCTTCGCCTGCCCGCCGGAGGCCACGCTCCTCACCCTGGTCGCCCGCGACTGACAGGGGTCCGCGGGGCCGCACGTACGGTGGGGGGATGACCGACCCGACTTCCTCCACCGCGCCGCGGCCCGGCCCGGCCGACACGGAGGGCGCCCCGGCGCCCTCCCCCGCTCCCTCTCCGGCGGCCCCCACCACGGGCCGCCGGCCGTTCGCCGCGGCCTTCCGGGCGCTCGTGACCCTGGCGGCGCTCACCGGCGTCGCCCTGGACGCGGTCGAGTCCGACGACCTGGGCCGGCTCTTCAGCTACTTCACGATCCAGTCCAACCTCCTGCTGGCGATCGCCTGCGCCTGGTCCGCCCACCGCGCCTGGACCGGCCGCCCGGCCCTCTCCCCGCGGATCACCGGCGGCGCGCTGCTCTACATCAGCATCACGGGACTCGTGTTCCACTTCGTGCTGTCGAACGACGCCAGCGGATTCGCCATGACCAGCGAGCGCACCCCGCTCGAATCGGTCGCCAACCACCTCCTCCACACCGTGACCCCGCTCGCGGCGGCCTTCGACTGGCTCGTCCTCACGGCCCCCGGCGGCTTCCTCCTCCGCCACGCCGGGCAGTGGCTGGCCTACCCCTTCCTCTACCTCCCCTTCGCCCTGATCCGCGGCGCCCTCCTCGACCCGGGCACCGAGGGCCGCTACCCGTACCCCTTCCTGGACGTCGACCTCCACGGCTACGCCGGCATCCTCGGCAACGCCGTCGTCTTCGGCCTGGCCTTCTACGGCCTGGCCCTCGTCCTGGTCCTCCTCGACCGCGTACGCCCCCATCCACAGGCCCCCGGGAATCGGATTTCGCCTACGGGCTCCGGTCCGCTAAAGTAGACCTCGTTGCGCCGGGCACCTGCGAAAACCAGGGAAACGACGCACATCGGGGTGTAGCGCAGCTTGGCAGCGCGCTTCGTTCGGGACGAAGAGGTCGTGGGTTCAAATCCCGCCACCCCGACAGAGAAACACCAGGTCAGGCCCGGTGCTGAGAAATCAGCACCGGGCCTGATCTGCTGTGTGTGACTAACTGCGTGACTACCGCCTCGGACCGGCGCCGAAAATGTCGTCCATGGCGGTCGCACCGGTCTGGATCACCGGGCGGATCTGCTTCCGGTAGACCTCTTCGGTCACAGCCGTACTGGAGTGGCCGCACAGCCGGGAGATCTCCTCCAGCGAGAGGCCCCGGTCCGACAAGATCGAGACGAAGGACTGCCGGAGCTCCCGCGGCGTCCACTCCGCCGGGACGATCCCGTCGACGCCCTTGAGCGCCCTACGAAACTCACGCCGCACATTCGCCGAGTCGAGCTGCGTACCAACGGCCGACGTGAAGACCAGACCGTTCTCCTGCCACGCGTCGCCGGCCGCGACTCTCTGCCAGCCCTGCCGCTCCCACTGAATCCGCAGCGCGTCGATGGCCCGGCCAGGCAGGGCCAGCGTCCGGCGAGACTTCCTGGTCTTCGTGTCGCCGCCGCTTCGGACCGAGCGCCACACGGCGATGTGCGGCGGGACCTTGGGGTTCGCGCCCGGGGCACCGTCGAGGTCGACGTGGTCCCAGCGCAGGGGTCGGATCTCTTCCGTGCGGCCGCCCGTCAGGAGCGACACCACCATGTACGTGTACAGCGGGGAGTCCGCAGCGGCAGTCAGTACGCCTTCAGCCTGCGCCAGAGTCAAAGACTTCGAGGGGCGCCCGGGCTGGCCCGTCGGGACGGAGCACAGCTCCACGACGTTCCGCTTCACCTTGTCCCGCGCCATGGCTCGCTTCACGGCCCGGTTCAGACACGAGCGGATCGCTTCCAGCGTCCGGGTGCTCAGCACCTGCGCCTTGTCAGCGAGCCACCGGTCGACGTCATCGGCACTGAGGTCCCGAAGCTTCCGGGCGCCCAGGGCCGGGATGACGTGGGTGTTGCACAGGATCGTGCACGTCGTGACCGTGCCTGCATCCCTGCCGTTGAGTCCGTACGCGAGCCAATCGGTCACCGCGTCCTTGACCGTGTAGCCGGTCGGCGCAATGGCCAGCCCGTCCTCGTAGTCCCGCAGCACCTCCTTGAGCTTCTCCTTGGCCCCGGTCTTGGTCTTGCCGCTGGCCCGCTTCACGATCCGCTTGCCGCTGGGGTCGAAACCCAGGCTCGCGGTGGCGATCCAGCGCTGGCGCTTGTCGTCCCAGTGGAGGCCACCGTCTCCCCTGCTGCGGCGCTTGGTCACTTCGTCTCTCCTGCCTCGCGCTCCAGCAGCGCGGCGTACTCGTGGATGGCGGATACGGGGATGAGCCGTGCGCGCCCCTCCTTGACGGTGCGGAGGCGGCCGGTGCGTATCAGGCCGTAGATCACGGTGCGGCTCATACTCAGGACGCGTTCAGCGTCGGAGACCTTGTAGAAGAGGGGTTCGACGGATCGCTCAGAGAGAGCGAGAGTCATGGCGCCTCCTAGCAGCGGTGCCACTGGCCGGCCGGGGGTGGCAGTTTCCACGTCCGGCCCGCCGGGTCTGTCCGAGGTTCGGATTTCTGCGTCACCGCGTCATCTGCGTCATTCGCTCGCCTGACCTGCGGTTTTCGGTGACGCAGGGACTTTCCGGGTGCGTCACCGGTGACGCAGGCCTTTGTCACTGGTGACGCAGGTGACGCGGGGTGACGCACGGATCGACCGTCTGCGTCACCGCCGTCGTCGCAGGTCAGAGCCTGTTTTCTGGCCGGTGGTGACGCGGTGACGCAGCATCTCTTCTCTTAGGAAAAAAGGGGGGCGGGTGTCTGTTGTTGTGCGCGCCTTAGGACGTGAAGAAGGAGCCGCAAAGCGGCGCGTCCATCGGGCGGCGTTGCCGCCGAACAGCAAGAGGAGCACGCCCCCGCAGCCGGGCCGGGTGCTCCTCTTGCTTGTGCGGGGGCGGTCCGCGGCGGTGCGGGTTAGAACATCGGGTCGGGCGGCGGGGCGGCCGGTCGCCTGAGTTCGATGTAGCGGGCGGTCCGGGTGCGGCCCCAGTCGACGAGCACGCCACGGGCGGCGAGGACGGGCTGAAGGCGCTTGAGGCGGTCGGAGAGGACCTTGCCGGTGGTGGGCCAGCCCTTGGGCAGGGGGCGGGTGTCCTCGCCGGTGTAGAGCTGGGTGAGGGCGTGCAGCCATTCGGCGGAGGTCATCCGGACCTCCGTGCCCGGGTCGATGCCGGCGGCGTGCTTGAGGACGGTCTGGGCCAGCAGATCGCCCTCGATGACGTCGTCGTTGAGGTCGTCGAGAGTGGTCCGGTAGGCGTCCAGGGCCCCGAAGCCGGTGGCGGCGTCCAGCTGCGCGCACAGGTGGGCGAAGTCGGCCATGCGCAGGTCGGTAGGGCCGCCGGCTTCGGTGGCGCGGACCTTGACGGTGAGGTCGAGGAGGGACCCGAGGATGACGGGCAGAGCCTCTTCGAACTCCGCCCACAGCTCCGCCTCGGTCCGCCGCACCCGGGGGCGTTCCAGGCGGAGGGGGAGGAGGCGTTCGGCGAGGTCGGGTCGGATGACGCCCACGTCGATGCCGGTCAGCAGCAGCGGGCGGCGGTAGCGGGAGCGCACCACGTCGCCGTCGGTGAACAGGGCGCGTTTGAGGGACTCGGCCCCCGTCACGATGCAGCACATCGCGTCGGACAGGTCCGGGCCCAGGTGGGAGAGGTTGTCCAGAGCGGTGACCCAGCCGGCGGCCACGGCCGTGATCAGGTTCTCCTCATCCTTCGGCGCCCGGCGCAGGTCGCCGCTCATGCCCTCGATGATCCGCACGAGCATCCGGCCGCCGGTGGACTTCCCCGCGCCCTGGGGCCCGGTGAGGAACGGGGCGGGGACGGGGGCGTCCGGCCCGAGGCAGCCGATCAGCCACGCAATGGCCAGGCTCTCGGCCTGGGCACTGGCGAAGTTGCACAGCCGCATCAGGAGGTCAATGCCCTTGCCGTCGGTGTCCTTGACCGGCAGGGGCATCTCCCCGGTGAGCTGAGTACGCCGCCAGCACACCTCTCGCGGATCGGGGGTGAGGATCTCCCATCCGGTGGGGTGGATGCGGACGGACCTGCCGTCGTCGCGGCCCAGGTCCAGCCACGTCGCGCCATCGAACCCCGGAGCGACCCGGATGTGGGTGGGCTGCACGTCCTCGTTCAGCGCGAGCGCTTCGATCAAGTCCAACGCCTCCTTCAAGGCCGTGCCGTTGAACACGCCGAACCCGTCCCGGAACAACCCCACCATGAGTTCCTGCCGGTGGCTGCCCGTCGTTCCCTGGGAGCGGATGGGGCGGGCGACCGGGTGAGCGTTGCGCTGCGCGTACACGGTCCCGTCGACGGTGCGGAAGTACCGGAAGTGCGCCTGCGCGTAGTCGGTGATGATCTCGCGGGCGGGAGTCTTCTCGTCCTCGGCCACGGCTACATCCCCAGCGCCGTACGAGCGTTGCCCCACGCCACCGTGCAGTGCCGGGGTGACTCCCCCTTGGCCTGCGCGGCGGTGAACAGCCGCGCCACGTGTGCCTCGGTGAGGCAGCCGCACCAGCCGTGGGTGGACAGCACAGCGAGGAACGTCCGGTACACGGTGGCGTGCACCGCGCTGGTGGCGTCGGTGATGCGCTGCTCCGCCATGGCGATGCCGCGCTCGAGGTAGGCCGGGGTGCGGTGACGGCACTCCCTACTCCCAGCCAGTACGGGAACGGTGACGGGATGCGGCGCTGACCGGACCGCCGTGGGCTCCTTCACGGCCAGTGCCCGCACGACTTCCGGCAACTCGGTCATGGTGCCGGTGCCGGGGCCACGCCAGCGGGCGTAGGACATCGTGGACTTCAGGTCGACACCGGCACGGACGCCGTTCACCGAGCGCATGGCGCCCCGATAGATCCAGTGCTCGCCGCGGGTCGTCTGGACGGTCCGGGTGGCGGGCAGGTTCTCGCGGGCCCACGCGACCGCCGCCGCGTTGTCGAGGTCCACGACGGTCAGCCCGGCTCCGCCAGGGTGATAGGCCACGCCCCCGGTGCGGCGCCAGGCGGACGCCCACGCGGCCGAGGACAGAACGCGCGGGTCGGTGGTGGCAGCGGCCCAGGCGTGGCACGGGCGCGGGCACGCGCAGGGGCCGGGGGTCTTCATGTTCGGCCGCCCGCCACACGCGTTGTCCGCGCAGGTGGCGCAGTTGCCGAACGGGCCCTTCCCCGCTCGAAGCGGCAGCACCGGCAGCCCGCCGGCCGCCAGGGACAGCGCGAGGTCGAGATGGCCGGTCTGGCCTTCTCGCCGGATCAGGATGGGATGGGTCATGCTGTAGGTCTCCTGTTCCTTCGTCGGGATGGGGAGGCCGTGGGCGGCGGGTTGTCCTTGTCCGGGAGTGCCGCCGCCCACGGGCGTTGCTAGCGGTCGAGGTGCAGGTGCCAGTGGTTCGGGCAGAGGCTGACGTCGAACAGGTCACAGACGCAGTCCCCGGACCGGTAGCGCGCGTACTCTCGCCGGACGTAGTCACGCGGCCATTCCTCGGCCCACGCGGGGATCCGGAAGCCGTCCTCGTCATCCGTGGCCGACAGCCCCCACGCAGCAACCTCCGCTGCATTGGCCGCTTCATCGGCGACAGTGGGCGGGCAGGTCTCGGACTCGTGCAGGGCGATGCGGTCCAGCAGCGCGGCCCGGCGGATCCGGTACGGGCGGAGGCTGTCCTCCGACATCCCGAAGTCCGACCCCATCTCCATCACGTCGAACATCTCGCGCAGCAGCGACGGCGCCTGTTCGTAGACGGCGTCGGGGTCGCAGAGCCCGCCGGCGGTGGGAGACGTGTCCCCGCGGCCCCCACCCTGCCCCGCCGTCTGGGGCACGAAGGTTCCGTCGTCGGCGACGGCGAATTCGGCGGCGGCCAGGGAGAGCAGAGCCGAGCGCAGGGCGCTGGCGCGGTGCTGGTCGGTCTCCTTGGCCAGGATGTCGTCGATCAGCGCGGCGGCGGCCCCGATCCGGGTTCCCACGGCGGGGAAGGGCAGGGCCGTGTGGGTGTCGCCCTGGTGCTGGTCGTGCTGCCACCGTCCGCCGGACGGGCCGTCGGACCAGGTGAGGAGCGTGCGGCAGGTCATGCAGCGTGCGAAGTAGCTCATGTGCACTCCTTCGTGATCTCAGAACGGGCATTCGTCGCGACGGCGCGTCCACCGGGGACGGCGCGGGAGCGGCAGCAGGAGCAGGTGGCGGTTCTCGTTCCAGCAGGGGCAGGGCGCCCATCCGGTACCGGCGTACTCGCCGGTGTGGTCGCCGTAGTCGTAGTCGGTGCCGCCATCGCCCTGGCAGTCGGGGCAGTCGGGGCGGGGGGTATCGGTCAGGGCCAGCGTGCGGCGCGGCCAGTAGATGACCTTGAGACGGAGTCGGAGCATGGAGCCTGTCTCCTGTCAGCCGTTGAAGTGGTTGCGCTTGAAGACGGCCTTGCGGATGTTGACCGTCGTCCCGCCCTCGCTGTGGCTGCGTCCGCCGAACACCTGCACGGCGATCCATCCGCCGAAGATGACGGCGGCGAGGATGACCAGTTGGGTGATCAGCGCGGTCAGGGCGGTGATGAACGTGGTCAGCAGGAGCAGCCCGCCGGCCACGGCGAGGAAGCCGACGCCCCCGAGGGCGATGTTCACCGCAGCGCGGGAGACGACCGGCTTGGCCACGACCGGGTCCGGCCTGGTGGGCTCGATGGCGTAGCCGGTGACGACGCGGCCGTCCGGGAGCACGACGCTCGCGACCGCCGGCACGCCGTGCGGCTGCACCGCGGCGAGGGGCTCCACGTACTGGGCCACGGGGGTGATGGGGGTGGGCTGGTGGACTTCCGGAGCCCGCACGGCGGGCGCCGGGTCGGCGTGGTCGGGGTACATGCGGAATCCCTTCCGGTGGACGGGCAGGGAGGCAGACACACCCCCTTGAGGGGGCGCCGTGGAGGGGTTTCGAGGGTGCTGACCTGCACGCCTCCCTGCCTCCCTGAGTGATCATTCGCGCAGGTCAGGGCCAGGGAGGGGAGTCAGGGAGGGGTTCAGGGAGTTCTCCCTGCCTCCCTGGCCCGGCGGGGGTCGTCTCCCTGTCACTCAGGGGCGGAAGCGGAACCATCCGCGTCGCGGTTGGCGAGGGCGGCGGCGACGCGGTCGCGGGCGACGACCATGCGGCCGTCGGACTTGTACGGCTCCGCGCCGGCCTCGTCCAGAACGCGTTTGAGGTCGAGGAACGACCAGCCGCCGTAGGCGTCTGCGTTCAGTGCGCCCAGACGCGTGATGACCTCCTGGGTGCGAACCCGGGCGTCGGTGCCCAGCACGTTGGCGATGTCGGCGAGCGGGTCGCGCTCCTCGCCGCGGTCGATGGCGTGCAGGGTGGTGACGCTGTCGCGCATGGCCTTGGCGCGGTCGGTGATGGCGTAGGCCTGTTCGTCGTCGATGTAGTGGGTGCGGACGGTGATGGACGCCTGCCCGGCCGGGATGTCGATACCGTCGGACGCGACCACGAGGGTGCCCTTGTCCATGCCCGGGCGGAGCAGATGTGGGGCGGCGCCACCGTCGACGGCCTTGTCGCCGAGCGCCATGCGGGACTGCTGCTCGGTGCCCAGGGCAAGGGAGGCGCGGGTGTGGGCGCCTTCGCGCACGAGCTTGGGCAGGTTCTCGTTCGTGGGGTCCTGGGTGCCCTGCCACATCAGCACGTCGACCACACGGCCCTGGTTGTTGACCTTGCGGACAGCCATGAAATAGCGGCTCGTGGCCTTCGAGCCACCGTAGGGGCGGCCGTCTTCGTCCTTGACCGGGCACATGAACGCGACCTGTTCTTCGTCCACGATTCCGATCAGCGGCGGGAACACCGCATCCGGGTTGGCGCGACGGATCTCAATGCGGCGGTTCATCTCCTCGACCAGGCCCTCGACCATCTCGGTGGCCGCCACGACCTGCTCATCGGCCGGCCCCTGGATCAGGATGGTGGCGAGGCCATCGAACATGGCCCAGTCACCAGCGCCCTTGAGGTCGGCGATCCGGAACTCCACCGTGCGGTCAAGTGCCAGCCACAGAGCGAGCGCCCGAAGTGCGGCGGTCTTGCCCTGGTTGGACAGGCCCGTGATCAAAAGGTGCCGCTGGTACAGGCTCAGCGATGCCGCGTCGCCGCGCAGATCCTGGCCCCACGGGGCACGGCCCTTGGCGTAGTTGCCGGTCATCGTCTCGTCCGTGGTCAGCGGGGACGGGCCGATCGGCTCGTCCAGCGCCCCGGAGTCGGCCACCCACAGCCGCACCGTGCGCGCGGCGGCGGGAATGGTGATGAACACTTCATGCTCGTGCCGGCTCAGGTTCTCCGCGAGCTTGCGGCGCCGCTGCTGCACCTCGTTCGTCGACACCCCCGAGGGGAGGGTGACGTCGACTTCGACACCGCATCCAGCGATCACGATCGGGGACAGCATCGAGGCACCGCCATCACCCATTTCCTTGATGGCGTTGCGCAGGGCGGGCACACCGAGATCGCGCAGGGCCTTGACCACGATGGACGGGGTGATGGGCTCACCCTCGCCGGAGCGGACGTGCGCCGGAAGAGCCCACTGCGGCGCGGCCTGCTGGTGCTGGCCGACGGCCCACAGTCCGAGCAGGGCGACCAGCGGGCCGAGGGTGATCGCGTAGGGCCAGACGACCTGCACGATGGTGATCATCAGGGCGATGAAGCTGATCACTGCCGCGATGGGGGTGATGACGTCGGTGATGTCCTTGTTGGCGATCGCGAGGACGACCCCGAGGGTGACCAGCGAGCCGACGCCCATCCCGGCGGTGACGACGGCGCCCTTGGCGGCGTCGGCCGGGGAGTGCAGCAGGTCCATGCGGCGGCGGTGGCGGGCGTCGCGGAAGCGCTGCCCGCGCTCCTCCCACTCGGTGGCCGCCTCGTAGTTCCCGGCGGCCTCAGCCGTGCGGAGCATGCGCTCATAGCGGGCAGCGGTACGGCCGTCCCACGTACGGCGGGCCACGATCCGGCCCCCGTTGACGGTGTAAAGGCCATGGCGGGCCACCGCGCGCACGGTCGTCTTGGTGGTCTCGTGCGTGACGGCCGCCCGGATGGCGCGGCCGGAGCGCACCCAAAGCGGCACGGGCGCCGGCGGTGCGGGGTCGGGGACCACGGTCAGCGTGGTCACACCCGGCTCATCAGCGGGCGGCGGGTCGGTGTTCTTGTGCAGGTGAACGACGTTGTCGGTCATGCTGAGGTTACTCCTGACTGTTTCGATCAGGCCGGGAGTTGAAGAAGAAGGGGTGCCGGAGCGGTCGGGTCCGTGGCAGGGGACGACCGCTCCGGCAGCCGAGACGTACGGGCCGTGCATCACGCGGTACGAACCGGGCTGGCGGGCGCGGTCACCACCACATCGACGGCTTCTTGGGCACGATGTAGGGGCACCCGTTGACCATGTGGTCCACGCACTCCGGGCAGTCCTCTCGGGGCCCGAGCTTGCGGTGAATGCGCCGGTCGTAGGCGTGCTGCCAGCACTGCGGGCACTGACCGGGAGGCGTGTCCTTCACTGCCATGGTCACCACCGCCCCGAGGACTTCTTGGCCTTCGCGGCGGCGGCCTCCCGCATAATCCGCTGCCGCTCGATGTGCAGCGCGGTGATCTCCGCCGTCAGCCGAGTGACCGCAGCCTCCGAGACGGACTCCAGCCGGCCGTCCGCGCGAGTGGTGCTCTTGCCGCGCAGCACCCGGTACGAGCCGCTCGCGAGCGCACGGAGCGCGGCGCGACGCTCCGCACTGGTCAGGGGCCACATCTCGCCCCGACGAACCGCCTCAAGCCTCTTCGTCGTCTCGCGGATCTCACGGTCCAGGCGGCGGATCTCAGTGTTGCCCATGGTCAGCTACTCCTCGGGGTGGTCTGTGGAGGGATGAACGGGTCGGGGGTCAAGCCGCCGTGGCGCGGCCGGTCTCGTGGGCCGTGCGGCGGCACAGAAGATGCAGGGCGTGAACGGCCTGGAGGGGCACCACCCCGTTGCCCAGGGCCTTGAGCTGCGCGGTTCGCGAGAGGCCGGGAACGTCGGTGACGTGCCCGGAAGGCAGGCCCATGAGCCATTCGACGAAGACGGGGTTCAGCCGTCCCACAGCGTCAACTGGCCCTGGGGCGGCGCGCCCGGTGACCGCCTCCCAGCGGCCGACGGCGGGGCCGTAGACGCCCCAATCCGGTGTGCCACCGCAGGCAGGGCCAGGTCCCCTTTGCTGCCGCGCTGGTTCGGGCCGCCCTTCTCCCCGTCCGTCGCTCGCGGCGTCGGCAGCAGGGACACGACCGTCCGTAGGTCCGGACCCCCGTCCCCGTGTGCCCCCGTTCCGTTCGTGTCCGAGGTTCGCGGGGTCGGCAGTAGTTGCACCACGTTCGGTAGCCCGTCCTCGTACCCCCGGCCCCGACTGTCCCTGGCGCGGGGCGTCGGCAGCTGTGGCGAGGACGATGAGCCGGCGCCGCTGGTGGGGAGCGCCGACCTCGTCCGCGCGTACAAGGCACCACTCCGCATCGAACCCGATGCGGGCAAGGTCGGCGAGGACGTCGGCAAATCCGAGTCGAAGGTGGTTTGCGACGTTCTCAAAGATCGCGACGCGGGGTCGTAGAACGCGAAGGGCGTCGGCGATGTACGGCCAGATGTGCCGGGCATCTGCGGTCCCCTTTCGGTGGCCGGCGGTGCTGAAGGGCTGGCAGGGGTAGCCGCCGGTCACAATGTCGACCGGTTCCAGGCCCTCCCAGCGGACAGCGGTGATGTCACCCAGGTTCGCCACGTGCGGGTAGCGGTGGGCGAGGATGCGGGCGGCTCCGGGATCGTTGTCCGCAACCCACGCATGCTCGCCGCCGAACATGGCCTGGACGGCCATATCCAGGCCGCCGTAACCGGTGCAGAGCGAACCGATGCGCAGTGCACTCATGCCGCCGCTCCATCAGCCCGCTCAGCGAGCAGGGCATCACGCAGCATCCGCGCGTTCGCCGGCGAAGTGCGGATCGCGCGGCGGATACCTTCGCCGGTCACCTTGGCGTCCGGCCAGTCGGCGGTTGCCCTGCGTGCCTCATCAAGCAACTGATCCGGGGTGCGCTTCGGTCGGGGCGATCGGGCCGCCTCGGGGAGTCGACCGGTCGCCCGTCGCGGCGTGGTCGACTCCGCCGGAACAGCCCGCCGCTCAGTCGCCTCGACCACGGGCTCGATCGGGGCCGCGATCGCGGGCAGGGGCTTAAGCGGGGGAATCGACTTGCCCAGGTCGACCGCGACCGGATCCGGCACCGACAGTCGAGTAAGCGTCATTACCGGGGCGGGGGTCGATTCCCGCAGCTCAGCCATAGACCGTTTCATGGCGGTCTCAGTAGATTCCTCCGTGTTCGCGCCCGGTGCGGGATCGAGGGCGGCGGTGGGGGTGACGCCACCGAACATCGACGCGAGTGCGTCATCCGCGCCAGCCGTGACCCGACTGCGCTGGACGTCCAGCAGCCTCGATCCCAATGCCGCGTCCCCGGCCCCCACCTTGCGGGCCAGACGCCACGACGCCCGATCGGACAGCTTCCTCACCCAGCCACTCGGATGATGGGCGGCCCGGGCCCGGTGATAGGCCAGGGCCTGCACGATGTCGGTGATGCGCCGCTCGGTCTCCGCGTCGCGCCCGTCGGTGTGGACGACGATCCGGCGGGCGAGGAACGCCATGCCCTCCGCCGAGACGGACATGCCCATCGGGGTCAACGCGTAGACGACGGTCCGGCCCGCGTCCGGCGCGGCCATTGCCCCCATGACGGCGGCAGCGGCCGGCAGCATCCACAGGCCCAGACGCACGACGCGCGGCGAGGACTGCCCCAGCATGGTCAGCCCCAGCAGCACCAGGGCGAGAACGGCGGTGGCACCTTCACCGGCGCCGAGCGCACCGAGCGCGGTGCCCTTGCCGTAGGCGTGCCCGATGTTGCTGTACGTGCCGATGCCACCGACCACGCCTGTGGCGAGCATGGGTGCGAACGCACCGGCCAGAACACCGCCCTGGACCTTCGTCAGGGACCTGCGGCTCTCGGTCATGCCGCTTCCCCCGCTCCCGCCTGGCGGCCGCGGCGGGCGCGCAGGAACGGCAGCGTGCGGGTCAGCGCGTCGGCGTACAGGGCGTCCCAACCGGCGATCTCGTCACCGGCCTCCGCTTCACGTCGCAGGTCGGCGAGGATGTCACGGGCCGCGTCCTGACGAGCCACGCGCTCCTCATCCGTCTCACCTTCCAGGGGGCCCCTGAAGAGGTCGACGTCGATTCCGAGCGCCAGTTCCGCGAACTCCACGTCGCCGTGCGCTTCCTGGCCGGCGACGAAGGTACGCATACGCATGATGGATCTCTCCTCTTGCTACGTAGGGAAGGCGCGGGGCGGTCGGCTGTCCTTGTCCGGGAGTGCGACCGCCCCGCGAAGCGAGGGTCAGACGGTGGCGATGACGAGTGCGGCGACCAGCAGCCACAGGTGGTGGAAGGACTGGTCAAGCGCGTACGCGCCGGTGCCGATGTGCGGGTTGTCGTCGTGCCCGGTGCGCGGGGCGCCGAGCCGGTAGAACTCGCCCTTGCCAGTCGCCTTGGCCAGCCACGCGAGCGTGGCGCGCCGGTCGGCCCACCAGTGCGACGCTGCGTCGATGCCGAGTCCGGCGACGACGCCGGGTACCGACAGGCGCAGCCCCAGCAGCGCGGCGGCCGGGATGAGGACGGCGAGCTTGGTGAGCGTCAGGGTGGCGACGTGCCGGGCGTCCGCGAAACGGCCGACCCAGCCGGGACGGCCCTTGTGCGCGGACTGGTGTGAGGTCTGCACCCAGTGGTCACCCACGCTGTGAGCGACGTACAGGGCGATAAAGACAGCGGCGAAGGTGGCAGCGTCCACGGTGGCCGGCTCCTGTCGGGGTGAAGGCGGGAGGACGGGACGGTCGGCTGTCCATGTCCGGGAGTGCGACCGCCCCGCGACGTGCGGGACTAGGTGCTGCGGTGCTGGTCAGCGGTTGCGAACGCGGCCGGAGACGGTGGTGGCCGACACGTTCAGGTGACGGGCGCCGGCGATGCGGACGTCGCCGGAGACGCTGTTCGCGGTGACGTTCCCGGAAGCGCCGTCCGAGGCTTGCATCGTGATGTCACCGGAGATGGTGCTCAGGGCGGCGCCGCGGCCGTCGTACAGGGCCACCTCGATGTCACCGGAGACCGACCGCGCCATGATCTGCTCGGTAACGTGGCCCGCGCGGATGTCACCGGAGGTGGTGTCGACCCGCAGCGCCCAGACGCCGTCGACGTTCATGTCTCCGGAGACGGAGCGGAAGTCCATTCGATGAACCCAACCGCAGACCGTCACGTCGGCGGACTGCGAGACGATCGCGATGGAGGAATTCGAGGGCAAGAACACCCTGGCCTCGATCAGGCTGACGGTCTGCATGTCGCTCATACCGCCGGAGACGACACGGCCGCCGATGATGGTCACGCCGGTCACCGACCCGTAGACCGTGCCGAAGTTCTGCACGATGCGGGTACCGCTACGGCTCTGCACCATCACGTTGTCGGGCATCTCCGGCACCTCGATGCCGAACGCCTGCCCGTTCTGCGTGATGCGGGCGCCGTTCACGGCGTCGGCCGCCGGCCCCGTGGCGTCGTCCGTGCGCAGCACCACCCGGGCGCTCGTCAGACTGTCGATGACCTGGACTCGGACGCTGCCGACCGGCAGCGAGATGCCCAGCGTGATCGGGCCGACGGTGGTGGAGTCAAAAGCACGCTCGGTCATGGATGAACTCCTTGACTCTGTCGGGTGGAAGGCCGAACACGGCGGGCTGTCCTGTCCGGGAGTGCCGCCGCATCCGGGAATGAGGGCCCACGCCGCAAGCCGCGGCAGGCCAAACGCCCCGGCCGGGAGTCGAACCCGGCCTACGACCATCGAGACGAACGTGCGGAAGCGTGCGCGGGCTTCACCAAACCGGCCGTTGCTGCGGCCAGCCGGTCCCGAGCCCGGGATCGGGTGCGTCATCGTCACTGCTCTGACGCCAGCAGGGCGGCGCGCACCAGGTGGCAGTCAAGGGGCTGACCGTCAGCAATGACGGGATGATCCCCAGGACTGTTCTCCAGAGCTGACACGCGGGGCAGGGCAAGTTCACCTGCCACGAAGTGGCCGCCGGCGGCCATCACCCGGGCCTTGCGGGGACGGGGACTCGCACCCCGTCGACTAGCACGCTGTTGAGTTCTCAAAGAACACCCAGCTCGGGGCCCGGAGCGCGCAGCCAAAGCCGCGCACTGCCGAGCGATCCCGACTGGCGCCGCCCCTGCTTGACCAGGCACGACAACCCGAAGCAACCTGGCCAACTTGGCTAGCCCGATCGGGATGAGAACAACGTAGCCAGCCTGGCTAGCCACGTCAACACCTGGCTAGCTTGGATGTCCTGATCGATGGAAGAGGCCGTAGCATCGAGGCATGACCTTCACGCCCGAACCCTTGGACCCGGACGACGACCGGCCGCCATACGAGCAGGTGGCGAGCAGTCTCGGCGCCGCCATTCGGACGAGAAAGCTAGGGCCCGGCGACAAGATCCCGTCGCACAAGGACCTGACCGAGATGTATGGCTTTGCTCGTGCCACCATCCAACGCGCCCTCCGCGAACTGGAGGACGAGGGACTTGTCGTGTCCCGCAAGGGCAGTGGTGTGTACGTCCGCGCCCGCACCGAACGTCCCGCGGGTCTGCGGCCGTACGTCGAGCAAGCGTTCGCCAGCCCTAACGTGTCGATCGACTTCGCCGGCTTCTCCAGCGAGACCTTGCACGGCGCCCTTCAGGAGCCAATCGACAAGATTCGCGTCGGGCGCCTGACCCCGTCGAGCATCGCCGTGCGCATCTTGGTGCCGGACATGTCCGTACCCCAGGCCGCACCCGTACGCCGCGAAGACGGAGCCGACGACCCCCGCCTCCGGAGCCGCATGCACGACATGATGGTCGGCTTCACTCGGAGCATCGCCAACTCCATCCACGAGCTGAGCGTGCTGGGACTGGTAGGCGAGGCGAAGGTCAGCGTGCGGGTCCACAGCGGCACGCAGTTCTTCAAGCTCTACGTGATCAACCAGGAAGACGCGTTCTTCGGGTACTACCCGATCCGGCCGAACAAGGTCGTAGCCCAGGGCGAAGCCATAGAGATCTACGACCTGGTGGGCGCGGATGCCACGCTCTTCCATTACTCGCTGAACGAGGGCGAGTCATCGAGCGGTGCACAACAGGTCGAGCAGGCTTGTATGTGGTTCGAAAGCGTGTGGGACACCATCGGAAGGGACTTCGCCCCTGATGGGAAGTAGCAAGCTCATCGAGGCCATTGGAGCCACCAGAGCGGTCCTGTTCGACTTCGACGGGCCGATCTGCGACGTGTTCGCTGGCCAGCCTGCACCCGACGTCGCGCGGCGGCTCGCCGAAATCCTGGCCCAACACGACGCGGCACTCGGCGGCAAGGCTCACGGTGTCCACGACCCCATGGAGATCCTGCGCCTCGCCCCAGACGGCGGCGAACCCGCTGTCCGTGCCATTGAGGAAGCGCTGACCAGGGCCGAAGTGTCGGCCGTCAAGGTCGCGGGGACCCCCATCCCCGGCGCGGTCGCCGCCCTGGAAGCGGCGAAGTCGTCAGGCCGGAAGGTTGCCATCGTCAGCAACAACTCCACGGCGTGCGTGAGGGCCTTCCTGATGTTGCACGGCCTTCGCCATCTCGTGGACGAGGTCGTCGGCCGCGCCCCCTACTGGCCAAATCTCATGAAGCCCGATCCTCACTCGCTGCTGAAGGCCGCCAGTCAACTGGGCACCCATCCCCACGACTGCACGCTCATCGGCGATTCCGTGACGGACATCGAAGCCGCCAGGGCCACAGGAGGGCGTTCTATCGGCTTCGCCAACAAGCCGGGCAAGGACCACGCCCTCGGGGACGCAGGTGCTGACGCAGTCGTGACCGACATGGCCGCCGTAGCCGACGCCCTGATGAGTGTCTAACTGCGTGACAACAACCGCGTACGACGGCGCACATCCACGTACGTTCAGGCACGTCCGGCGCAGGTCAGCTCCCTGCCCTTCCTTGGCCCGAGGAACACCGAGATTGCTTCGGGACGAAGAGGTCGTGGGTTCAAATCCCGCCACCCCGACAGTGATCTCGGGGCCGGTCTCCTTTCAGGAGACCGGCCCCGAGGTGTTTCCGGAGGCCTTCGGGCCCTGTGGCCGTTCAGTGGGTCGTGTAGTCGGGGAGACGGACCGGTTCCGGGCGGGTGTGTTCCGGGGCGTTGGCGGCCAGCATGTCCAGGATCTCCTGGGTGGGGGCGGGCATGAAGAAGCGTTCCGCGCCCTCGCGGCCCACCGCCTGGTGCTCGTCGACCAGGGGGCGCAGCGCCGTCTCGTACGCCGCGAACGCCGTCGTGTGGTCGCCGTGGGACCGTGCCAGCTCGCCGGCCAGGAGGTACGCGCCGATCAGCGCCTGGGACGTGCCGCGGCCCGAGGTGGGGGCCGCGCAGTAGCCGGCGTCCCCCAGCAGGACGACCCGGCCGGCGCTCCACGTGTCCATCACCACCTGGGCGTTGGCGTCGAACCAGAAGTCCTCGGCCGTGCGCATCTCCGTCAGCAGCCGCGGGACCTCCCAGCCCTCGCCGGCGAACCGTTCGGCCACGATCCGCCGCTGCTCGTCCGTGTCGCGGCGGTCGTACCGCAGGTCGTCGGCGGCGAAGTGCAGGGCCGCCCTGGCCCGGCCGGCCTCGTCGTCGGCGAACATGTTGGCCGCCTTCCCGGGGGAGACGTAGAGCTGCCCTGTGCGGTGCAGCCCCAGGTGGTTCGGGAGGCTGAAGATCGCGGTGTGGATGCCCAGCGGGCGTACGAAGCTCTCCTCCGGGCCGAACGCCAGCGCCCGGGTCCGCGAGTGCAGCCCGTCGGCGCCCACCACCAGGTCGAACCGGCGCGCCGGGCCGTTCTCGAAGGTGACGCGCACCCCGTCCGCGTCCTGCTCCAGCCCGGCGATCGAGTCGCCGAACACGAACTCCGCCCGGTCCTGGGCGGCCGCGTACAGCAGCCGGGTCAGTTCGCCCTTGGGAACCTCCAGGTCGCCCGCGAAGATCGCGGCCGGCAGCGTGGCGTACTGCCTGCCCTCCGCGTCCACCATCGCCGCATCGCCCATCCGGGTGTCCAGCGCCCGCACCCGCTCCAGCAGGTCCATCCGGTCCAGGACGTCCAGGGCCTCACCCCGGAAGTCGACGGCATAGCCGCCGTGCCGCACCTCCGGGGCCCGCTCCACCACCGTCGCGCTGAAGCCCCTGCGGTCCAGCCAGTACGCGAGCGCCAGCCCCGCCACACCCGCACCCGAGATCAGGACTGTCTTCTTCTCTGTCGTCATGCTCTTCTCCGTCGCCATGTGAACAACGTACGAACACTCGACAGCCCCTGTGAAGTGGTCTTTTAGCGAAAGCGTTCTAGTGCGCATCAGTCATGGTGTACTAGTGCTGTGACCCTCCAGCCCCCCTACGCCCGCATCGCCGCCGAGCTGCGCCACCGCATCGAGACCGGCGAGCTCGCCCCCGGCGACCGCGTGCCCTCCACCCGGGCGATCACCCAGCGGTGGGGCGTCGCCATGGCCACCGCCACCAAGGCGCTGACCGTACTGAGGCACGAAGGCCTGGTGCGGGCCGTTCCCGGGGTCGGGACCGTCGTCGCCGACGCCCCGCCGACCCGGGCCCGTCCCGCCAAGGGCTCCGCCGACGACCCGGCCGTCCGGGCCCGCGTCGTCCGCGCGGCCATCGCGCTCGCCGACGCCGAGGGCACGGACGGACTGACGATGCGCCGGGTCGCCACGGAACTCGGCATGCCGACCATGACGCTCTACCGCCACGTCGCGAGCAAGGAGCAGCTGATCGCGCTGATGGTGGACGCCGCCTTCGCGCGGGAGCCGCTGCCCGAGCCGCCGCCGGAGGGCTGGCGGGCCCGGCTGGAGCTGGCCGCCGCCGTCCAGTGGCGCCTCTACCGGACCCACCCCTGGCTGGCGGCGTCCCTCAACCTCAGCCGGCCCCTGCTCGCGCCGCACGGCATGCGGCACATCGAGTGGGCCCTGGCCGCCCTGGACGGCCTCGGGCTCGACGCCGGCACCCGTATGCACGCGGCCGTCACCCTCTTCGGATACGTCCGGGGTCAGGCGGTCGACACGGAGCCCGAGGCGCGCGCCACCCGGGCCAGCGGCATCACCGGGGAGCAGTGGATGGACGCCCAGCGGCAGCGCATCACGGCGCTGCTGGACCAGGGCCGCCTGCCGCACTTCGCCGCCGTCGCCCCCGAGGCCGACCTCTCGGCCGCCTCGCTGTACGAGTTCGGCCTCGCCACCCTCCTCGACGGCCTCGCGGCGCGCGTCTCCGCGATCACCAACGACTGACGCGCTCCCGCTCGGGGCCCCGACCGGCGTACGATCGGCCGACCCGCCCGTCCCGACCACCAGCGACCCTGGAGAGCAGCGCGTATGAGCATCCATCAGGCAGTCGTCACCCCGGCCGGCGCCCACCTGCGCTGGGTGGAGCTGCCGGGCGACGGGCCGGCCCGGGTGTACGTGCACGGCCTCGGGGCGATGGCATCGGCGTACTACGCGCGCGTCGCGGCCCACCCGCTGCTGGCCGGGCACCGCTCGCTCCTGACCGACATGCTGGGCTTCGGACTCAGCGATCGCCCCGCGGACTTCGACTACGCCCTGGAGTCCCACGCCGACGCCCTCGCTGCCGCCCTGCGGTCGGCGGGGGTGCGGGACGCCGATGTGATCGGGCACAGCATGGGCGGCGCGGTGGCCATCGTGCTGACGGACCGTCACCCCGACCTGGTGGCACGGCTGGTGCTCGCCGAGCCCAACCTGGACCGGATCGCCCCGGGCACACAGCCGGGCAGCAGCGGCATCGCCGCGTACTCCGAGGCGGAGTTCCTGGACCACGGCTTCGCGGAGACCCTCGAACGGGTCGACCCCGGCTGGGCGGTCACCATGCGGCTCGCGGACCCACTGGCCCTGCACCGCAGCGCGGTCCGCCTGGCCGCGGCGACAGTCCCCACCATGCGGGAGACGCTGACCCTGCTGTCCGTACCGCGCACCCTGCTGTACGGGGAGCACGGCGAGGCCCCGGCCCGTCCCGAGGAGCTGGCCGCTGCCGGGGTGCGGCTGCTGGCCGTTCCCGGCGCCGGGCACAACATCATGCTGGACCGACCCGAGGACTTCGTCCGGCTGACCGCCGAGGCGCTCGGGGCACCGGCCGCGCAGGGCTCACCGGCCTGATCACGGCCTGATCCCCGAACGGCTCGGTCCTTACAGGCTGGTCCTTACAGGCTCGGTCCTGACCGGCTCGGTCCCGACCGGCTCGGTCCCGACCGGCTCGGTCCTCACCGGCTTCGTCCGGGCGTCTCCGGCCTCGCCGACGGCGCCCGGTTCACCGCCGTTTTCCACAGGAGTGACGCGGTCCGCATCCGCCGCGCCCGGCGGCGCAGAATGGGGGGCATGACCGATAGCAATGGGCCCCTGCGGGGCGAGGCGGGCGTGCCGGACTGGGAGAAGCGGTTCCGGGCACCGCGCATGGGGCTGCCGAAGTGGGCGGAGGACGCGCCCGACCGGTCGCTGTTCACCTGCAACGCGACGGGGACCTTCGAGCTGTACGCCTGGGACCGCGCCACCGGGCGGCAGCGGCAGGTCACCGACCGGCCCAACGGCACGACGGGCGGGGTGCTCTCCCCGGACGGCGAGTGGATCTGGTGGTTCGCCGACACCGACGGCGACGAGTTCGGCACCTGGGTGCGCCAGCCGTTCCACGGCGGTCCCGACGAGCCCGCCACGCCGGGCCTCGACCCCTCGTACCCCGACGGGCTGGCGCTGGGCCGGGACGGCACCGCCGTGGTCGGCCGGTCCACCGACAAGGGCGGCTCGACGATCCACGTCGTGCGCCCCGGGCAGGAGCCCGACGAGATCTACCGCCACCGGCAGTCCGCCGGCGTCGGCGACCTCTCCCACGACGGCTCGCTGATCGCGATCGAGCACACCGAGCACGGCGACGCCATGCACTACGCGATCCGGGTCGTGCGAACGGACGGCACTGTCGTCGGCGAGCTCGACGACAGCCTCGGCGGCACTGTCGAACTGGGCCTGGGCGTCATGGGCTTCGCGCCCGTCGACGGTGACTCCCGGCTGCTCGTGGGCCATCAGCGCGCCGGCCGCTGGGAGCCGATGCTGTGGGACGCGGTCACGGGCGAGGAGACGCCGCTCGCCCTCGATCTGCCCGGCGACCTGGCCGCGGCCTGGTTCCCCGACGGCACCGCGCTCCTCGTCGACCACAGCCACCACGCCCGTAGCGAGCTGTGGCGCTACGACCTGGCCGACGGCACGCTCACCCGGCTCGACACCCCGCGCGGCACCGTCTCCGGGGCGCTGCCCCGGCCGGACGGCACGGTGGAGTTCCTGTGGTCCTCGGCGGCCAAGCCGCCGGTGGTGCGGTCCACGGCGGGCCACGTCGTGCTGACCGCCCCGGCCGTGCCGGAGGGGCCGGCGCACGCGCCCGACTCCGTGCCGGTCACCGACGCCTGGGTCGAGGGCCCGGGCGGCACGGTGCACGCCCTGGTGCAGAAGCCGGCGGGCGAGGGGCCGTTCCCCACGGTCTTCGACGTCCACGGCGGGCCGACCTGGCACGACAGCGACGCCTTCGCCGCCGGCCCGGCCGCCTGGGTCGACCACGGCTTCGCGGTCGTCCGCGTCAACTACCGCGGCTCCACCGGCTACGGGCGCGCCTGGACCGACGCGCTCAAGCACCGGGTCGGTCTGATCGAGCTGGAGGACATCGAGGCCGTCCGCGCGTGGGCGGTGGCCTCCGGGCTCGCCGACCCCGAGCGGCTGGTCCTGGCCGGCGGCTCCTGGGGCGGCTACCTCACCCTCCTCGGCCTGGGCACCCGGCCCGACGCCTGGGCGGTGGGCCTGGCCGCGGTGCCCGTCGCCGACTACGTCACCGCCTACCACGACGAGATGGAGGCGCTGAAGGCCCTGGACCGCACGCTGCTGGGCGGCACCCCGGAGGAGGTGCCGGAGCGCTACGCGGCCTCGTCACCACTGACGTACGTCGACGAGGTGCGCGCGCCGGTGTACATCTCCGCCGGCATGAACGACCCGCGCTGCCCGATACGGCAGGTCGAGAACTACGTGGAACGGCTGGAGCGGCGCGGCCACGCCCACGAGGTGTACCGGTACGACGCGGGCCACGGCTCCCTGGTGGTGGAGGAGCGGATCAAGCAGCTCCGGCAGGAGATCGCCTTCGCGGAGCGTCATCTGGGCCGTCCGGACCGTCCGGATGCTCCGGACCGTCCGGGCGCTCCGGACCCGCGGGCGCCCCGGGCTCCTCGGGCTCCTCGGGCTCCTCGGGCGTGATGCCGAGCGCGAGGTCGCGCGCGGCCTCCGCGTCGCGGCGGAAGAGCCGGAACCACATGAAGAGCACGAAGCCGGCGAAGACGAACCACTCGCCGGTGTAGCCGAGGTTCTGGAAGGCCTTGAGGTCCAGGCCGGTGTTGGGGGCGGCGGCCGCGGGCACCGCGGTCAGCCCGTCCCGCGCCTCGGTCACCGTGACCCAGGCGTCCTCCACCTCGTACGGCACGAGGTTGACCAGCGAGGCCGCGCTGATCACGGCGACCTGGCCGGCGTCCACGCCGCCGGAGGTCCGTACGCCCTTGGACGACGGGCTCTCGGAGGGCTGGAGGGCGCCGGTGACGGTGACCTTCCCGGCCGGCGGCGCCGGGACCTTCGCGGTGTCGGCCCGCGAGGCGGCGTCGCCGGGCAGCCAGCCGCGGACGACGGGCAGCGCCTTGCCGCCGGCGCCGTCCGTTCGGAGGAGCGTCAGGACGTAGAAGCCCTTGCGGCCGTCCAGATCGCGGTCCGGGACGAGCAGTTGGTGGCCGGCGTCGTAGCGTCCGGACGCGGTGGCCCGGCGCCCGGACGTCTCGGTGCTCACCGGCAGCAGGTCCCGCAGCGGCGCGGCGTCCGCCGCCCGGGCCTCGCCGGCCCGGTCCCGCTGATCGCGGTGCGAGTCGACGCGCGTCTCGAAGCGGCCGAGCTGCCAGGTGCCCATGAACAGGCACACGGGGATGGCCAGCACGGTGAAGACGTTGATCCCCCACCACCGGGGAGTCAGCAGGAACCGATACACACCACCACGGTACGGGCACGGCGCCGGAGCGCGTCCCCCGGGGCAGGAGCCCGCGGGGATCAGCCGGAGGAGTCCCTAGGCCGCCGGGTTGGTCGCCAGCGGTCCCGTCCGGTAGAGGGTGCCCGCGCAGGCGTCCGGGATGGTGGCGGCCGCCGCCTTGGGCTCGCCCGGCTCCGGGGTGTGGCTCACGGTGACGCCCGCCGGGGACGGCCCGGGCGCCGCGGTGTCCTCCTGCGGCTGGGTCCGCTCCGCGACGGCGGGGTGGCCGGAGCCCGGGGCCGAGGACGGGGCGGGCTGCTGGCTGGGCGTGGGGCGGGCGGGCCGGGAGCAGCCGCCGGCGCCGCCGTCGGCCGACGGGATCCAGGCGAACTGGATCTCGTACGCCTGGCCGGGCTGGAGGATCACCTCGCTGGGCTCGCCGGCCGGGTCGGGCAGCCCGGTGGCCGCGTCGCCCGAGGTGTGGTCCACCACGGAGACGCGGGAGCCGGCGCTCCCGCCCGGGGTGCGGACGGCGACCTCGCCGCCGCCGTTCACCGCGCAGACCTTGCCCGAGACGTTGACCACGCGGAAGGCGCCGTACACCCGGCCGTCGCGGTCGGCCGTGCCGACGGAGCCCACGCCCCGGCCGAGCTGGTTGCGGTCGCAGGTGGGCGAGGAGGCGGCCAGGGTCGGGGCGGAGGCGGACGGCGCGCCGCCGGTCGTGCCCGAGGGGCCCGGCGTACCGGCGTCCTTCCCGCTCGGCCCCGTCTTCTCCTTCGCCTCGGCCTCGCGGCGGTCCTGGCCGTGCGCGGCGTCCCGCGGGCCGCCGTCCCCGCCGTCCGTGAGCGAGGGGCCGCCGGGGTACGAGTCATGGGTGCGCTGGCGGCTGCTGGCCGCGTTGGCCGACCGCCCGTCGGTGGTGGAGCCGGTGGTGGCGGCGTGGATGAGCACGGGCAGGGCCGTGGCACCGAGGATCACCGCGGCGGCGGCCCCCACGACGGCCTGCCGCTTGCGGGTACGCCGCAGCGGCACGGCGCGGCGGAGGTGCTCCAGCGCGTCCGGGGACGGCTCGATGCCGCCGACCGCGTCCCGCAGCAGGCGGCTCAGCGCCTGCTCGTCGACACCGCCCTCGGCACCGCCGCCGTCGCCGGCACCCGGGTCGTGGTGCTGGTGCTGGCTCATACCGGTGCCTCCATGGCGACCCGGAGCGCCGCGATCCCCCGCGAGCCGTACGCCTTCACCGAGCCCAGCGACAGGCCGAGGGTCTCGGCGACCTGGGCCTCGGTCATGTCGGCGAAATAGCGGAGGACGAGGACCTCACGCTGGCGGCGCTGCAGTCCACGCATCGCTTTGATCAATTGGTCGCGCTCCAGCTGTTCGTACGCGCCCTCCTCCGCGCTCGCCATGTCGGGCATCGGCTTGGACAGCAGCTTCAGTCCGAGGATGCGGCGGCGGAGGGCGGAGCGGGACAGATTGACGACGGTCTGCCGCAGATAGGCGAGGGTCTTCTCCGGGTCGCGGACCCGGCCGCGCGCGGAGTGCACGCGGATGAACGCTTCCTGGACCACGTCCTCGCAGGACGCGGTGTCGTCGAGAAGCAGGGCGGCGAGGCCGAGCAGCGACCGGTAGTGGGCCCGGTAGGTCTCGGTGAGGTGGTCGACGGTGGTGCCCGCTGCCATCGCCTCGTCAGCGTCCCCGCGCGGCGCGGACGTCTGCGTGGGGATCTGGGGCGGTATCCGGCCGGGACGGGCGGCCGACCAGGGGGCTATCACCGGCATACCGCCCGGCGAGCCGGCACGCGGACGCGCCGGGGCGCCCCCGCGCCGCGGAACGGTTGCGATGCTGATGACCTCTGCCACGCCTGTTGGACACGCTTCCCCCCGTCAGGGTTGTACGCGCGGGGCACGACGCCCGCCGCGGTGCCCGGCGCGGTGTTCGGCACGACGCACAGGGACATCGCGACCGACACACCCCCGGACCACGCGTCACATGCCCTCATGCGTACCAACTCTTCCTCAATGCCCCGTATGTGGTACCGCTGCGAGAGACGGCAACAAAGACGCTCCCCGCCTCGACCGCGGTTGCAGTGGGCGGGGAGCGGATCGCCGAACAGTCCGTCTGCCCCGTTGTTCCAGTGGTCCGTACCAACAAGTTGATCACACGCGGAACAACGGTGATCACAGGACCTTCACACTTCGCCCCAGTATTACGGAGCGGTCAGCTCCGCCGCCACGACTTCCGCGATCTGCGCCGTGTTCAGCGCCGCCCCCTTGCGCAGATTGTCGCCACAGACGAAGAGTTCGAGCGCCCTGGGGTCGTCCAGCGAGCGCCGTACGCGCCCCACCCACGTCGGGTCCGTGCCCACCGCGTCGGCGGGCGTGGGGAACTCCCCCTCCGCCGGGCTGTCGCACAGCACCACACCCGGCGCGTTCGCCAGGATCTCGTGGGCCCGCTCGACCGTCACCTCGTTCTCGAAACGCGCGTGCACGCTCAGCGAGTGCGTCGTGACCACCGGCACCCGTACACAGGTCACGGCCACCCTGAGGTCCGGCAGTCCCAGGATCTTCCGCGTCTCGGCCCGGACCTTCAGCTCCTCCGAGGACCAGCCGTCCTCCATCAGCGACCCGACCCACGGCACCACGTTCAGCGCCACCGGGGCCGGGAACGGGCCCATGCCGTCACCGACCGCCCGGCGCACATCGCCGGGCCGCGTGCCCAGATCCGTGCCCGTCACGGCCGCCAGCTGCGCCCGCAGCGCGTCCACACCGGCGCGGCCCGCGCCCGACACCGCCTGGTACGAGGAGACCACCAGATCGCTCAGCCCGAACCCGGCGTGCAGCGCGCCCACCGCGACGATCATCGACAGCGTCGTGCAGTTCGGGGTCGCGACGATCCCGCGCGGCCGCATCCGCGCCGCGTGCGCGTTCACCTCGGGCACCACCAGCGGGACGTCCGGATCCATCCGGAACGCCGCCGAATTGTCCACGACCACCGCGCCCTTGGCCGCCGCGATCGGCGCCCAGCGCGCGGCCACCTCGTCGGGCACGTCGAACATCGCGACGGCGACGCCCTCGAACGCCTCCTCGCTCAGCGCGACGACCTCGGTCTCCTCGCCCCGGACGGACAGCATCCGCCCGGCCGAGCGCGACGACGCGACAAGCCGGATCTCGCCCCAGATGTCCGCGTGCCGGGAGAGGATCTCCAGCATCACCGAGCCCACCGCGCCGGTCGCGCCGACGACGGCGAGGGTGGGCCGGGCGGTACGGGCGTCGTCCGCACTGCCGCGCGCGACGCCCGTACCACCGGCGGCCGTCATCGGCCGGTGCCTCCGTAGACCACGGCCTCGTCGCTGTCGGTGTCCAGGCCGAACGCCGTGTGGACGGCCCGCACGGCCTCGTTCACGTCGTCGGCGCGCGTGACGACCGAGATGCGGATCTCGGAGGTCGAGATCAGCTCGATGTTCACGCCGGCGTCGGACAGCGCCTCGAAGAACGTCGCCGTGACGCCCGGGTTCGTCTTCATGCCCGCGCCGACCAGCGAGATCTTCGCGATCTGGTCGTCGTAGCGCAGCGAGTCGAAGCCCACGCGGGCCTTCGTCTTCTCCAGCGCCTCGACGGCCTTGCGGCCCTCGGTCTTCGGCAGCGTGAAGGAGATGTCGGTCAGCCCGGTCGTCGCCGCCGACACGTTCTGCACGACCATGTCGATGTTGATCTCGGCGTCCGCGATCGCCCGGAACAGGGACGCGGCCTCGCCCGGCTTGTCCGGCACCCCGACGACCGTGACCTTCGCCTCGGAGGTGTCGTGCGCGACGCCCGAGATGATCGCCTGCTCCATCGGCTGGTCCCCTTGCGGTTCGTTGCTGACCCAGGTGCCGCGCAGCCCGGAGAAGGACGAGCGCACGTGGATCGGGATGTTGTAACGGCGCGCGTACTCCACACAGCGGTGGAGCAGCACCTTGGAGCCGGAGCTCGCCAGCTCCAGCATGTCCTCGAACGAGATCCACTCGATCTTGCGGGCCTTCTTCACCACCCGCGGGTCGGCGGTGAAGACACCGTCGACGTCGGTGTAGATCTCGCACACCTCGGCGTTCAGCGCCGCGGCGAGCGCGACGGCGGTGGTGTCGCTGCCGCCGCGGCCCAGGGTGGTGATGTCCTTCTTGTCCTGGGACACACCCTGGAAACCGGCCACGATCGCGATGTTGCCCGCGTCGACCGACTGCTGGATGCGGCCGGGCGTGACGTCGATGATGCGCGCTTTGTTGTGGACCGAGTCCGTGATGACACCGGCCTGGCTGCCCGTGAACGACTGCGCCTCGTGACCGAGGTTTTTGATCGCCATGGCCAGCAGGGCCATGGAAATCCGCTCTCCCGCGGTCAGCAGCATGTCGAACTCACGACCGGCAGGCATGGGAGAGACCTGCTCGGCGAGATCGATCAACTCGTCCGTCGTGTCGCCCATCGCGGAGACCACGACGACCACCTGGTGGCCGTTCTTCTTGGCTTCCACGATTCGCTTGGCAACCCGCTTGATGCCCTCGGCATCGGCAACGGAGGAGCCTCCGTACTTCTGCACGACAAGGCCCACGTGCGCTCCTCGCAGCTATACGTAATGCGGTCGCCGTCAGTCTAACGAGGGACAGGAACCGGCCCCGCCGGTCCCGCATGGTGAGACAGCGGGCGGCGCCGGGCCGCGCCACCTGCGACGACAGCGCCCGGCGCGGGGCGTGCGCGCCGCGCGGCGCATCCGTACGCCGCATCCGTACGCCGTCGTGTGTCCGGGGGCGGGGCGCACAGTGGACGGGGAGCCGGGAGGGGGGCGGTGCCATGTTCGACCGCAAGGCCGAGGTGGACATGCGGCTGTACTCGGACAGGATCGCCGCGGAGCTCGCGCGCAAGCGGCGCGAGGAGCGCGCGGAAGAGGCGGGCGCGGAAGAGGCGGGCGCGGAGGGCGCGGCCGCGGCCGAGGAGAGCCCGCCCGAGGGCGAGGGGCAGGCCGAAGGGGCCGTCATGGACGCGGACGCCGAGAGCGAGCGGGAGCAGGACTGACGTCCGGCTCCTGACCCGCCCCCGGCGGTCAGGCGCGCGGCTGGGCGCCCGGTGCCTTGGCCCGCAGGCCCAGCGGGCCGCCGATCTCCGCCGCCATGACGCGTCCCGCCTCCTCGGCCAGCTGCTCGTCGGCCGTGACGTCGGTGTCCGTGTCGAGCCCGTCGAGCTCGTCCAGCGGCTGGTCCAGCCGTACGTGCGCCACGAGCGACTGCAGGGCGCGCAGGCACGCCGAGGCGGTGGGGCCCCAGTTGGAGAGGTAGGAGAACTGCCACCACCACAGGGCCTCGTTGACGCGGCCGTCGCGGTAGTGGGCCATGCCGTGCCGCAGGTCGGTGATGATGTCGGCGAGGTCGTCGGAGATGCGCGACGCCACGGGCGCGCTGCGCGGCACATAGGGGTCGAAGACCTCGGAGTAGACGTCGACCGGGTCGAGCAGGGTCGCGAACCGCTCGCGCAGCTCGTCGACGTCCGGCTCGGGGCCGACGTCCGGCTCGTAGCGCTCGTCGGGGACGAAGTCCTCGTGGGCACCCAGCCGGCCGCCGGTGAGGAGGAGCTGCGAGACCTCCAGCAGCAGGAAGGGGACCGCGCTGTCGGGCTCGTCGCCGCGTGACACCTCGGTGACGGCCACGATGAAGCTCTCGATCGAGTCCGCGACCGAAACGACGAAGTCGCCGGGATCGCGCTTGGAGTCGTGCAGCGTTGCGTCAGACATCGAGCAGTCTTCTCCCTTCGAAGGCACGCCCGAGCGTGACCTCGTCGGCATATTCAAGATCCCCACCCACGGGCAGGCCACTGGCCAGCCGTGTGACCTTCATCCCCATGGGCTTCACCATGCGCGCGAGGTACGTGGCCGTGGCCTCGCCCTCCAGGTTGGGGTCGGTGGCCAGGATCAGCTCGGTGACCGTGCCGTCCGCGAGCCGCGCGAGCAGCTCGCGGATGCGCAGGTCGTCCGGGCCGACGCCCTCGATGGGGCTGATCGCCCCGCCCAGTACGTGGTAGCGGCCGCGGAACTCTCGCGTCCGCTCGATCGCGACGACGTCCTTGGACTCCTCGACGACACAGATGACGGAGGGGTCGCGGCGCGGGTCCTGGCAGACCCGGCACCGCTCCTCCTGCGCCACGTTGCCGCAGACCGCGCAGAAGCGGACCTTCGCCTTGACCTCGGTCAGCGCGTGGGCGAGCCGGCGGACGTCGGCCGGCTCCGCCTGGAGGATGTGGAAGGCGATCCGCTGGGCGCTCTTGGGACCGACGCCGGGCAGCCTGCCCAGCTCGTCGATCAGGTCCTGGACCACGCCTTCATACACGGATCGGGTTCTCCTTCTGCTTCTGCGGTTGTCGTACGCGCGCTCCGTGTGCGAGGGGCTGCGTACGGATGTCTGTCAGGCGTACGGCCTCAGAACGGCAGGCCGGGGATGCCGCTGCCGCCGCCCAGGCCCTGGGCGAGCGGGCCGAGCTTCCGCTCCTGCAGCTGCTGGGCGGTCGCGTTGGCGTCGCGCACGGCGGCGAGGACGAGGTCCGCGAGGGTCTCGGTGTCCTCGGGGTCCACCGCCTTGGGGTCGATCGCCAGGCCCTTGAGCTCGCCGGCACCGCTGACAGTGGCCTTCACCAGGCCGCCGCCGGCCGATCCCTCGACGAGCGTGCGCGCCAGCTCCTCCTGGGCCACGGCGAGATCCTGCTGCATCTTCTGGGCCTGCTTGAGCAGCTGCTGCATGTTGGGCTGGCCACCACCGGGGATCACGGGTCGCTCCTGGCTGTCGACGACTGAATGCTTCGGTAGCCCGAGCCTACGTGCTCACCGCGCGGCGCGCCCTACACCGTGGGAAGGAGACGGGCGCACCGCCGCGGGTCATTCGTTGGCGATCTCCTCGATCACCGTCGCCCCCAGCTCGCGCACGATGAGGTCGTGGCCGCTCAGGGCGCTGTCGACGAGGTCGGGGTCGTCCTCGGCGGGGACGTCGTCCTCGAGGGGGACGGGCGGCGGCTCCGGCTCCCGGTACTGCTGCGCCGGAGGCGCGGGAGGCACGGAGGGGCCGGGCGGGGCCTGGCGGGGCTCCTGGGCGGGCGCGGGGGCGCCCGGAGCCGCCGCGGCGGGCTGGGGAGCCGCCGGGGCGTACGCCTGGGGCGACGCCGGGGCGGCCTGGGGGCGGGCGTAGGAGGCCGCCGCGCCACCGCCGTACCCGCCACCGCCGAAACCGCCGGCGGACGGTGAGCCACCGCCCGCGCCGCCGGAGGGGTCGACGATCAGCTCGGTCCTCCACGGGAGGCCGAGGTCGCCGAGAGCCTGGCGCAGGACCTCCTCGCTGCCGCTGTTGGCGAAGCTGTCGCGCGCGCCGGCGTTGGAGAAGCCGACCTGCAGGGTGGCGCCGTCGCAGGCGGCGACCTGGGCGTTCTGGCTCAGCAGGATCCAGGTGAAGCGGCGGCGGTTCTTGACCGCCTCCAGGATGTTCGGCCACAGCTGGCGCGCCTGCGTGGCGTCGCCCTGGACCTGCGCGGCGGGCGCGCCCTGCGGTACGCCGGCGCCGGGCGCGGCCGGGGCCGGCGCCGCGGCGGGCTGCGGGGCCGTGGCGGCGGTCGGCCAGGCGCCGGCCCGCGGGGCCGCGGGGGCCTGGCCGCCCGGGGCGGCCGCGGTGGGCCAGGCGCCCACGGCCGGGGCCGGGGCGGCGGGAGCCGGGGCGGCGGGAGCGGGGGCGGCCGGCGGGGCCTGCGGAGGCTGGACGGGGGCGGGAGCGGGGGCTTGCGCCGGGGCCGGGGCGGCCGGGGGCTGGGCCTGAACCGGGGCCGGGGCGGCCGGGGGCGCGGCGGGGGCGCCGGCGGCGGGGCCGACGGCGGCACGGGCCGCGGCGGGCCCGGACAGACCGGCACCGGGCATCCCGGCGGCGGCCGGGGCGTGGCCCTCGGGCCCGGGCACGTACCCCATGGCGGGGCCGCCGGGAGGCGCGGCCACGATGCCGCCGCGCTCCAGCCGGTCGAGGCGGGCGCGCACCGAGCGCTCGTCGTCGAAGGCGGCCGGCAGCAGCACCCGCGCGCAGATCAGTTCCAGCTGGAGCCGCGGCGAGGTGGCGCCGCGCATCTCCGTCAGGCCCTCGTTGACGAGGTCGGCGGCCCGGCTGAGCTCCCCGGCGCCGAAGACGGAGGCCTGCGCCTGCATGCGCTCCACGACGTCCACAGGGGCGTCGATGAGGCCCTTCTCGGCGGCGTCGGGGACGGCGGCGAGGATCACGAGGTCGCGCAGCCGCTCCAGGAGGTCGGCCACGAACCGGCGGGGGTCGTTGCCGCCCTCGATGACCCGGTCGACGACCTCGAAGGCGGCCGCGCCGTCGCCCGCGGCGAAGGCGTCGACGACGGAGTCGAGGAGCGAGCCGTCCGTGTACCCGAGGAGGGACGTCGCCATGGCGTATGTCACACCGTCCTCGGCGGCGCCGGCGAGGAGCTGGTCCATGACGGACATGGAGTCACGCACGGAGCCGGCGCCGGCGCGCACGACGAGCGGCAGCACGCCGTCCTCGACGGGGATCGCCTCGCGCTCGCACACCTCGCCCAGGTACTCACGCAGCGTGCCCGGGGGGACGAGGCGGAAGGGGTAGTGGTGCGTACGCGACCGGATCGTCCCGATGACCTTCTCGGGCTCCGTGGTGGCGAAGATGAACTTCAGGTGCTCCGGCGGCTCCTCGACCACCTTCAGCAGGGCGTTGAAGCCCGCCGAGGTGACCATGTGGGCCTCGTCGATGATGTAGATCTTGTAGCGGCTGCTGGCGGGGCCGAAGAAGGCCTTCTCGCGCAGCTCACGGGCGTCGTCCACGCCACCGTGCGAGGCGGCGTCGATCTCGATGACGTCGATCGAACCCCGGCCGTTGCGCGCCAGGTCCTGGCACGACTGGCACTCGCCGCAGGGGGTGGGCGTCGGCCCCTTCTCGCAGTTCAGGCAGCGCGCGAGGATGCGCGCGCTGGTCGTCTTGCCACAGCCGCGCGGCCCGCTGAACAGGTACGCGTGATTGACCCTGTTGTTGCGCAGCGCCTGCTGCAACGGGGTGGTGACATGCTCCTGCCCGATGACCTCGGCGAAGGACTCGGGGCGGTAGCGGCGGTAGAGCGCGAGGGACGACACACCTACGACGATATCGGGCCCCACTGACAAGTGGTCTCGCTCACACTTCCCGGGGCCTCGCTCGCGGGGGAACGCCCCGGGAAACACAAGGGCCCCTCACGCACCCGCCAGAGCCCACTTACCCTTGCTGCCTTCCGGCCCTGGGGGAGTTGGGTGAGATAGCGCCACGTGAGGGGCTTGCCTCCATCCTAGCCGATCCGGGGCGGTGCTCGCGCCGCCTCCACCACCTCCGCGGAAGGCGTTCGCGAGCACCCCCCGACGTCTTGTATTGTTTGCGGCGGAGGATTCGCCTAGAGGCCTAGGGCGCACGCTTGGAAAGCGTGTTGGGGGCAACCCCTCACGAGTTCGAATCTCGTATCCTCCGCCAGTGCCTCACCGGGCACGAACCGAAGGCCCCGACCGGGAAACCGGCCGGGGCCTTCGGCGTTCCGTGGTCGCAGTCGCGTTCCCGTCGTGCTACGAGCGGCCGCCGGACGGCCGCGGGTCAGGCCGCTCGCCCGGGCTCCGGGCGGACCACGCGGTGGCGGACCGCCCACACCAACGCCGCGAGGGCGAACCCGTAGACGGACACCAACCCGTGACCGTTCTCCTGGGCGAGCCACATCGCGAGGCCCAGCACCGGGACGCCGACCGCCAGGGCGAGCTCCTTGGGGAGGCGGGTGCGGGTGAGGAAGGCGAGGGCGAGGGTGGCGCCGAGGAAGTAGGTGGCGCCGGAGCTGCCGGCGAAGTTGCGGGGGTCAGCGCTGGGGCCGTCACCGAAGCCCAGCAGGCTGTCGATGCGACCGGGCAGCAGGATGCCGGCGAGGAAGAAGCCGAGGGTGAGCGGGCCGCCCCAGTACCACTGGGCGAGCACGGCGACGGCGGCGAGGGTGGCGAGGTTCCACAGCCCGCCGAAGAGGCCACCGTTCTGCATGAACACCGAGGTGAACTCACGCCACCAGCCGGACTTCGACGGGTCGCCGTCGAGCGCGTCCATGGCTCCGGACCAGACGAGCTGCAGCAGCACGCCGCCGACGGCGAGCGCGGCCAGGACGGCCGCCGCCCACGGGACCGGCCGCCCTCGCAGGGTGTCACGGCCGACCACGCCGAGCCCGCAGTTGACCATCATGACCATCAGCGCGGCCGTGGTCACGTTGAAGAGGATCGCCTCCATGCCCGCCACTCCCCCCGGGTTCCGGCATTTCAAACGCCGTTCGAAAACCTGACGACGCAAAGCTAGCACAGCTTTCAAACAGCGTTTGAAAATCTTGTACGGTGGACCGCATGAAGCTCTCCAAGGACCGCATCGTCGACGCGGGCATGGCCGTCTTCGCCGAGGTCGGCTACCAGAACCTGTCCATGCGCCAGGTCGCCGACCGCCTCGACGCCCACGCCGGCAGCCTCTACTACCACGTACGAGGCAAGGACGAGCTGCTCGCCCTGATGGCCGACCGGGTCTGCCACCGGGCCTACGACGCGGGCACCGAAGCCCTGGCCGCCCTCCCGCCCACCGCCGACTGGCAGGACCGCATCGAGGCCCAGGCCAACACCCTGCGCCTCGAAATCAAGCAGCACCCCGGCGGTGCCCACCTTCTCGCCGAGGGCCCTGGCGTACTCAGCACCGGCGGCCTCTCCCTGATGGAACGGCTGCTGCGCACCCTCCTCGACGCCGGCCTGCCCGCCGCCCACTGCGGCATCGCCGCCGACACCCTGCTCAGCCACATCACCGGCTTCGTCCTCCAGGAGCAGAGCCGGACCGCCACCCCGCCAACCGTCACCGCCGAGCACTACGCCGAGCTGTGCGAGCGGTTCCCCCTGCTCATGGGCCCGCTGATCCCGCGCCAGAGCCAGGACGAGAAGTTCACGCAGAGCGTCCACCTGCTCTGCGCCGGCTTCGCGGCCAGGCTCGAATGACGGGAACCGGGATCGCGTCGAGATCGTTTCAAACGACGTTCGAAAAGGTGGCGCGCCCATCGCGCCACCTGTGCACACCGGCACCGGCGTCACGGAGATCCTGCCGGACTTCACCCTCGCCGACGCCGAGGCCGCCCGCACCATCACGCCACGTCAACTCCTCAACCACACCAGCGGGATCGAGGGCGACTACGTGAACGACACGGGACGTGGCGACGACTGCCTGGCCCGCTACATCGACGGCACGCGCGTCATCGGCCTCACCAACCCGCCCGGCGCCACCATGTCCTACTCCAGCACCGCCTACAACGTCCTCGGCCGGATCGTCGAGGTGATCACCGGCCTGACCTGGGACGAGGCGCTCAAGGATCTGATCTGCGACCCGCTCGGGCTCCGGCAGACCATGACGCTGCCCGAGGAGGTGCTGCGCTTCCGCGCCGCGATGGGGCACATGGGCGAGCCCGGCGAGGACCCGACGCCCACCCCACTGTGGAACATGCTGCTCCGCTCCGCCGGACCGTACGGCGGCATCAGCGCCACCGCGGCCGACGTGGTCCGCTTCGCCCGGCTGTTCATCGACGGCGGAACCGCACCGGACGACACCCGGGTACTCTCCGCCGCGGCCGTGGAGGCGATGCTCACCCGCGAGGTCGAGATGCCCGACCAGTGGTTCCTCGGAGCCCACTGGGGCCTCGGCTGGGGCCTGTTCGAATGGGACGGCGTGCGCGGCTTCGGCCACGACGGCAGCACCTTCGGCCAACTCGCCTACCTGCGGGCCATCCCCGAGAAGGGCCTCGCCATCGCCCTGCTCACCAACGGCGGAGGCGCCGCACCGAAGGTCCACGAGGCGCTCTGCCGCGAATTGAGCGCCGAACTCGCCGGAGTCACCATGCCCGCGTTCGGGCCCGCCGAGAACCCCCCGGCCGTCGACACGGCGCCCTTCACCGGCAGCTACAAGCGGGAGGGCTTCCTCATGACCATCACCGCCCGCACCGAGGGAGAGGGCGTACTGGATCTGCGCTACGAGGGCGTCGAAGGCCTCGCCGGCACCTTCGACCCGCTCGTCTGGCACCTCACGCCGGTCTCCGACACCCCCGCCAAGACCGTCTTCGCCGGCCGCCGCAACGAGAAGGACGCCTGGATCCCCGTCGTCTTCTACGCCCTCCCCGACGGCACCCGCTACGTCCACTTCGGCGTCCGCGCCACCGCCAGGTCCGCCTGACCCAGCGCGTCCGTCACGGAGTACAACCCGCCGTGGTCGCAGTCCTGGTCGCGTTCACCCTCGTACAGCCCCGTTCAGACTCGTACAGCCCCGTTCACCCTCGTACAGCCCCGTTCAGAGCCCAGCCGGCAGCTCGCTCCGCCGCAGGTCAGGGCCCGCACGATCGCCCCCGGACGGGCGCACGCCCGGAAAGCGCGTGGGGGCGACCCTCACGAGTTCGAATCTCGTATCCTCCGCCGGCGGAAGGCCCGGACCGTGACAGCGGTCCGGGCCTTCGTCGCGTCGCGGCCGCCAAGGACGGACCGACCGAGAGGCCGTGTCCATATTGTCCCTATACGCTAAGCCTTGTGATCAAGCCTGGACGGCAGCGGCCCCGTCGTCGTCCCCGCGGCCGGTGGTCGTTCGCCCTGCTGTCGCCGGTGATCCTGACCGTGGTGATCGCCGGCCTGGCGTACACCACGCCCAGGAGCATGGCCTTCAGCCGCCTCCTGCCCGCGGCGCCGGCACTCGCCGCCGCCATGTGGCCCGTGCTGCCCACCGTCCTACTGGGGACGGTCTGCCTGCTACTCATGATCGGCCTCGGCGTCCTCTTCCCCGACCTGGGCACCTGGTACACCGGAGCGGGGATCATCGCGGTCACGGTGGCGGCCGCCTACGGAAGCCATGTGCGGCTCCAGCGGGAACAGATGCTCTTCCAGGTCCGCCTCGTCGCCGACGCGGCGCAGCAGGTGGTCCTGAGCCCGATGCCACGCCGCTTCCGGGGCGTCGAGATCGAGGCCCTGTACCTGGCCGCCGCGGCGGAGGCCCGCATCGGCGGCGACTTCTACGAGGTGGCCGACACCCTGTACGGGGTCCGGCTGCTCATCGGCGACGTACGGGGCAAGGGCCTGCCGGCGGTGGGCGAGGCCGCCGCCGTGGTCAACTCCTTCCGCGAGGCGGCCCACGACGAGCCCACCCTGGACCGCATCGCCCGCCGCCTGGAGGCCAGCAGCGCCCGCTACACCAGCGCGTATCCCCCCGAGGACCTGATCGAGCGCTTCGCCACCGCCCTGCTCGTCGAGATCCCCCACGAAGACGGCGAGATCAGAGTCCTCAACTGCGGACATCCGCCGCCCCTGCTGCTGAACGACGACGGCCTCCGCGTCCTGGAGCCCAGCGCCCCCTCCCCGCCCCTCGACCTCGCGGAGCTCATCGGCGGGCACTACACGATCGACACCGCCGGCTTCGGCCCCGGCGACCATCTGCTCATCTACACCGACGGCGTCTCGGAGGCCCGCAACCGCTCCGGCCAGTTCTTCCCGCTGGCGGACTGGATGCGCCGCCAGTCCCCGGCCGGCCCCCGCGACCTTCTCGACACGCTCCACCACGACCTCATCCGCTACAGCAGCCGGGGCCTGGACGACGACATCGCCGCCCTCGCCGTCCGCCTGCGCGAGGAGCCCGCCGACCCGGGGTAGGCATCCGCCGCGTCCTCAGGCCGTGACGCCGGGGCCCGTGCCCGCGACGACGTGGCCGTATTCGTAGGCGAGGATCACCGCCTGGGTGCGGTTGCGGGCCGCGAGCTTGCCCAGCACGTTGCTGACGTGGGTCTTCACGGTCTCCAGGCTGACGACCAGCTCGCGGGCGATGTCCGGGTTGGACAGGCCGCGCGCCATGAGCCGGAGGATCTCCAGCTCGCGGTCCGTGAGGCCCGGGGCGCCGCGCGGAGGGCGGAGCGGCGCGGTGGAGCGGGTCGCGGCGAGCTTGCGGACGGCTTCCGGGAAGAGCACCGAGTCCGTCGTCGCGACGAGGCGCACGGCCTGGGCGATCTGCGCGGAGGGCGAGCGCTTGAGGACGAAGCCCGCGGCACCGGCGCGCAGCGCGTCGTAGACGTACTCGTCGTTCTCGAAGGTCGTGATCACGACGACCTTCGGCGGCTCCGGGAAGGCGGTCCGCAGGCGCCGGGTGGCCTCGATGCCGTTCGTGCCGGGCATGCGGACGTCCATCAGGACCACGTCGGGCCGGAGGTCGGCGGCGAGCTCGACGGCCTGGTCGCCGTCGGCCGCCTCGCCGACGACACTGATGCCCGGTTGCAGCGACAGCAGGGTGCGCAGGCCGGTACGGGTCAGCTCGTCGTCGTCGGCGACGAGAACGGTCACGGGCACGGTTTCGGGCGTGCTCCCGGGGGTGGGCGGCGCGGTCGCGGTCATGCGGACGACGGTAGAGGGATGCGGACGGTCAGCAGCCAGCCGGTGCCGTCGGGGGCCGGGCCCGCGGAGACCTCGCCGCGCAGGAGCTCGACGCGCTCCACGATGCCCGCGACGCCCTGTCCCCGCCGCCGGGAGCGGCGTGCGAGGCGGGGCGCGCCGGCCGCGGTCCCGTTGGAGATCTCCAGCTCCAGGCCGGCCGCCGTGACGGCCACCCGCAGGCCGAGCGGCGCCCCGTCGCCGTACCGCAGCGCGTTCGTCAGGCCCTCCTGGACGATGCGGTAGGCCTCGCGGGAGACGGTCGCGGGGACGGCCGTCAGGTCGCCGCCGCGGATGTCGGCGCGGATGTCGGCGCGGACGTCCGCGCCCGTGCGGCGGACACGGTCCACCAGGGCCGGGAGGTCGGTGAGCGCGTACGGCGGGGCCGTCGGGGCCCGTTCCTCCCGGAGGATGCCGAGCACGTGGTCGAGGTCGTCCATGGCGGCCCGGGACACCTCCTCCAGCCCGGTGAGGGCGCGGCGCGCGGCGGCCGGGTCGGTGTCCATGAGCTCGCGCGCCACCGCCGCCTGGATCGTGGACGCCGTGAGCGTGTGCCCGATCGAGTCGTGCAACTCCTGGGCCAGCCGGTCACGCCCCGCCATCCGCCGCATCCGCTCCTCCAGCACGACGAGGCGCTCGTCGGGCCGGTGGCCCAGCAGAGCGGGCGCGACGAGC
Organism: Streptomyces sp. NPDC044063; assembly: GCF_056434285.1. NCBI lineage: Bacteria > Bacillati > Actinomycetota > Actinomycetes > Kitasatosporales > Streptomycetaceae > Streptomyces > Streptomyces sp. NPDC044063. Next base: position 220,672 of record NZ_JBWKFM010000009.1, read on the forward strand.
CGCAGGAGCGCCGTCGTGGCCGCGGTGGCGTAGCAGGCCAGGGCCACGAGGACGAGCGCCACCGGCACCGTCCAGGCGCCTTCGGGGCCGCCCGCGACATCGACAGGGGCGAGCAGGGTGATCCGGGAGCCGCCCTTCGCCCAGACGGCGAGCAGCGGGACGGCCGTCACCAGCGCGAGGGCCGTCACGGTCGCCACGACGCCGCCCGCCAGCATGTGGAGCACCAGCCAGGCGGCCGTACGGGCCCGGTTCGGCCGGCGCGCGGGCTCCGCGGAATCGACCGGGGCGGGAAGGGCCGTACCGAGCAGGCGGTTGGCCAGACGTACGGAGCCGCGGCGGGCGGCGCGCGGGCAGCCGGCGGCCGCCGCGAGCACGGCCGAGGCGGCCAGGAGGACGCCCGTGCGGAGCGGCCCCGGCCAGTCGTCGGGGGTCGCGGCGGCGACCAGCGCCGCCACGGGAAGGGTCAGGGTCCCGAGGAGCACGCCGAGGAGGGCGAACAACCAGCCCTTGTAGGTGTCGGCGCGGGTCAACGGACGCGTGAGCGGATCTACGAGTCGTCGTATCGGCGATGGCACGTCGGGAGTCTCGCAGCGACGCCGTACCCGGCACCTCCCTCGCGCGAGCCAGATACGGATTCCCTCCCGCACGGGATGTGCCGGTGAACGGGGCGGACGAAGCTTTCCGGCGATCGTTTCGGACAACAGCGGGAAAGCGGGGGTGGGTTCATGGCGACGGATGCCGTGACGGCGACGCCGAGGCACGGGAGAACAGGGAAGGAAAGGGTCGAGCGCAGAGGTGTGATCGCGTTCATCTCCCTCTGTTTCCCGACCAGCTGGATCTACCTCTTCGCCGTCCATGACGTGTGGGGGGTCTCGCTCGCCGATCCCCTGCCGCAGCTGCCTTTCGCCGTCATGCCCGCTCTCGCCGCGATCGTGGTGCGCCGCTGGGTCACGCGGGAGGGCTTCACCGACGCCGGCCTGCGGCTCCGTCTCCGCGCCGGCTGGCCGTACTACCTCGCCGCGTGGCTCGGCCCGCTGGTCCTCGCGGGCGCTTCCGTGGGGCTGGCGGCGGCGCTGGGGCTGTGGACGCCCGGCCTCTCCCCGCTGGAGGAACTTTCCGGCGGTCTGCCCGTCTGGGAATTCGTCCTGCTGCTCATGGTGGTCACCCCGCTCCTCACGCCGCTCTACGGTGGCGAGGAATTCGGCTGGACCGGCTATCTGCGTCCCCGGATGTTCGCGGGGAGCCCGATGAAATCGACGGTGGCCACGGGGCTCGTATGGGCCGTCTGGCATTTCCCGCTGGCCTTCGTGGGGTACGTCGAATTCCCCGGCGGGCTCCCCGGCCTGCTCGTCGGACTGCTGGTCTGGACGGTGTCCTTCCAGTTCCAGGAGGTGCTTCTCGTACGGATCTCCGTGCGCTGCGGGAGCGTCTGGCCGGTGAGCCTGGCCCATGCCGGGAACAACATGGTGCTCTCCCTCCTCACCGGCACCCTCCTGGGCGAGGGAAGCGGCCTCGGGGTGACCGCGGTGACCCTGCTGATGACGGTTCCGATGGCAGCGCTCTGCGGCCTGCTCGCGCTGGCGAGGAGAACCGGCGGGAGCGGCGGCCCCGCCGTCACGGGCAGGTGATGACCTGGCCTGCCCAGGACAGGCCCGCCGCCGAAGGCCAGGAGCGGCACCGGGCCGCCGGAGGGGAGTTCGCCGTTCCCGGTCAGCTTGGAGAGGGTGAGGGGGACGGAGGCGGCGGAGGTGTTGCCGGAGTCGACGACGTCCTTGGCGATCACCACCGTCTCCGGCAGGCCGAGCCGGCCCACGATGGTCTCGACGATGCGCAGGTTGGCCCGGTGGGGCACCACGCCGGCCAGGTCGGCCGGCGCGACGCCGGCGCGGCGGCAGGCCTCGCGGGCGATGCCGGGGAGTGCGGTGGTGGCCCAGCGGAAGACGGTCTGACCCTCCTGGGCGAAGTGGGGGTGCCAGTCGTCTGCCAGACGGACGTCGTCACCGCGCGTGGGGTCGGAGCCCCATACGACGGGCCCGACGCCCTCCTCCGGGGCGGCGCTGACGACGGCCGCCCCGGCACCGTCGCCGAGCAGGACACAGGTGCTGCGATCGGTCCAGTCGGTGACGGCCGATATCTTCTCGGCGACCCGACGGCCCCCGACCGCACCCGCCGCGTCTTGGACCGCCTGCTGGCACCGCGCGAGGACGCGCCCTAGAACGACCCCCGGTCGTACGGCACCACCCCGCGTGTCCGACGGGAGCGCCACAGCGCAGCGGTCGCGGCCCCCAGCACCTCCCCCACGAGCACCGGCTCACGGCTGAACCGCGAGACACCACCGCCGCATTCGCACGAGCCGCCGAGCGCCGCCCCGATGCCCCCGGGCTCCCCGAACCACCCGGCGTACGGACCGCCGCACCCTTCGCAGACCATGCCCCACCCCCTGCCTCGAGACCCCGTCCGGAGCCCTCGCCGGGCAAGCTCACGTTCCCCAGGCGAGAGCCGACTTCATCCGATGCTCGCACCCACCACTGACACTCGCACCGGCATACGAGGTCAGGGCAGGTTTCCCCGGCTTCGCACAGCCACCCGCGCAACGCCCTTTCGCAGGGCTAAGGTTCACTTCGTGTGCACCACACCGGTGTGGCACGACAGATCAGCATGAGCAGTCGCACCGCGTGCCGTGCGCGGCGTCCGGGCGCGTCTGTGCACCTGGGGGGTACATGCACGAGATGGTGAAGGGCGCCAACGTCGCCCTGTCGGCCCTGAGCGAGGACGCCGGCTCCGTGCTCGTCAGCCTGAGCTGGAGCAGCGCGGCGGGGGACGGGGACGCGGACGTGTCCGTCCTGCTGCTGGACACCGACGGCAAGGTCCGTGGCGACGGTGACTTCTTCTACTACAACAACACCGAAGCGGCCGACGGAAGCGTCCAGTTGCTCGGCAAGATGCCGAACGATGACGGTAGCGAGGACCGCATCAGCCTCGACCTCACGGCGGTGCCCGAGAACGTCGCGTGCGTCGTCGTGGCGGCCAGCCGGTACGACGGCACTTTCGGCGACCTCGACGGTCTGCGGCTGACGCTCGCGGACCGTCTCGGCGAGAACGTGCTGGGATTCTCCATCCTCGACGCCGGCGAGGAGAGCGCGTTCATCTTCGGCGAGCTCTACCGACGAAACGGCGACTGGAAGTTCCGCGCCGTCGGACAGGGCTACCGCAGCGGTCTGGCCGGCCTGGCGACCGACTTCGGCGTGGATGTCGACGACGAGCGCGATGAGAGCCCCCGGACCGACAGCGCGGAGGGCCCCCGGGGCGACGACAGGGCTGCCGCCCCCGTCGGCGACGACAGCGCGCCCGGCGGCACCGTCTCCGTACCGGAGAAGCGACTCGAACCGGCACCGGACCCGGCTCGGCATCAAGCCGAGCCGCAAGCCGCATCGCCCGCCGTCATGGCCGACCCGGCCCCAACGGTGCCTCCCGCCCGCCGTCGTCCCCGTACCGCCAAGAAGAAGATCATCCTGCCCAAGGTCGCCAAGAAGTCGCTCGCCGAGAACGACTCGTGGCGCGAGGCCCGTCTGTTTCCCGCGCCTTCCCTCAAGAGCGACCGGGAACGGGAGACGCGTGCGACGTCCGTCCTGCTGTCAGTGATGGCCCAGGTCCCCGAGTTCGGGCGTCGACTGACCGCGGCGTTCGGCGTGCCGGCGGGGCGGATGCAGACCTTCACCGAGGTCTCCCTGCCGCACGGAGACACACCCAAGCGGCCCGACGGCGTCATCATGGTGGAGCGCGCCGGCAAGCTGTGGACCGCCCTGGTCGAGACGAAGACCAACGGCAACTCCCTGAAGGCCGAGCAGGTCCAGGACTACATGGACATCGCCGCCCGCCGCCGCTACGAGGCCGTCATCACCGTGTCCAACGACGTGGCGCTGGACGGCACCCCTCTGGTCGACGTCAAGACGGACGGACGGCGCAAGCACAAGGTCGGCCTGTGGCACCTGTCCTGGGCGGAGGTCGCCCACCAGGCGCAGATGTTGATACGGCACGAGGGCGTCGGCAACGCGGCCCACGCCTGGCTCCTGCAAGAACTGCTGCACTACCTCCAGCACGAGAACTCGGGCTGTCACGGCTTCCAGAACATGGGCCCGGCGTGGGTTCCCGTGCGCAACGGCATCGAGACCGATACGCTCGCCCAGAGCGACCCCCGCGCCGTCGAGGTCGTCGAGAGCTGGGAGCGGCTCATCCGCCAGGTCTGCCTGCGACTGGGCGGCGAGCTGGGGCAGAAGGTGCTGCCCGTCCAGCGGGCCGGGCGCGGCACCGACGCGCACGCGCGCCGGGTCGCCGCCGCCGTCCATCTGTGCGAAGAGGGGCGTCTCTCGGCGGAGCTGCGCATCGACGGTTCCCCGGGCATGCTCGCGCTCACCGCCGACCTGCGGACGGGGAAGCTGCGCACCTCCATGGAGATCGCCGCGCCAGGACAGGGCTATCCGCTCTCCCTGGCCAAGCGTCTGATCCGCCGGCTCGCCGAAGCGCCGGCCGATCTCCATGTCGAGACGCTTCTCGACGGGCAGCGCGGGCCCCGCAGCACACTGGAGCGCCTGCGTCCGGAGCCGGCCGAGCTGTTGCCGAAGGACGGCGCCCGGATCACGGGATTCAGGCTGTCGCTGCTCAAGAGCATGGGGAGCACGCGCGGTACCGCGGAATCCGGCTTCATCCGCAGTGTCGACGAGGCCGTGAACCGCTTCCACACCCATGTCCTCGCCCACGTGACCCAGCTCTGAGGCCAGAGCCCCTCACCCCGCCGCCGGAGTGAACTGTTCCGTGCCCACCACGCGGAGGAGCGCCAGGCGGTCGGCCGTGTCCGTGCCCGGGGGTGGGGTGAGGAGGACCAGGCGCTGGTCGCCCTCCGGGGCCAGGAGGACCTGGCAGTCGAGGTCGACGGGGCCGACCACCGGGTGGAGGACGCGCATCCGGGTGTGCCGGCGGACGGCGACCTCGTGGAGGTCCCACAGGGCGCGGAACTCCTCGCTGGCCTCGGCGAGTCGTGCCACCAGGCGGGTCGCGGCCGGGTCGCCGGCGCGGCGGCCGACCGCCGCGCGGAGGTCGGCGGTGTGCAGGCGGCTGTAGTGGTCGTGCTCATCGGGCGGGTAGGCGGCGCGGACGGCCGGGTCGGTGAACCAGCGCCAGACGATGTTGCGGCCGTGCTCGGACACCGTGCAGACGCCGCCGAGGAGGGAACGGGCCACCGCGTTCTGGGCCAGGACGTCGCCGAGGTCGCTGAGGATCTGGGCGGGGGTCGTGGGGAGCTGGTCGAGGAGGTGGAGCAGGCCGGGGGCGACGTGGTCGCCGGTGGCGCGGGCCGCGGGCGGGCGGTGGCCGGCGAGGAGGTGGAGGTGGTCCCGTTCGTCGGCGTTCAGGCGCAGCGCGTGGGCGAGGGCCCCGAGCATCTGGGGCGACGGCTGCGGGCCGCGGGCCTGTTCGAGCCGGATGTAGTAGTCGGCCGACATCCCGGCCAGCTGGGCGACCTCCTCCCGGCGCAGGCCGGGCGTACGGCGGCGGGGGCCGGCGGGCAGGCCCACGTCCTGGGGGCGTACGCGGTCGCGGGAACGGCGGAGGAAGTCGGCGAGCGCGGGGCGGTCGATCATCATGCGGATGATCTTCGCCGACCGGTCAGCCGTGAACCAGGGATCGCCGGTCCCAGGGTCGACAAGGCTCTCCCGCCCCCCGGAACGCGGCAGCAGAGTGGTGATCGCACCGAGGAGAACCGCCGGACCGGAGCGGCCCTCACCACACTCGCCCACAGGAGTTCCGCATGCCCATCGTCACTGTCGCCGACGCCCGCGTCCACTACGGGATCACCGGCCCCGCCACGCCCACCGACCGGCCCGCGCTCGTCCTCGTCCACGGCACCGGATCCACCGGCGCCGGGCTCACCTGGGGGCAGATCGCCCCGCGCTTCGCCCACGACCGCACCGTCATCACCCCGGACCTCTCCGGCACCGAGAACACCACCGACGACGGCGGCCCGCTGACCGTCGAGGGGCTGGCGGCCCAGGTCGTCGCCGTCATCGAGGACGCCGGGACCGGCCCCGTCGACCTGCTGGGCTTCTCCATGGGCTCCCCGGTCGTCACGGCGGTCGCCGCCCTGCGGCCCGACCTGGTGCGCCGGCTCGTCCTCGTCGCCGGCTGGGCGCACACCGAGGGCGACGAGTTCCTCCGCAACACCTTCGCCCTGTGGCAGCGGCTGGGCACCACGGACGGCGAGGCGTTCGGCCGGTTCGTCACCATGACCGGCTTCAGCCGCGGCTTCCTCAACGCCATCGGCCGCGAACAGGTCGAGGCCATGACCCGGAACATGCCGCCCACCCCCGGCACCCTGCGCCACGTCGACCTCGACGCGCGCGTCGACATCCGCGACCTGCTGCCCCGCGTCAGGGCGACGACCCTGGTCGTCGGCTGCGCCCAGGACGCCACCGTCCCCGTGGAACACAGCCGCGCCCTCCACGCCGCGCTGCCCGGCAGCTCCTACGCCGAACTCGACACGGGGCACGTGGCGTTCTTCGAGCGGTCGGACGCGTTCTTCACGCTCGTCGACGACTTCACCGGCGGCGACGACCTCACCCAGCACGCGACCGCCGCCGCCCCCGTCCTCACGCCGTGACCGGGCGCTCCCCGCGTCGCAGCAGCGCCAGGCCGAACACTCCGGCGGCCAGCGCCGCCACGCCGCCGCAGACGACGATGCCGGTGCGGGCGCCGTAGTGCTCGACCACCCAGCCGACCAGCGGTCCCCCGACCGGGGTGCCGCCCGTGTAGACCAGCATGTACAGACCCATGACGCGCCCGCGCATCGCGGGGTCGGTCTCCAGCTGCACCAGAGCGTTGGCCATGGTGCTGAAGACGACACTGAGGAGCCCGACGAGCACCAGGGCGAGCGCGAACGCCCACAGCCGGGGCGCCAGCGCGCTCACCGCCTCCAGCGCGCCGAAACCGGCCGCGGTGGCCACCAGGAGCCACGGACGGCCGTTGCGGCGCCGGCGCGCCGACAGCAGGGCGCCACCCAGCGCGCCCACCCCGATGGCCGTGGTCAGCCAGCCGTATTCCTTCGCACCGCCGTGGAAGACGGTGTACGCGAAGCCCGACAGCAGGGTCGGGAAGTTGAGACCGAAGGTGCAGACGAAGCCCACGAGGACGATTGGCCACAGCAGCTTCGGGTGCTCCCGGACGTGCCGCAGGCCGGCCCGTATCTGCCCCTTCTCGCGCGGCTGCGGGCGGGACGGACGCAGTTCGGCGGTGCGTACGGCCAGCAGCGAGATCAGCACCGCGCCGTACGACAGGGCGTTGACCGCGAACGCCCAGCCGCTGCCGATCGCCGCGATCAGCGGGCCGGCCACGGCGGGACCGAGCAACCGGGCGCTCTGGAAGTTCACCGCGCCCAGACTGACGGCGTTGCCGAGCCGGTCCGGGCCGACCATCTCCACCACGAACGTCTGGATCGCGGGATTGGTGAAGGTGTTCATGAGACCGAGCAGGAACGCGAACGCGTAGACGTGCCCGACCCTGACGACGTCGGTGAGCGTGAGCACCGCCAGCGCCGCCGCGAAGACGCCCATCGCGCTCTGCGTGGCGATCAGGATGCGCCGCTTCGGGTAGCGGTCGGCGACCACGCCGCCGAAGAGGCCGAAGAGCAGCACCGGGAGGAACTGCAGGGCCGTGGTGACGCCCACCGCGAACGTACTGCCGGTCAGGTGGAAGACCAGCCAGTCCTGGGCGACGAACTGCATCCAGGTACCGGAATTGGAGAGGAACTGACCGATGAAGAAGTAGCGGTAGTTCCGCACCCGCAGCGAGGCGAACATCCGCCCGTCACCGGACGTGGCGGGCGCGGCCGGAGCGGCGGCCGTGGCGGCGGTCCCGTGCCCGCGCCCCTTCGGTGATTCGTTCATTGCCTGTGACAACCCCGACAACCCTCAGACGTCGCTGCGCCGCGCCAGCACCAGCAGATAGGCCAGACCGGCGAGTTCGCGCCGCACCAGCCGTGTCTCCGTCACGGTGAACCCGGCGGCGGACAGCAGCTCGGTGGCCTCCTGCTCGTTGAACCAGCGCGAGAGCCGCCCGTCGTCGGCGCGGTTCAGCACGCCCTCGGCGAGTTCCTCGGCGGTGGTGAAGAGGCTGATGGCCAGCGTCCCGCCCGGACGCAGCCGCTCCCGGACACCCGCGAGGTAGGCCGGGTAGTCGGCCGGGTCCTGGTGGTGCAGGACGCCGTTGTCCACCGCGGCGTCGTACGCGGTGCGATCCTCGCCCCGCAGCTCGGTGAAGTCGCCGACCGCGAAGTCGACCCTGTCCCCCCACTGTCCGGCGATGCGGTCCCAGTCGGTCAGGCGCACCAGGTCGACGACGGTGACGCGGTGGCCCGCCGCTAGCAGCGCCTCGGCGTCCCTGCCGCGGCCGGCGCCGATGTCGATGACCCTGCTGTCCGCCGCCAGCCCGGCGGTGAGCATCGGCACCAGCAGCCGCATCGCGGGCTCCTCGCTCCACGAGTCTGCGCCGTCCTCGTACCGGCGGACGAAGGCGTCCTTCAAAACCCGGCGGTAGCCGGGGGCCACGGTCGCCTCGCCGCCGACGCCTGTGCTGCTGCTCGTCACGCGCTCCTCTTCTCCGTTGTCGCTTCCGGTCCCGCCGCCGGTACGACGGCGGGCCGCTCCTTCTGCTGCACCTGGCTCCTGGGGGCCCACACCCGGCTCCCGGCCGGCACGTCGGTCGTCACCAGGGAGTGGGCGCCGACGAGGCTGTCGTCGCCGACCCGTACCGGGCCGAGGACGGAGGCGTTGGCGCCGACCACGACGCGGTCGCCGATCGTCGGGTGCCGCCGTTCCCCCGGCGGCCTGCGCCGGTCGCGCCACCAGCCCAGCGCGCCGATGGTCACCTGGTGGTAGAGCGTCACGTCGTCGCCGATGACGGCGTCCTCGCCGATCACGACGGCCGCGCCGTGATCGATGAACAGCCGCCGTCCGACCCGTGCCCCGGGATGGATGTCGACACCGCCGGAGAGGAACCGGCCGACCAGGGACAGCACCCTGGCGGTCACCCGGCGGTCCCGCTCGTACAGCCCCGAGGCGACGCGGTGCAGCCACAGCGCCGGCAGGTGCGGGGCGAGCAGCGCCTCGCCGCGGCCGCGTACGGCCGGGTCGCGCTCGACGACGACCCGCAGGTCCTCGCGCATACGGCCGAGGGTGCCGCCCGGCGTACGGTCCGCCGCCGGGCGCAGGGGCGGACGGCCGGGCGCGCGGCCGGGCATACGGGCCGCGGCGGCGTCGGGAGTGCCGTCCGGTACGGAGTGGGGCGCGCCGTCCGGCGCCCGGCGCGGGGAGGCGCTCACGCGACCGCCCCCTCGGCGCCCGGGCGCATGGCCCGGGTGAAGGCGGCCAACTGGTCGGCCATTCCGGCGCACCGGGAGTGCACCGGGCCGGCCACATCGAGCGCGGGCCGGGTGTCGGCACCGGGGGCGAAGTCCGACGACACCGTGCTGACCTGCGCCGGGACGGGCCAGCCGCCCAGCGCCTTGACCACCTGCCGCAGTTGCTCGCACGCGCCGGCGGAGCCGCGCGGACCGCCCGCGTTGGCGACCAGGCCCACGGCCTTGCCGTCGAAGGCGTCGTACGGCAGCAAGTCCAGCGCGTTCTTCAGCAGGCCGGAGTACCCCGCGTGGTACACGGGCGTGCCGAGCACGATCGCGTCGCAGTCGTGCGCGGCCGCGAGGAACGCGCGGGCCTCAGCCACGGGGTGCGGGGTGCTGCTCCAGTAGTGGTCGGGGTGGCTGGTGGGGAGCATGTGCTCGGCGAGGTCGACGAGCGTGATCGCGAAGCCGCGCTGTTCGAGCAGGTCGGCGACGTGCTGGACGAGAGCCCTGGTGTGGGAGTGCCGGCTGGGACTGCCGACGACACACAGTGCGCGCATCAGCTCACCGCCCCCTCCGGAGCCTCGGTGCTCACCGGGGCCGTGTCCGTCTCCCGCGCCCCGCCGTCCTCCGGCGTCACGCGGACCTCGGCGCGGTCGTGCGCCGCCTCGGCGGCGGCCCGGGCCTCGGCGGCCGTCGCGCCGGTGGTGATGAGGAAGCCGAGCCGGTCGAAGTTGTCCCGGGCGGGCCGGACCCGCCGGCCGGGGCGGGCGTGCAGCATGACCTCGGCGACGCCCGGGCTGTGCCGGGCGGCCTCCGCGTCGATGCCGGCGAGCACACCGGTGGCGGGGGCGGTGAGGGCGCGGATGCAGCCCACGCCCCGCACCGGGGACGGCCGGGGGCTCCTGCCCAGGGCGAGGTCGATGACGTCGTGGTAGACGTTCCGGCCCAGGACGTAGTTCATCATCGTGGGCACGTAGCCGCCGATGAGCCGGCCGTTGATCTCGATGATCTGCGGCCCGTCGGGGCCCAGGACCACCTCGGTGTGGGTGTGCGCGTGCCGGACGCCGACGGCGTCCAGCGCCTGGGCGCAGACCCGTACGACCGCGTCGCGGACGTCGTCGGGGAGCTCGGCGGGGAAGCAGCCGCCCAGCTCGACGGGGTACGGCGGCGGGCTGAGCATCTTGTCCACGCAGCCGTAGGGGTGGTGCTCGCCGTCGGCGCTGAGCATCTCGCAGCTGACCACCGGGCCCGGAACGTAGCGCTCCAGCAGGACGACGCCGCGGCCGGCGATGCCGCGGCCGTAGGCGCGGGTGCCGATGATCGCCTCGGCAAGCCCGGCCACCTCGCCGGGGCCCTCGGCGACGCCGACGCGCACGGAACCGAAGCCGTCGGTGGGCTTGACCACGACCGGGTAGCCCAGCTCCTCGGCGGCGGCGACGGCCTCGTCGGCGGTCAGCGCCCGGCGGAACGCGGGCTGGGGAACGCCGGCCCCGTCGAGGAGGCGGCGCACCTCGTGCTTGTCGCGCAACCGCTTCGTCGTCGCCGGTGTTTCAAAAGACAGACCGAGGGCGTGGGCGACCTCCGCGATCGCGGGGAGGTGGCCCTCGCTGAGGGCGAGCACGCCGTGGACGGGGTGCTCGCGGTGGAGCCGCTCGACCGCGTCGAGCAGGCTTCCGGCGTCGGCGGTGGTGATCCCGGTGATCTTCCGGGTGACCACCGCCAGCGCCTCCTCGCCGCCCTCGGCCGCGAGGTAGGGGTCGAGCGACTCGGCGACGAAGGTGACGTCGTGGCCGAGCGCCACGGCCTCCTGGGCAATCTTGAAACCGGCTGTGGGGGTGGTCTCGACAAGTACCAGATGCGCCATGTCACTCACCCCTGCCTATCCGCTCCCACTCCTCCGGCGTTCCGGCGTCGGGGAGCACGGTGACGACCGTGGCGGACGACGGCAGCGACGCCGCCACGGCCCTGGCCGTCAGCCAGTTGGCCGCGGCCGAGCTGCCGATGCGCACACCCGTGAGGTCGAAGAACTCCGCCATGCCCTCCAGGGCGCGGGGATACGAGACCGACCGGTGCTCGATCTCGTCGTCGTGCAACATCACGAAAGGCTGTCGGATGCCATGTCCCATGCCACCCGAACCGGCGTACTTCGGCAGGCCGTTGGGCGGCTGATCGCTGCCGTACGGAAACTCCTCCGGCGTGACGCCCACGGCCCGCACCCCGGGGTGGTGGGCCCGCAGCGCCCGCAGGACGCCCACGAGGGTGCCGCCGGTGCCGATGGAGGCCACCCAGGCGTCCGGGCGGGGCGCACCGGGGAGCTCCGCGAGCTGCCGGACGATCTCCGCGCCGGTGGTCCGCTCCTGCAGCAGCAGGTTGGCCGGGTTCCGGTGCTGATAGAGCAGCGTCCAGCCGCTGTCCTCGGCGGCGATCTCCAAGGTCGTGCGGACGACCTCCAGGAAGCCGCGCTCCTTGTCGACGAGGTCGACTTCGGCACCACGCGCGGCGAGCATCTCGAGAAGGCTGCGGGGGCTGGCCGAGGAGAGCACGAAGCGTGCCCTGACGCCCAGTTCCGCGCACAGGTGGGACAGGGCCTTGGCGAGGTTGCCCCCGGAGTACTCGAGGACGCGCAGCTCGTCGAGCGGGCGGTCGCCGTGCCGGTGCAGGGCGCTGCCCAGCAGGGCGTAGGCCACCCGGTCCTTGATCGAGCCGACGGGGTTCTCCCACTCGCACTTGGCGAGAACGGTCGCGCCGCCGTCCGGCCCGGGCACCGGTATCAGGGGGGTGTCGCCCAGGGCGGCGGCGAACCGCGCATACGCGGGGTGGCGCCGCTCCAGGGCCGCGTAGTCCACGGTGTCCGCGCCGTCCCCGGTCCGGCCGTCGAGGGAGAAGGGTGCCTCGAGGGCCTCCGGGCCGGGGGTGGCGAGGGGGCCGGAGGTGGGGGTCATGGTGTCTCCGCGAGTCGGAAGCCCATGGCGTAGATGGGCTTGCGGTACCAGCCGTGTCGGCGCCGGCAGCGGGCCAGGTCTCCGAAGCGGGTGAAGCTGCCGCCACGGGCGACCCGGTAGGCGCCCTCGTTCAGGAGCAGGTCGTCGTCGATCGCGCTCCCGCCCGGGTAGGGGCCGTAGTCGTCGGCGACGTACTCCTCGACGTTGCCCGCCATGTCGTCGCTGCCGAACGGGGCCCGGCCGCCGGGGTAGATGCCGACGGGCGTGGTGGTCAGCGGGCCCTGCTCCACGGTGTTGGACAGTTCGGGGCGGAAGTCCTCGCCCCAGGGGTAGGCGCGGCCGTCCCCGCCGGAGGCCGCGTACTCCCACTCGGCCTCGGTGGGCAGCCGGAAGGCGCGGCCGGTGCGCTCGGACAGCCACCGGGCGTAGGCGTCCGCGGCCTCCGGGGGCACGGTCCACACCGGGTGGTTGGCGAGGTGCTCGGGGTAGGCGCCGAACTGCCAGGAGGTGGGGAGCCAGGGGGTGCCGGTCTCCTCCGCGAAGAGCCGGTACTCCGCGTTGGTCACGGGGTAGCGGGCGATACGGAAGGCGGCGATGTCCACCTCGTACCGGGGGCACTCCTTGGCGATCCACTCGGACAGCACGCCGACGTGGCGCCAGGCCGCGGTCACGGCCTCCACGCTCTCCTCGGCGAGGCCGAGGCGGACCCGGGCCGCCGGGACGTCGTTCATGGCCGGATCGAGGGGGCGGATGCGAGGGTCGCCCAGCAGGGCCAGCAGGCCGCCGGCCGCGTGGCGTTCGGCGAACGGGCGCCCGGCGTCCTCGGCGACGGCGGCCAGCTCGTCGGGGGACCGGCCCGCCAGGGCCCGGTGGGCCTCGGCGAGCGCGGCCCGGTCGAGCCGGGAGACGAAGGAACGGGGCAGTCCCATCGCCTCCCGGTCGTCCAGGGTGTTGGGGTTGGCCGTCAGCGTGACCGGGGGCGTCACCGGGGCGGTCACGCCTGCCCCGGGGTGATGCGATGGGCGTCGCCCTCGTAGGAGCTGGCGAGGAAGACGCGCTCGGCGGCGTCGTAGTGGAGGGAGGAGATGCCGGCCGTGGTGGGGCGCACCACGGTGGTCCAGGCCGCGGCCTCGCGGTCGTAGATCGCGACCAGGCCGTTGTAGGCGCCGGTGGCGATGAAGCGACCGTCGGTGGAGGCGCTCACGCTTTTGATCGAGTGGTCGTGGGGGGTGTCCACGACCTCGGCCTCGGTGCCGGTCCAGATCCGCAGCTTCAGGTCGCGGCTGACGCTGGCGAACTCGCCGTCCGCGAAGCCCACGCAGCCGTTGGCGATGCGGTCGTGCGCCTCACCGACGCGGGCGATCTCGGTGAGCGTGCCGGTGGAGAACCAGGCGGCCTCGGCGTCGGCGCACACGGAGAAGATGACGTCGCCGGCGACGGCTACGCCCTTGACCGCGTTGCCGTGCAGCGGGAGCGTCGCCTCGTGGCGGAACTCGCCCTCGTCGGTGAGGGAGAAGACCAGGCCCTCGCCGGTGTAGGTGCCGACGACCACGTGCGGGCGGCCGTCGCGGACGAAGGCGGCGCCGCAGTTCAGCGGCGAGCGGTGCTGGTGGAGCACCTTGCCGGTGAAGGCGTCGAAGACGGTGCCCATCTGGCCGCCGGTGACGACCCGGTCGCCCACGGGGGTGAGGAAGTTGCACAGGCTGCCCGTGCGGGCGCGCTCGGTGCCGTCCTGCCACAGGATGCCGGCGTCGCCGATGGTCAGGGTGGTGCCCTCGTGGGTGATCACGGCGTTGGCGCCCTGGGTGGGCTCCACGCCGGCGAGGTCCCACTTCTCGTCCTCGATGCGGTAGGTCGCGTACGACGAGCCGAAGGTCGCGAAGACCAGCGTGGTGTCGTCGAGGAAGGCGCAGGAGCGCGGCCAGACGTCGCTGGGCAGCGAGGAGGAGGCCACGGGAGCGAGGCCGGCGGAGGTGTCCCAGACGCGCAGGGTGCGGTCGTAGCTGAGGCTCACCAGCAGTTCGCGGGCGCCGTTGTAGACCAGGCGCTTGATGCCGGCGTCGTGGGCGGGGCGGGTGCTCGTGCCCTCGTCGGTCACGATGACGATCTCGCCGTCGTCGTTGCCGGCGTAGACGGTGCCGTTGGAGGCCAGGGCGACGGTGTCGGTCTCCACGCCGCCGAGGTCGATGTCCGCGACGATGCCGCCGGAGGCCAGGGACCAGCGCTTGATGGTGCCGTCGTCGCTGGAGGAGACGATCTCGTCGTCACCGGCCCAGACGACGGAGATGACGTCGGCGGTGTGCCCCTCGAACGTGGCGCGCACGACACCGTCGAAGCCGTACACCCGCACCCGGTGGTCGCGGGAGGCGGTGGCGATCAGCTCCCGGGAGGGATGGAAGACCGACATCTCCACGTCGTCCTCGTGGTCCGACAGGACGGCGAGGAGCTTGAGGTCGGGCAGGGACCACAGCCGGGCGGTGTAGTCGCTGGAGGAGGTGACGAGGAACTTCCCGTCGGGGCTGAACGTCACCTGGTTGGCGAGGTGGTCGTGCTGGCTGCGGGCGAGGGGGCGCTTGTCCGCGGCGTTCCACAGGATGACCTGGTTGTCGTAGCCGGCGGTGGCCACATAGGTGTTGTGCAGGGCGGCGATGCCGCTGATGGGCCCGCGATGGCGGATCACAGGGTCACCCTTCCAAGATCAATGGCATGGTTCGTCTCGGAGACCTTGGCCTCCAGATACCGGTAATTGCTGGGATTCACATGCGCGCCCGTCGAAATGCTGTCGCGCACCCGGATGCCGAGCTCGGTGAGCTGGGCCGCCTTGTCCGGGTTATTGGAGAGCAGATCGATTTCCTGGGCACCCACGCACTTCAGCATCTGGGCCGCCGCGAGGTAATTCCGCTCGTCGGCACCGCGTCCCAGCCGAATATTGGCCTGATAGGTGTCGTACCCCTCGTCCTGGAGACGGTAGGCGTCCAGCTTGTTGTAGAGGCCGATACCGCGCCCTTCCTGGCGCAGATACAGCAGGTAGCCGCCGCGCTCGTGGATCCGGGCGAGCGCCTCGCGGAGCTGCGGGCCGCAGTCACAGCGGAGCGAGCCCAGAACGTCCCCGGTCAGGCACTCGGAGTGCAGTCGTACCAGGGGTACGCCGGCATCCGCTTCGCCCAGCCGGATCGCGAGGTGCTCGCGTCCGTCGGCCAGGCCCTCGAAGGTGATGATTTCCGACTCCACCGGGGCTTCGAGCCCGATCTCCAGCGGAACCCGGGTGCTGCTGCGAACGGCGACCAGAGCGGAGGTCGGATACTCCTGCTCCATTTCGCTGACCTTATTCACTGTCAGTCTCCCACTATTTACACAGGTCCGACCAGCCAAAACCCCGGCGGACACGGCGATGTACTCAGCGGTGTACACGGCGGGGTTATGTAGGCATGATCACCATAGGTCGGCCAATCAATTCGCCGTACCGTTTGTGTCCTGCATCACATCACCGGAGCAACTATGGCTGATTCCAGCCGCCTTCACGGCCGAGCCCGGTCGCCGGTTCCCATACCGCCGACTTCCGAAACCCTCGATTTTCGCGCTGACATCGGATCGGACACATGAACATTCAGTCGTCATCCGACAATTTCCGGCCAGCCTCACCTACGCGTCCGTACGCGCGCCCCCACGTGTTACTGAGCGTCGCCGTCTCGATCGACGGCCACATCGACGACGCCTCACCGGAGCGGCTGATGCTCTCCGGCCCCGAGGACCTGGACCGGGTGGACCGGGTCCGCGCCGCCTCGGACGCCATCCTGGTCGGCGGCGGCACCCTGCGCGCCGACAACCCCCGTCTGCTCGTCAACGACCCCGTCCGGCGGGCGGACCGGGTGGCCGCCGGACGCCCCGAACACCCCCTGAAGGTCGTCGTCACCGCCGGCGGCGACCTGGACCCCCGGCTGCGGTTCTGGCACTGCGGCGGCGCCAAGGTCGTCTACACCACCGACGCCGGCGCCACCGTGGCCCGCGAACGCCTCGACGACCTCGAAGGCCTCCACAACCTCGACGGCCTCCACGGCCTCGACAGCCTCCACGACCTCGACGACCCCGAAGGAGGCGTCGACGTCGTCGCCACCGGCCCCCGGCTCGACTACGCCGCCGTGCTCGACGACCTCGCCGCGCGCGGTGTCCGACGACTGATGGTCGAGGGCGGCAGCGGCGTCCACACCCGCTTCCTCGCCCAGGGCCTGGCCGACGAGCTCCACCTCGCCGTCGCCCCCCAACTCGTCGGCCAGCCGGGCGCCCCGCGCTTCCTGGGCCCCGCCGACTACCCCGGCGGCCCGGCCCGGCGGCTGACCCTGCTGGGCGCCGAAACCGTCGGAGACATCGTGCTGTTGCGCTACGCGACCAAGGAGAGGACCCCCGCATGACCCCGAAGCCCCCCGCCCACGGCCCCGCCACCGGCGACCCGAGCGCCACCGCCGGCGTCGACGGCGCCTGGCTCGGAATCGCTGTCGAGCTGGCCCGCGCCTGTCCGCCGTCCACCACCGCCTACTCCGTCGGCGCCGTCATCGTCGCCGCCGACGGCACGGAGCTCGCCCGCGGCCACAGCCGCGAGGGCCACCCGCTGGAGCACGCCGAGGAGGCCGCGCTGGCCAAGATCTCCCCCGACGACCCGCGCCTCGCCGGCGCCACCCTCTACAGCTCCCTCGAACCGTGCTCCGTACGCGCCTCGCGCCCCCGCGCCTGCAGCCACCTCGTGCTCGGCTCCGGCATCCCCCGTGTCGTCCTCGCCTGGCGGGAGCCGTCGTTGTTCGTGGCCGACTGCACGGGCGTCGAACTGCTGGAACAGGCCGGGGTCGAGGTCGTGGAGATCCCCGCGCTCGCCGACGCCGCGCGAGCGGTCAACGCCCACCTGAACGTCTGAGCACCTCCGGCCGGGGGCGCATGACAAAAAACCGTCCCCGGCCGCGTTTCCGCGGTCGGGGACGGTTTCTGCTGGCGGTAGCGGTGGGATTTGAACCCACGGTGGAGTTGCCCCCACACACGCTTTCGAGGCGTGCTCCTTAGGCCGCTCGGACACGCTACCGAGAGAGAGCTTAGCGGACGGGTGGCCGTGGTCTGAAATCCGGTCGGGCCCGTGGGGGTGTGGTGCTGGTCACCGGTCGCGGAAGAAGCGGGTGAGCAGCTCGGCGCAGTCGTCGGCCAGCACGCCGGTGATCACCTCGGGGCGGTGGTTGAGCCGGCGGTCGCGGACGACGTCCCAGAGGGAGCCGGCCGCCCCGGCCTTCTCGTCGACGGCGCCGTAGACGACGCGCTCCAGGCGGGAGAGGACGATGGCGCCCGCGCACATCGTGCACGGCTCCAGCGTGACGACCAGCGTGCAGCCCGACAGCCGCCACTCGCCGACGGCCCGCGCGGCCTCGCGGATCGCGAGGACCTCCGCGTGGCCGGTGGGGTCGCCGGTGGCCTCGCGCTCGTTGCGACCGCGGCCGATGACGGAGCCGTCCGGAGCCAGCACGACGGCGCCCACCGGCACGTCGCCGGTGTCCGGCGCCCGTACGGCCTCCTGGAGGGCGGCCCGCATCGGGGCGCGCCAGGGATCGCGTACGGGGTCGGGCGTGCTGTCTCGGACGGCTGCGTTCATGGCACCAGTGTGGGTGACCCCCGCCCGGGGTCCGTCAGCGGACGGCCTCCAGGATGTCGGTGCAGCCGAGGGAATCGGTGATGTCGCTGAGGGCGTCCCCCTCCAGCGCCAGGAGCTCCTTCTCGCTCACCCCGAGGTCCTCCAGCAGCCGGCCGTCGCCCAGCGGGCCGCTGGGCGCGACGGAGGCGGCCGCCCCGTCGTCGCCCTCGTCCTCCTCCGGCTCGGGTTCGCCGTCCTCGGTGCCGTCGAGGTCGAGGGTGTCCAGATCGTCGGCCCCGCTCTCGTCGCGGCCGAGGAGCTCGTCGACGAGCATCGCCCCGTACGAGCTGCGGTTGGCGATGACGGCGTTCGAGACGTAGATCCGGGGGTCGTCCTCACCGTCCACCCGGACGACGCCGAACCAGGCGTCCTCCTGCTCGATGAGCACCAGGACCGTGTCGTCGTCGACCGCGCTCTCCCGCGCGAGGTCGACGAGATCGGACAGGGTTTCCACGTTGTCGAGTTCTGTGTCGCTCGCTTGCCACCCGTCGTCGGTGCGTGCGAGCAATGCGGCGAAGTACACCGTGACTCTCCCACTGGTCATAGGCGGTGCCGGTCGGACGGGGACCACCCCGCCCACTCGGAATCGTGGCAGAAAGCCGGGCGTCGCGAGAGGTCTTCCGCGCTGCGTCGTGCAGCAGTCCGAAGAGATGTCGCTCACGCGATGGCCGCGCGGCGGGCGGCGTCACCAGCGGAACGTCCTCATCCGCATCTGTTGGCGCATACGCGCCGCCCGGGCGCGCCGGGGCTGGACACGGTCGCGCAGCTCCTTGGCCTCGTTCAGTTCGCGGAGGAACTGGGCTCGTCTGCGCCGGCGGTCCTCGGCGCTCTCCGCGGCGTCCTCCGCCGCGGCTCCAGCCCGGGTCCGCCCGGGGGTACGGGGTCCGCGTTGTTCCTGACCGGCCATGGGCAGCACCACCTCGTGCCGAGGTCCTCGCCCGGCGGCGGGCCAGGCGTACGTGCCCACTTTCCCCCTAAGTGGTGGTTTGACGCCAGGGCTGCGACAGACAGCGGAAGGACACGGGGAGGGACACGGGACGGACATCCCACGCACCCCGGGCGGACCCGGGCGGGAGCTGGGGCGGTCATGCTCGGTTAATGTCGGTGTCATGCGGATCCACGTCGTCGACCACCCCCTGGTGGCTCACAAGCTCACCACCCTGCGCGACCAGCGCACCGATTCCCCCACCTTCCGTCGCCTCTGCGACGAGCTGGTCACCCTGCTCGCCTACGAGGCCACGCGCGACGTGCGTACCGAGCAGGTCAGCATCGAGACCCCGGTCACCCGGACCACGGGCGTCCGGCTCTCGCACCCGCGCCCGCTCGTGGTGCCGATCCTCCGGGCCGGTCTGGGCATGCTCGACGGCATGGTCCGGCTGCTGCCCACGGCCGAGGTCGGCTTCCTGGGCATGATCCGCAACGAGGAGACCCTCAAGGCGGAGACCTACGCGACCCGCATGCCGGACGACCTCTCCGGCCGCCAGGTCTACGTCCTGGACCCGATGCTCGCCACCGGCGGCACCCTGGTCGCGGCGATCAACGAGCTGATCGCCCGCGGTGCCGACGACGTGACCGCGCTGTGCCTGCTGGCCGCGCCGGAGGGCGTCGAGGTCATGGAGCGCGAGCTCGAGGGCGCGCCGGTGACCGTCGTGACGGCCTCGGTCGACGAGCGCCTCAACGAGCACGGCTACATCGTCCCGGGCCTCGGCGACGCCGGCGACCGGATGTACGGCACCGCGGGCTGACCCGCGGGGCCTTCCCCTTCATGACCGGCGCCGGCGGGCCCCCTGAGGGCCTGCCGGCGCCGCCGCACAGGGACGCGGCGAACCGCGCGACCGGCCACCACCGCGCCCGCGGTCGACTCACCGGCCTTCCGGCGGCGCGCTCAGCACTGCGAGGCGGACGGCCGCGGAGACGGCTGCGGCGGCCGCGTGAGCGCGGCCAGCGCCTTGTCGGCCTCCTCCTTGCCCGCCAGCGCGGTGTACTTGTCGCCGAGGACGAGGTCCACGTCCTGGCCCTCCCGCTGGTCGCCCTTGATCTCGGCGCCGGCGAGCTGGGTGGCGAGCACCTTCAGCGCGCCGTCCACGGCCGCCTGGGGCCCCAGCAGCAGCCCCGTGCCGCCGACCTTCTTGTCGTAGGTGGTGTCGGCGTTGTCCACCCGGCCGATGCGGAAGCCGCGGCGTTCCAGCTCATCGGCGGTGATCTTGGCGAGTCCGCCGCGCGGGGTGGCGTTGTAGACGTTGACGGTGATGTCGCCGGGCTTGGGCAGCTCGGCGGGGGCCCGGCGGCCGGGCGCGCGGGCGCCCGGGGCGCCCTTGCAGTCCCCGGCGCCCTTCCGCTGCTGCGAGGCCGCTTCGGTCCGTTCCGACCGGCCACCGGAGAAGACGTCGACGAGCTGGAGCGTCCCCCAACCGGCCAGCCCGAGGACGGCCGTCGCGGCCACCACGCCGAGCACGATCCTGCGGCGGTTCCGGGGGCGGCGCATGTGCGGGTAGCGATTGCCCGTAATGCGGTACTTACCACCCATGCCGGGAGGCGTGAGCATGCTCATGGGCGCAGCGTAGTGCCGGGGGGACCCGCTGCCTACTAGATGATCAATGGGTTGCGCGGACGCCAACCCAAAAGGGTCAATAGCCGCGCGGACGACCGGTCGATCGCCGCTCGATCACCGGCCGGTCGCCGCTCGATCACCGGCCGGTCGCCGGCCGGTCGCTGCTCGATGCCGGCCGGTCGCCGGTCAGTCGAGTTCGAGGACGCGGGCGTGGAGCACCTGGCGCTGCTGGAGGGCGGCGCGCACGGCGCGGTGCAGCCCGTCCTCCAGATAGAGGTCGCCCCGCCACTTCACGACGTGGGCGAACAGGTCGCCGTAGAACGTCGAGTCCTCCGCGAGCAGCGTCTCGAGGTCGAGCTGCTGCTTGGTGGTCACCAACTGGTCCAGGCGTACCGGGCGAGGGGCAACATCCGCCCACTGGCGGGTGCTTTCCCGGCCGTGGTCGGGGTACGGCCGCCCGTTTCCGATGCGCTTGAAGATCACACGGAAAGCCTACCGGGCCGGTGGCTCCGAGCGCAGCCATGGCGCGGGAGTGCGAAGGCGACAATCAGCCGCATACCGGGAGTGACACATGGCACCCATGTGCGACGACCCCCCTGCCGCGGGCCCGGAATCCACCCTCCCCGGGCCCGCCACCGGGCTATTCGGCGATCTCGGTGCGCTCCCACCACTCGTAGACGGGCAGCCGGCCCTCGACCGTGTCCTCGTGCCGGGGGGTGGCCTTGAAGTGCTCGTAGCCGCCCCTGAACTTGATCTTCAGCTCATTGCCGGGCGGAGTGATCGGGACGATCCGCTGGGGCAGCTCGTCCGGACCACCCCGGAGGAAAGCTTTGGCGCTGGTCATGGGGGACAGTGTCCCGGCGGGTGCCCGTCCCGGTCCCCGCGACGCGCCGACTTCAGCGCTTATCGGATACTTCAGTCGGCTTCAGCTGGCTTCAGTCGGCTTCAGTCGGCTTCGGCGGCTTTCGCGGCCTTCGCCGCGCGCTTCGCCTCCTGCTTGAAGGCACGGACCTTCTCCAGGGACCCGGGACCGGTGATGTCGGCCACCGAGCGGTACGAGCCCTCCTCGCCGTACGCCCCCGCGGCCTCCCGCCACCCGGCGGGCCGCACCCCGAGCCGCTTGCCCAGCAGCGCCAGGAAGATCTGCGCCTTCTGCCGGCCGAAGCCGGGCAGCGCCACGAGGCGCTTCAGCAGCTCCGCGCCGTCGGCCGCGTCGCGCCAGACCGCGCTCGCCTCGCCGTCGTAGTGCTCGACCAGGTACTGGCACAGCTTCTGGATCCGCCCGGCCATGGAGCCCGGATAACGGTGCACCGCCGGCTTGCGGGCGCACAGCTCCGTGAACGCCTCGGGGTCGTACGCCGCGATCTCATGGGCGTCCAGGTCGTCCCCGCCGAGCCGCTCGACGAGGGTGTACGGGCCGGTGAACGCCCATTCCATGGGGATCTGCTGATCCAGCAGCATCCCGACGAGAGCGGCCAGCGGGCTCCGGGAGAGCAGCGCGTCGGCCTCGGGCCGCTGGGCGAGGCGAAGGGGGTGTTCCTGATCCATACGCCGATGGTCCCCCGGCCCGGACCCCGGCGCACACCGCCGCCCCGCCCGGCGCGGTCGGCGCGGTCGGCGCGGTCAGCGCGGTCAGCGCGGTCGGCGGCGGACCGGAGCCGGGTCGCGCGGACGGCGCCGGTGCCGGTGCTGGCCGACGGAAGAGCGCTTCGCGCCGTCTTTGGACCGCCGCGCGGCCCGCCGGGGCGCGTGGATCGGCCCCCCGCCGACCGGTTCCGGCCGTCTCCCGCCGGCCGGCCGGCCCGTCCCCGGCGGTGGCGGCACCGCGGCCGGCCGCCCCGCCGGTCCCGGGGCGATCGTTTCCGGACGCCTGTCCGGCGTACGACCCTTGTCCCGCGTCCCGACCGAACGGACGATCGGTCATCGACCGCGGGACCATCCCGCGGCCCTACCGAGGAGGACGCCGTGAACGATCGCCTCAGTCTCGCGCCCGACGCCGCACGGCAGTTGGCCACGACCACCAAGACCACCCCGCAGATGCGCGGCATCACGCCCCGCTACCTGCTGCGGGCCCTGCCCTGGGTCGACGTCGAGTCCGGTGTCTACCGCGTCAACCGGCGCCGCTCGTTCATCCTCGGCGACGACCGGATCAGCTGCTTCGGCGACGGCGGCACCCACCGCGTCGTCCCCGAGGACCTACGGGAACTGCCGTTCCTCAGAGGCGCCGAGGAGGAGCTCCTCACCGAACTCGCGGGCGCCTTCACCGAGGTGTCCTTCGAGCCCGGCCAGGTCCTCGCCGAGGAGGGCGCCGCCTGCGACCGGCTCTGGGTGATCGCCACCGGCCGCGCGGAGAAGCGGACGACCGGCCCCTACGGCCAGGACGCGCTCCTGGAGGTCATCGGCGACGGCCAGTTCTTCGACCTGGGCGCGTGGACCCGATGTCAGCCCTTGCCGTTCCGCGTCAAGGCGCTCACCTCCGGTGTCGCCCTCACCGTGGAGCTCGGTGCCCTCGACGCGATCGCCGCCCGGGACGCGTCGCTGCGCGCCGCCCTCGACGCCCACATCGCGGGCCGGGGGCCGGTACCCGGCGCCGAGGTGCCGGTGGCCCTGGCCGGCGGTCACACCGGCGAGGTCGAACTCCCGGGCACATACGTCGAGTACGAGGACACGCCGCGCGAGTACCACATGAGCCTCGCCCAGACCGTGCTGCGCGTGCACACCCGGGTCTCCGACCTCTACAGCGCCCCCATGGACCAGACGAAGGTCCAGGCCGGCCTGACCATCGAGGCGCTGCGCGAGCGCCAGGAGTCGCTGGTCCTCAACCACCCCGAGTTCGGCCTGCTCCACAATGTCGCCCCCGGTCAGCGCGTCCAGACCCGTACCGGCGCGCCCACCCCCGACGACATGGACGAGCTGCTGTCCCGGGTGTGGAAGCGGCCCGGCTACTTCGTCGCCCACCCGCGGACCATCGCCGCCTTCGGCCGCGAGTGCACCCGCCGGGGCGTGCCGCCGGTGATCGACACCCGCTTCGGCAGCCCGCTGCTGACCTGGCGCGGCGTACCGCTGCTGCCCTCCGACAAGGTGCCGTTCTCCGGCCCCGGGGCCGCCGGGACCACCAGCGTCCTGCTGATGCGCACCGGCGAGGCCGAGCAGGGCGTCATCGGCCTGCGCCCGGCCTCCGTGCCGGACGAGGTCGAGCCGGGCCTGTCCATGCGGAACATGGGCACCGACAAGAAGGCCATCACCTCGTACCTGCTCACCGCGTACTTCAACGCGGCGGTGCTGGTGGAGGACGCCCTCGCCGTCCTGGAGAACGTCGAGGTGTCCAAGTACCATGACTATTCCTGACGTTCGGGCGTACGACGCCTTCGGCTACGACGCCTTCGGCGCGGCGATCCCGGCCCCGTCGGCCTCTCCCCCGCCGAAGACCCCCGCGACGCCGCGCGCCGGCGCCGGCTTCGACCCCGAGGCCGCCCGCCGGGACGTCCCCGTCCTCCACCGCACGGTCAACGGCCACCCTCTGGTCTGGCTCGACAACGGCGCCACGACCCAGAAGCCGCGCCAGGTCATCGAGGCGCTGGGCAGCTACTACAGCGCCGGCAACTCCAACATCCACCGCGGCGCCCACTCCATGGCGCGCGAGGCCACGGAGACCTACGAGGCGGGCCGCGCGGCCGTCGCCCGTTTCCTCGGCGCGGAATCGCCGGACGCGATCGTCTTCACCCGGGGCACCACGGAGGCGATCAACCTCGTCGCGCAGACCTGGGGACGCGCCGCGATCGGCCCCGGCGACGAGATCCTGGTGCCCCGTCTGGAGCACCACTCGAACATCGTCCCCTGGCAGCTGCTGGCCAAGGAGAAGCGGGCGCGGCTGGTGCCCGTCCCGCTGCTCCCGGACGGCAGCATCGACCAGGAGGCCTTCGCCGGCCTGCTCTCCCACCGCACCCAGCTCGTCGCCGTCAGCCAGGCGTCGAACGTGCTGGGCACCGTACCGCCGGTGCGGGAGATGACGGCGCTCGCCCACCGCTACGGCGCCAAGGTGCTGGTGGACGGCGCGCAGGCGGTGGCGCACTTCCCCGTCGACGTACGGGAGCTGGGCGCGGACTTCTACGTCTTCTCCGGGCACAAGCTGTTCGCGCCCACGGGCATCGGCGCGCTGTACGGCAGGCCGGAGCTGCTGGAGTCCATGCCGCCCTGGCAGGGCGGCGGCAACATGATCGACCAGGTCGACTTCACGGGCAGCACCTACGCGCCCGTGCCGCACCGCTTCGAGGCCGGGACCGGCCACATCGGCGGTGTCGCCGGGCTGCTCGCGGCCATCGACTGGCTCACCGGCTTCGACCGGGAGGCCGTCGCCGCCTACGAGCACGCGCTGCTGGGCTACGCCGAGCGCGCGCTGGGCGAGGTGCCGGGGCTGGAGATCCTGGGCTCGGCCCCGGGGAAGATCGCGGTGCTGACCTTCACCCTCGCGGGCACGGACCCGGCGGACATCGCCCGTCACCTCGACGGGGACGGCATCGCCGTGCGGGCCGGCCACCACTGCGCCCAGCCCTCCCTGCGCCACTACGGCGTGGAGGCCGCGGCCAGGGCGTCGCTCGCGCTCTACAACACCACGGACGACGTGGACCGGCTGGTGGCCTCGCTCCTGCGGATGCGTCAGGGCGCCGCCTGATCGGGTGAACCGGGGCCGGGGGGGGGGGGGGGGGGGGGGGGGGGGGGGGGGGGGGGGGGGGGGGGGGGGGGGGGGGGGGGGGGGGGGGGGGGGGGGGGGGGGGGGG
>NZ_JBWKFM010000010.1:0-47347 GCF_056434285.1 Streptomyces sp. NPDC044063
GGGGGGTGGGGGAGGGGGAGGGCTAATGGGCTGGGGGGGGGGCGGAGGGGGGGGGGGGGGGGGTGGTTTGGGGGGGGGGGGGGGGGGGGGGGGGGGTTGTGTGGGGGGGGGGGGGGGGGGGGGGGGGGGGGGGGGGGGAGGGCGCGCCCCGCCCCCCCCCCCCCGGGTCAGCGTGCGGCGCGGCGGCGCAGCAGCTGCATCAGGGCGGCGGACGTCAGGCAGAAGGCCACCAGCGGGATCAGGGCGATGTCGAAGGCGTGCGGGTAGTCGCCGGGCAGGCCGGCGCCGAGCGCGGGGAAGAAGACGGTGCCCGCGAGGGAGACGCCGATGGCCGCGCCGCCCTCCTGCGCCGTGTTGAGCGCGCCGGAGGCCGAGGCCGCGTGCTCCGGGTCGATGCCCGACAGCACGGTGTTGGTCAGCGGGCCGGTCGTCATCCCCATGCCCGCTCCGGAGATCACCAGCGAGGGGATCAGCCAGAGCACGGACGCGCTCTCGCCCGACTCCGCGACCGTGACGCCCACCAGCACATAGCCGACGGCCAGCGTCAGCGTGCCCACCGCCGGCAGCTGCTGCCCCACCCGGGCGCCGATCCGGGGCGACAGCGCGACGGACGAGCCGAAGAAGCCCGCGCCGAGCGCGAAGAACAGCAGCCCGGACTCCATCGGCGACAGCCCCCGGCCCTGCTGGAGGTACAGCGCGAGCAGGTAGAAGAACGAGCCCATGGCCAGGAAGTACGCCAGCGTCGCGGACAGTCCGACGGAGAAGCTGCGCACCCGGAACAGCGTGAGGTCGATCAGCGGGCTGCGGCCCCGCGCGCCCCGCCGCCGGAAGTGGGCCACGGCCAGCGCGAACAGCACGACACCGGCGCCCAGGCTCAGCAGGCTCCAGGTGGGCCAGCCCTCCTCGCGCCCCTGCGTCAGCGCGTACACCACCAGCACCAGGGACGCCGTGGTGAGCAGCGCGCCCAGGCCGTCCAGGCGCGCCCCGTCCGCCCCGCGGGACTCCGGGATCACCCGGCCGGCGAAGACCAGGGCGACCAGGCCGACCGGCACGTTGATGAGGAAGATCGACCGCCAGTCCAGGCCCGCCACGTCGGCGGTGATCAGCACACCGCCGATGACCTGGCCGAACACGGCCGCCTGACCGACCACCAGACCGTAGACGGTGAACGCCTTGCCCCGGCTGGGCCCGTCGTAGACCGAGCCGATGATGCCCAGCACCTGCGGGACCATCAGCGCCGCGGCGGCGCCCTGGAGGACGCGCAGGGCGATCAGGCTCTCGGCGGACGGGGCGAGTCCGCAGCCCGCCGAGGCCAGGGTGAACAGCGCCAGCCCCAGCGTGAACATGCGGCGGCGGCCGTAGAGGTCGCCGATCTTGCCGCCGGTGATCATGCCGGCGGTGAAGGCCACGCCATAGCCGACGATCATCATCTGGCCCTGTGCCGAGGTGGCCCCGAGGTCCTTCTGGATGGAGGGGACGGCGACGTTGGAGATGAAGTAGTCGAGGACCGTGATGAAGGTGCCCACCATCACCACCGCGAGCGCCCCCCACGAGGGGCTCGCGGCCGGTGCGGCGGCGGCCGGCGCCGTGGCCGGCGCCACGTCGGTCCCGGCCGGGTGCGTACGCGTGTCAGCGCTCATCCGCTGTTACTCCTGCTCGGTTTCTACCGGGGGGATTCATGGGTCCCGTGGCGCGCCGTGCGGCCGCCGCGGGGAGGTCCGGGACGGTGCCGGAGGTCACCAGGTGACGGGAAGGGCGGTGACGCCGTGGAACACCGTGCCGATCCGGAAGAGGCTGTCGGGGTCGTCCGTGGCCAGCCGCAGATCGGGGAAGCGCCGGAAGAGACCGCGCAGGGCGAGGTCCATCTCCAGGCGGGCCAGGGGAGCGCCCTGGCAGAAGTGCGGTCCGTTGCCCCACTGGAGATGCCGGCTGGTGTCGCGGTCGACGTCCAGGCGGTCCGGGTCGGGGAAGACCGAGGGGTCGTGGTTGGCCGCCGGGATCGAGATGACCACCGCGTCGCCCTGGTGGAAGGTCACGCCGCCGATCTCGACGTCCTCGACCGCCAGGCGGACGATGGCGTCCTGGGAGATCGACCAGTAGCGCATCGACTCCTCGATGAACCGCGGGATGCGGGCGCCGTCGTCGGCCAGCACCTTCGCGCGCAGCGCGTCGTCCCGGAGGATGCTCAGGATGTTCAGCGCGATCTGGTTGGTGGTGGTCTCGTGGCCGGCGACCAGGACGAGCCGCGCGATGCCCACGAGCTCGTCGAGGTCGATCTCGCCGGGCGCCAGGTACCGGGTGGCCAGCCGGGTCATCAGGTCGTCCTGCGGCTCGGTCAGCTTGCGCTCCGCCAGCTCGCCCAGATAGCGCGTCATGTCCTGGTAGGCGGCGAACGAACGTTCGGGGTCGCCCTGGGAGATGGTGACCTGGGTCTTCTCGATGAAGTAGGGGGAGTCCTCGTCCGGCACGCCCAGCAGCCGGGCGATGACCAGCGTCGGCAGCTTCCGGGAGAACGCGTGGTGGAGGTCGGACGGGCGCGGGCGGTCCGAGAAGTCGTCGAGGAGGTCCTCGACCAGCCGCTCGACCGCCGGGCGCAGGTTCCGCACCCGCCGCGCGGTGAACTCCGTGGCGATCATGCCCCGGAGCCGGGAGTGCTCGGGGTCGTCCATCCGGAGGAAGGAGCTGGGCCGCTGGCCGGGCGGCACCTGGATGCGCACCGGGGCGCCGGGAAGGAGTTCGTCGGCGCTCAGCCGGGGGTCCTTGAGGGCCTGCTGGACGTCAGCGTGCTTGGTTACGAGCCAGGCCCGCCGGGATTCGGCGGTACCGGCCGGAAGCCGGACCGCGCACGGCGGACCCTCACGCAGTTCGGCGAGCACCGTGGCCGGGCAGCCCGTGGCCGTCCGCGGAAACGGCCAGTCCAGGACGGTCTGTTCGGCTGCGAGCATCACATGTCTCCCTCATGAGAAAACCGTTGTGACGCCGACTATGCGCGACCATGCTGACATGACCCTGACGGCCCGTGGACAGGGGCCGTCAGCGGTGCGGTGCGGGCCGCCGGACGGGTCCGACTCAGCGGGGCGGACCGCCCCGGCGGGGCAGCCCGACGAACTCGCCCATGGACGCGGCCGCGTGCTCGAAGAAGGCGGCGGGATCCGCCGCGACCCCCGCGATGTGCCCGTTCACCTCGAAACCGACCATCCCGTGCAACTGTGTCCAGACGACCAGCATGCGGGCGATCGTGAAGGAGGACAAGCCGTTCAGCAGCCCGGCGGCGAGGGCCTCCACGCTGCGGCGCATGCCCTCGGCCATCGGCTCGTCGGCGGGCCCCTCCGCCAGCACGCCCTCCTTCCGTGCCTCGTGAAGGATCGCGACGAGCGCCAGCACCGTACGCGCGCCGGCCGCCATCGTCTCCGGGGGAGCGCTGTAACCCGGCACCGGCTGGCCCCAGATCAGCGCGTACTCGTCCGGGTGGGCCAGCGCCCAGCTCCGTACGCCCGAGCACACCGCGACCCACCGCTCCAGCGGCCCACCGTCCGCGGCGGCGGCCGCCGCGGCCTCCGCGCTGTCGCTCATCGCGGTGTAGGCGTCGAGGATCAGCGCCGTCAGCAGCGCCTCCTCGTCGGCGAACGCCTCGCGCACGGCCCCGGGTTCCCGCCCGGCGGCCGCGGCCACCGCCGCGAGATCCAGATCGACGTCCCGCCGCCGGGCGAGCCGCAGCACCGCCTCGTCCTTGACGCGGCGCACCAGCTCCTCGCGTCCACCACCGTCCCGCGCATCCCGCTGAGTCATACAACTACTCTCCCAGGCCGGACGCGATTCGTCGATCATGGCCGGGGAAATCCCGCCACGGACCCGTCACACGATCCGCGTCCGGAGTCAGGAACAATGGGGCCCGCGCGGCTCGTTGACGGTCGTACGCACCGGGCCCGCAGGGCGACGTCAGGAGGACACGTGACCAGCGGACAGACGACCAGCGCGGTCGAGCACGGCTACGTCGAGGTGAACGGCGTGCGGCTGCACATCGCCGAACAGGGGAGCGGACCCCTGGTCGTGCTCCTCCACGGATTCCCGGAATGCTGGTACTCCTGGCGCCACCAGTTCGGGCCGCTCGCCGCCGCCGGCTACCGCGTGGTGGCGCCCGACCAGCGCGGCTACGCCCGCAGCGAGCAGCCGGAGGACCCCGGCGCCTACAGCCTGATGCACCTCACCGGCGATGTCGTCGGCCTCATCCACGCCCTCGGCGAGGAGAGCGCCGTCGTCGTCGGCCACGACTGGGGCGCCCCCGTCGCCTGGACGACGGCCCTGCTGCGCCCCGACGTCGTCCGCGGCGTCGCCGGCCTGAGCGTCCCGCACATCCCGCGCGGCCCGGTCCCCCCGCTGCCCGGCCTGCGGGAGATCCTCGGCGACGGCTTCTACCAGATCTATTTCCAGGAAGCGGGGGTCGCCGACGCCGAGTTGGCGCAGGACCCGACGGCCACCTTCCGCCGCATCCTGTTCAGCGCCTCCGGCGACAGCCCCACCACCGCCCCGCCCCGCCCGTGGGTCGTCCCCGAGGGCGTCAGCCTCCTCGACACGATGCCGGAGCCGGACCGGCTGCCCGCCTGGCTCTCCGAGGACGACATCCACGCGTTCGTCCGCGAGTTCGACGAACACGGCGAACGCGCCTTCACCGGCGGCCTCAACTGGTACCGCAACATCGACCGCAACTGGGAACTCCTCGCCCCCTTCGCCGACCGCGTCATCGACGTCCCGGCCCTGTTCGTCGCCGGCGACCGCGACCTGGTCCGCTCCTTCCCCGGCATCGACGAACTCCTGGCCGCCCAGAAACTCACCACTCCCAAACTCCACGCCAGCATCACCCTCCCCGGCTGCGGCCACTGGACCCAGCAGGAACGCCCGGAGGAGGTCAACGCGGCACTGCTGGACTTCCTGGGGCAGGTGGCGCCGAACGGGAGCTGAGACGGTGGCCGGCCCCGTCGGCGTGTGCGGCGGGGCCGGGTGGCCTCGCGGCGTCCTCGATGGCGGCGAGGCCACCGTGACCGTGTACACCCCGGACGAGCCGGTGGCCTCCGCCGCCGGCTCGTCATCGGTCCCTGGGCGCTCAGGGACCGCGAAGAGACCGGCCCTACCCGGCCCGCCCCCTAGCCGCCGCCAGCAGTCCCGCCCAGTCCGGGATCTTCACCGTGCCGCGGCCCAGTCGGGCGCCCAGGGCCGCTTCCGCCGCCTCGATGCCCAGCCAGCCCGGCCATTCCACCGGCTCCACCCCGGCCGCCCGCAGGGCCGTCCGCGGGTCCTCCGGGACGCCGCGGGCCAGCAGGGCCCGGGCGTCGGCGAGCAGGGAGGTCACCGTCTCCTTCGCGCACGGACGGTTGGTGCCGATCACGCCCGTCGGGCCGCGCTTGATCCACCCCGCGACGTACTCGCCCGGCGACGGCGTGCCGTCCCGGAGCACCCGTCCCCGCTCGTGCGGTACGGTCCCCCGCTCGGGGTCGAACGGCAGGCCGGGGATGGGCACTCCGCGGTAGCCGACGGACCGGAGCACCAGCTGTGTCTCGATCTCCTCGAACCGGCCCGTTCCCGTCACCGCGCCCCGCTCGTCGACGGCCGTCCGTTCGAAGCGCACGGCACGCACCGCGTCGTCGCCCAGCAGCGCCACCGGCCGTAGGAAGAACCGCATCCGGATGTGCCGCCCGCGCCCGGCGGGCGGGGTTCCGGCCCACTCGCGCAGCACCTCCACGTTGCGCCGGGCCGCGGCCGGCAGCCCGGAGGGGTCCGTCCACGCCGGGTCCAGGGCGGCCTCGTCGGCCGTCACGACCGGCCGGGCGCCCGGCAGCGCGCCGAGTTCGCGCAGCTCCTTCGTGGTGAACTTCGCCTGCGCCGGGCCGCGCCGCCCCACCATGTGGATGTCCGTCACCCGGCTGTCGGCGAGTGCCGTCAGCGCCGCGTCCGGCACGTCCGTGTGCCGGAGCTCGTCCGCTCCGCGGGCCAGCACCCGGGCCACGTCGACCGCCACGTTGCCGACCCCGATGACCACGGCCGAGCGGGCCGCGAGCACGAACCCGCCGGGCGCCGCGTCCGGATGGGCGCTGTACCAGGAGACGAACTCGGTCGCGGAGAAGCTCCCGGGCAGGTCCTCGCCGGGGATGCCCAGCCGCCGGTCGGTGGCCGCGCCCACGCAGTAGACCACCGCGTGGTAGAGCTCCGGCAGCAGCCGGGCGGGCAGGGCGCCGGGCCCGTCCCCGACCATCACATTGCCGAGGAAGCGCACGCCCGGCCGTTCCAGGGCCACGCGCAGGTTCCGCTGGAGGGACTTGATCTTCTCGTGGTCGGGGGCGACGCCGTAGCGCACGAGACCGTACGGGCAGGGCAGCCGGTCCAGCACGTCCACCGTCACCGCGGGGACGTCGCGCTGCTCCAGCAGGGCCTGGGCGGTGTAGACGCCGCTCGGTCCCGATCCGACGACTGCGACACGAAGCACGGAGGGCTCCTTCCGCACGCTCCCGTTCCCGCGTGGTCCCGAGGGACTCCAGGATCCCATGGGGGACGGGAGAACGGCAGGCGGAACGTTTCGGCCGCGTCAGGGCCGCGGGCTCAGGCCCAGCCCTCCGCCGGCGGCCGTTCCCCGGGCGGCACGCCCAGGCCCCACTCGAGCCCGTAGCGCTGGAACAGCTCGGCCCGCAGCCGCTCGGCCGGCATCGGCGCGCCCGGCAGCAGGATCGCCACGACCGCCCCCATCAGCAGGGCACGCAGCAGGCGGTAGTCGGTGTCCGGGTCGGGGGAGCCGTAGCGGGCCACCGTGTCCCGCAGCAGGAACGCCAGGCGCTGCTGCTCGGGGCACTGGATGAAGCCCTCCTCGGTCAGGATTCCGGCCATGTGGGTGCGCATCAGGCGCGGCCGGTCACGGGCGAGTCCGAGCACGGCGTCGATGGCGCGGGCCATCCGCTCGCGCCCGTCCGGTACGCACGGTTCCCGCTCCAGCCCCGCCGCGAGCTCGCGGTGCATCAGCCGGTGCACGGCGGACTGCAGCAACTGCCGCTTGCCGGGGAAGTAGTACGAGACGAGCCCGCGCGCCGCGCCGGCCCGGTCCGCGATGTCCGCGAGCGTCGTGGCCTCGTAACCGTGCTCGTCGATCAGATCGACGGTGGCCTGCAAGAGGCGCTCTCGGGACTTGCGGCGCAACTCCTCGTTGACCGCCGCGCTGCGGGGGGACATGACCGTACTCCTGCGTTGACTGGCTGCGAGCCAATATACTCGGGGGGCAGCCGGATGTCCTGCCGCGGGCAGGGCTGTCGACGGGTGTGCCCGCGAGAAGCCGGGCCGCCGGTGCCGGGCGGCGCGGGGGACCGTCCGGCACCGGTGGCCCGGCTTCCGCCGTCCGCGTCCGCGCTTCCGTCAGCCCCCGCGCTTCCGGCGTCCACGCCCGCACCGGACAGGCCCTACGCCTCCGTGCGCCGCGGCGTCCGCCCGCGGGCCCGCCGGCGCCAGACCACCACGACGGCCGCGAGGCCGGTGAGCGCGATGAACGCCATGGCCGCCAGGAACTGCGGTGAGGTCGGCGAGGCCGCGTGGCTGCCCGCGACCACGTAGGCCGCGGTGTTGGGGACGACCCCCACCCCCGTCGCCAGCAGGAAGGCCGGCCACGTCATCCGGGAGACCGCGGCGCAGTAGTTCGCCGCGGCGAACGGCACCCCGGGGAAGAGCCTGATCGCCAGCATCGAGCGGAAGCCGTGCCGGCTGAGCTGCCGGTCGGCCGCCTTCAGCCAGCGGCCGCGCAGCAGCGGCCGCAGCGCGTCCTGCCCCAGGAGCCGCCCCAGGCCGAACGAGGCCGCCGACCCGAGCACCGTGCCGACGACCGCGGCGCCCGTACCCAGCGGGGTGCCGAAGAGGGCGCCGGCGGCGATGTTCAGCACGGGCCGCGGTACGAAGGCCGCGGTGCACAACCCGTACGCCACGGCGAACAGCACGACGGCGGCGGGCCCGGACAGATGCGGCGGCCAGCCGCCCGCCAGCAGCCGCTCCGGGCGGCACACCAGTACGCCCGCCACGGCCCCGGCGAGCAGCGTGACGAGCAGCCCCAGGCGCGACCACGGGGACAGCAGCACCCGTGCGCAGCGCGCGGACAGACCCGGTGAGGGGGCGGCGGTGTCGAGCATCGAAGGAGCGTAACCGACACCGGCGGCCGGCGGCCGAGGAGTCCGCGAGACGGTACGGAACCGGAGACGAACGGTCACCCGATGGTCATCCGCCGTCGGTCCGGTGGCGGTCACGACCGCCTCGTGGCCGGACCGGGCGAAACTCGGATGCCCCCGGACCTGGCCCGTCCTAGGGTTGCCGGCATGGACGAACCGAAGGAAAAGGAAGGGGCGTTCGCCAGCACACAACAGATGGCCTTGTTCGTGGCGGCGGAGCGCCGGGCGAGGCTCGCGCTGAGGCAAGGACATCTGGAGAAGGTGCTCACCGCCCAGCAGCTGCGGATGGTGATCCGCCACATGACACTGACCTGGATGGACGGGTTCCGCATAGGCCGGGCGCAGCGCGCCGCCGACGCCGAGCCGCCGTAGCCGGCACCGGGAGCACCGGAGGCACCAGGAGCACCGGGAGCGCCGGGAGCGCCGGGAGCGCCGGGAGCACCGCGACCTCATCGCATCCCCGACAATGGAGGGGTGGACGAACCGATACCCGTGAGCCGTGACGTGGACTGGGGCACCGCCAAGCTGATGCCCGATGTGGACCGGCCGCGGGCCTGGCTGCTGACGGTGAACGGCGCGCCGCAGTCGTACGTCGACCTCGACGACCCCACCCACCTCGAATTCGAGTACGCGCGCCGCCTCGCGCACGTGCTGGACACCGCCGCCGGGCCGGGCGAACCCCTCGACGTGCTGCACCTCGGCGGCGGGGCCCTCACCCTGCCCCGCTACGTGGCCGCCACCCGGCCCGGCTCGCGCCAGCGCGTCGTCGAGGCGGACCGCGGCCTGATCGCCCTGGTCGCCGAGCACCTCCCGCTCGCCGACGGGGTGGACGTCGAGGTGCGCGCGGACGACGCGCGGGCCGCGCTGGAGGCCGCTCCCGACGCCTCCGCCGATGTGATCGTCGCCGACGTCTTCGGCGGCTCCCGGGTGCCCGCGCACCTGACCTCCGCCGAGTACGCCCGCACGGCCGCGCGCGTGCTGCGCCCCGGCGGCCGCTACGTCGCCAACCTCGCCGACGGCGCGCCCTTCGACTTCCTGCGGTCGCAGGTGGCCACGTACGCGGCCGTCTTCGCGCACCTGTGCCTGATCGCGGAGGCCCCGATGCTGCGGGGCCGCCGCTTCGGCAACGCCGTCCTGGTGGCGGCGCACACCGAGCTGCCCGTGGCCGCGCTGGCCCGCCGGGCGGCCGCCGACGCCTTCCCGGCCCGCGTCGAGGACGGGGCGGCGCTGGAGCGGTTCGCGGCGGGCGCGGTGCCCGTCACCGACGCGGACGCGGTGGGGTCGCCGGAGCCGCCGGGCGGCTCCTTCGGCATCGGCTGACCGGAGCGGCGGGGCGGAACCGGAACCGGTCGCCCCACCGGCCTCTCCGCGTCAGGAGTCCTTCAGCGGCCGGAGCGTGCTCATGATCTTCTTGATGGTGTCCTCGGGCACCTCTTCCTTCTCGTCCTTGACGCCCGCGAAGATCCAGGTGTTGAGGTCGCCCGTGGTGTCCTTGTAGGCCACGGCGTACGCCTTGCCGTCCGAGGCGCACTTGGTGTCCTTGGGGACGTCGGTCGCCGTGGTCATGGCGCTGTAGCCGGTGATGCCGTGGTCGCTCGTGAACGCGGAGGCCTCGCCGATGTTGAGGTGGCCCCGCTTCTTCTGGTCGAACATCGACCAGGCCCAGCTGGCGGCGGCGTTGCGGGCGGCCTCCTGGAGGGACTTCGCGCCCTGGGCGCCCTTGGCGCCGGTGATGCCGCCCTCGTGGTTGAGCTCGATGCCCTTGTCGCTCTTGGAGGTGCAGCGCGTCTCCTGGAAGTAGGCGGGGGAGGACATGGCCTCGGCCATGCCGTCCTTGTCCTCGCCGGTGAGGTCCGGGACGATCACGCCGGTGCCGGTGGCCGCCACCTTCCAGTCCGCGGGAACGTCGAAGACGACGTGCCGCTTGGGGTTCGTGACCACCTTCCAGCCGCTGATGACGGGCTTGGCGTCGCCGCCGCCCGCCCGCGGGTTGTCCTCGCCGCCTCCGCCCGGCGAGGACGAGGCGGGCGCGGAGACCGACGGCGCGGCGCTCTCCTTGGCCTCCGCCTTCGGGTCGTCCTTCTTGTCGTCGCCGGTGAGGACGACGGCGCCGGTGACCCCGGCCGCGATGACGACGGCCACCGCCGCGCTGATCGCGATCACCGTCGTGCGCTTGTTACGGCCGTCGCCCGGCGGCCGCGCCCCGCCGGGGGCACCGGGGGCCGCCCACTGCGCTGTCGACCCCGGCTGCCCGGGCTGCCCCGGCTGCGGGCCGGACGGCTGGGCGTAGGGGTTGGCGTGGGGCTGCTGGTAGCCGCCCGGCTGCTGGTACGGGTTGGGTTGCCGCTGCGGATAGCCCGGCTGCGCGTACGGGTTCCGGTTCGGGTCCTGCGGGTTCTGCTCGCCCCCGGGCGACTGCTGTCCTGGCCACATGGCCGCCCACCTTATTGGGTGCGCGGCGGGATGTGATCCAGACCCCTTCCCGCCGTTACTACCGGCTGGTAACTTAACCGCATGTCTGAGACCCTCCCCTCGATCGGCGAGGCCCTCGCGGCCACCGTGCCCATGGTCCGCACGCTCAACCTGACCTTCGGCGAGATCACCGCCGAGCGGGCCGTCCTCCACCTCCCCGACCAGCCCGACTATCACAACCACGTCGGCGGCCCGCACGCCGGAGCGATGTTCACGCTCGCCGAGTCCGCCAGTGGCGCGATCGTCATCGCCGCCTTCGGCTCGGAGCTCTCCCGGGCCGTTCCGCTGGCCGTCCGTGCCGAGATCGGCTACAAGAAGCTCGCCAAGGGCCCGGTCACCGCCACCGCCGTGCTCGGCCGCCCGGCCGGCGAGGTCATCGCCGAGCTGGACGCCGGCGAGCGCCCCGAGTTCCCGGTGCACATCTCGATCACGCGCGAGGACGGCGCGGTGACCGGCGAGATGACCGTCGTCTGGACCCTGCGCCCGAACTCCTGAGCCGCGGACCCCGCCGGTGCGGCGGGTGATCACCGGCCCGGCCCCGTCGGTCACCGACGGGGCTTTCGTCGTTCCCGGCGCCCACCCCGCCGAACATCCGGTCGAAGAATCGGCGCCCACCCTCAACCAGCGGGGCGTTCCGTGTGTCTTTACCTCCAGTAGGCTTCCCGCCATGTGCGTCCTCGTGCGGCGCGCGGCGGGAAGCAGGTCGTTCAACCGGGGAGGAACCGGCGTTGCACATCCAGGAGTGGCTCGAAACAGTACCGGCGATCGCCGTCTACCTCCTGGTGGGCGGGGTCATCGGGCTGGAGAGCCTGGGCATCCCGCTTCCCGGCGAGATCGTGCTCGTCAGTGCCACGCTGCTCGCCGCCACCCAGGACCACATCAACCCGTACGTGCTGGGCGCCTGCGCCATCGCGGGCGCGATCGTGGGCGACTCGATCGGCTACCTGATCGGGCGCAAGGGCGGCAAGCCGCTGCTGGAGTGGCTGGGCCGCAAGTTCCCCAAGCACTTCGGCCCGGACCATGTGGCCACCGCCGAGCGGTCCTTCCAGAAGTGGGGCATGTGGGCCGTCTTCGTCGGCCGCTTCATCGCGCTGCTGCGGATCTTCGCCGGCCCGCTGGCGGGCGTGCTGCGGATGCCGTACTGGAAGTTCCTGATCGCCAACGTCCTCGGCGGCATCGTCTGGGCCGGCGGTACGGTCGCGGTCATCTACTCCGTGGGCAAGGTCGCCGAGGAGTGGCTGAAGAAGTTCTCCTGGCTGGGCCTGCTCGCCGCCCTGCTCTTCGGGCTGGGCTCGTTCGTCGTGATGCGGATCAAGGCCAAGAAGGCCGGTGCCGCGCGCAAGGACGAGGAGGCGGCGGCCGGACAGCCCGTCGCCGAGGCCGAGACCGTCGTGGCGGACTAGCCGGCGCTTCTCGTTCCGGATCACGTACGGCCCCCGGCGTCCGCCGGGGGCCGTACGTACATGACCCCGCGTGCATCCCGCATGTGATCTTGGCCCCACGCGCCCGCCGCGCCCCGGCCCCGCCCGTTAGCGTGCCCCCGAGACGGTGGCACACGGTGAAGGAGAGGGCGATGACGGAACGAGCGCTGATCGCGGGTGTGGGCGGCAAGAACCCGGACGTCCATCCGGAGGCCTTCACCGCGCCGACGGCCGTCGTGGTCGGCGACGTCACCCTGGCCGCCGGGTCGAGCGTCTGGTACCACGCGGTGCTGCGCGCCGACTGCGGGCCGATCACCCTGGGCGCCGGCAGCAACATCCAGGACAACTGCACCGTCCACGTCGACCCCGGCTTCCCGGTGACCGTCGGCGAGCGCGTGACCGTCGGGCACAACGTCGTCCTGCACGGCTGCACGGTCGGGGACGACGTCCTGGTCGGCATGGGGTCGACGGTCCTCAGCGGCGCCCGGATCGGCGCCGGTTCGCTGATCGCCGCCCAGGCGCTGGTGCCGCAGGGGATGGAGGTCCCGCCCGGCTCGCTGGTCGCCGGGGTGCCCGCCAAGGTGCGGCGGCAGCTGACCCCCGAGGAGCGGGAGCACATCCGGCTCAACGCCGAGATGTACCTGGGCCTGGCCCGCGACCACCGCGAGGCGTTCGACGGCTGACGCGTAGGCCGCGGCGGGCGCGGGGCCGGGACCGGTCCCGTGGCCGGACTCAGCCCGTGGCGAGGAGCACGGTGCCGACCAGGGCCAGGCCGGCGCCCGCCGCCTGGACCGTACGCAGCCGCTCGCGCAGCACGCCGCGCGCGGCCAGCGCGGTGACCACGGGGTAGAGCGAGGCGAGCACGGCGGCCACCGTCACCGGTCCGTTGTTGGCGGCGATGCTGTACGTGCCGTTGGCGGCCACATCCGCGAGACCGACGAAGGCCAGCGCCGGCAGCGCCGAACGCACCGCGCTCCAGCCCTCCTCGGGCAGGGCCGGGGTGCCCCGGCGGGCGGCCGCCCAGAGCGCGCCGGCGCCGACGAGTACGTTGCACACGCGCTGGACGAACAGTGCGAGGAACAGCCCGGTCAGGTTGTGCGAGGCCTCGGCTATCAGCGCCATGACCGAACCGAAGCCGAACGCCGCGATCAGCGTGAGGACCAGCGTCTGCCGCTGCACCGGCGCCCCGCCCAGCCCCGGCCCGCTGGCGAGGACCACGCCGACGACCGCGACCGCGATGCCCGCGAACTGGAGCAGACCGGGCCGTTCGCCCAGGACGAGGCCGACACCCAGGGGCACGGCGACGCCGCCGAGCGCGCCGAGCGGCGAGACGACGCCCATCGGGCCGAGGGCCAGTGCGCGGTAGAAGGCGAGCATGGCGGCGGGGCCCACGACGCCGGCGGCGACCGCGTACCAGAGCTGGGGGCCGGCCTCGGACCAGCCCCCGGTGCCGAGAACGATCGCGCCCAGCGCGCCCACGGCCAGCAGCTGCGAGACCAGGACGACGGTCAGAGCGGGCATGCGCCGGGTGAGCAGACCGCCGCCGAAGTCGGCCAGCCCCCACATCAGGCTGGTGGCCAGGGCGAAGACCGGTGTCATGGGGAGACCTCGCAGTACAGTGTGATGAACGGTGGAGTCCACGACACCGTAGTACAAGATACTCGACTCTTATCAATAATATTTTGCACGGGACGGATCGGATCGACGTGACGGACCTCGACCAGCTCACGCAGTCGCTCGCCCGCAACCTCAAGCACTGGCGCGCGGAGCGCCACTTCACCCTCGACGCCCTGGCCGCCCGCTCGGGCGTCAGCCGAGGCATGATCATCCAGATCGAGCAGGCGCGGACGAACCCCAGCGTCGGCACCACGGTCAAGCTCGCCGACGCCCTGGGCGTCAGCATCACCACACTCCTCGACTACGAGCAGGGCACCCACGTCCGGCTGGTGCCCCGGGAGCAGGTGGTGCGGATGTGGTCCACCGAGGCGGGCAGCCACACCTCGCTCCTCGTCGGCACCGACGTCCGCGGCCCGCTGGAGCTGTGGGACTGGCGCATCGTCCCCGGCGACAGCAGCGCGTCGGACCCCCACCCGTCCGGCACGGTCGAGATGCTGACCGTACGGTCCGGCACGCTCACGCTCGTCGTCGACGGCGAGGAGCACGAGGTGCCCGCCGGCACCTCCGCGACGTTCGAGGCGAACACCGCGCACACCTACCGCAACGACGGCACCGAGCCGGTGGAGATGACGATGGTGGTGGCGGTGCCGCCCGCCCGGTGACGGCCCGCCGCCCGGTGGCCGTCAGGCGGGGCGGGGCCGCCGCGACACGTCGAGGGAGAGCGCCAGGGAGTGCTCGGCGAAGCCGAGACCGCGGTAGAGCCGCTCGGCGTCCGGGGTCGCGTGGAGGTCGACGCGGGTGACGCCCTGCCCGGCGAACCAGTCCAGCAACGCCTCGGTGGTCGCGCGGGCCAGCCCCCGGCCGCGGGCGCGGGGGTCGGTGCACACGGTGAAGACGAACCCGAACCGCCCGGTGGGATGGCCCGGCGCGGGCAGCCGCTCCTCGACCCGCCCCACCGCGCACGCGGCCAGGTACGGCGGCCCGTCCGGGCCCGGCTCCCCGTCGACGACGAAGGCGCCCAGCCCCGGCCCCTCGGCGGCCAGCTGCCGCCGGGCCATCCGTACGGCGTCGTGTTCCCACGCGCCGGGGGAGTCGGCCCCGTCCATCTCGGCGAACATCAGCCTGCGCAGCCGCACGATCTCGGCGGCGTCCCCGGGGTGAGCGGGACGAGTCATGATCATGAAGAGACGGTAGCGCGGCCCGGGACGGGCCGGCAGGGCGGTGCCATGGGCCGCCCCCGCTCCCGGGGCGGCCCGTACGGCCGGGGTCAGCTCAGCCGGGGGATCTCGATCGCCGGGCAGCGGTCCATGACCATCAGCAGCCCGGCGTCACGGGTGCGGTCGTAGGCCTCCTCGTCGATCACGCCCAGCTGGAACCAGACGGCCTGCGCGCCGATCTCCACCGCCTCGTCGGCGACGGCGCCCGCCAGCTCGGACCGCAGGAAGACGTCCACGACGTCGACGTGGAAGGGAATGTCGGAGAGCGAGGCGTAGCCCTGCTCGCCGTGGACGGTCTCGGCCTTGGGGTGCACGGGCACGACGCGCTTGCCGTACCGCTGGAGAACCTCGGCCACGCCGTAGGCGGCGCGCCGCTCGTTGGACGACAGACCGACCACGGCCCACGTGTCGCCGGTCCCCTCGATGATCTTCCGGATGATCCCCGGTTCTGCGTACATGCCCCCACAACGAGCGACCCGGCCCGGCCATTCCCGTGATCGGCGCACGATTTAGGCTGGCCGGATGCAGGACGAATACCGCACGGTCGCGCGCGAGGGCGTGCATGAGATCGAGATCAGCAGGTCGCGCTTCATCTGTGCCCTCGCACCCGTCGCGACCGAGGAGGAGGCCCAGGCCTTCGTGGCGCGTGCCCGTAAGGAGCACCCCACGGCCCGGCACCACTGCTGGGCGTACGTCCTGGGTGCCGACGGTTCCGTCCAGAAGGCCAGCGACGACGGGGAGCCGGGCGGTACCGCGGGCGTGCCCATGCTGCAGATGCTGGTGCGGCGTGAGATGCGGTACGTCGTCGCCGTGGTCACCCGGTACTTCGGTGGCGTCAAACTCGGTGCCGGCGGGCTCATCCGGGCCTACGGCGGTGTGGTCGGGGAGGCCCTCGACACCCTGGAGACGGTGACCCGGCGGCGCTTCCGGCTGGTGACCGTCACGGTCGACCACCAGCGGGCCGGCAAGCTGGAGAACGACCTGCGGGCCACCGGCCGCGCGGTGCGCGAGGTGACCTACGGCGCCGCCGTGCGCATCGAGGTCGGTCTGCCCGAGGCCGATCTGCCCGCCTTCCGCTCCTGGCTGGCCGACGCCACGGCGGGCGCGGCGGAGCTGGAGCTCGGCGGCGAGGCGTACGGCGACGCCTGACCGCCGCGCCGCGAGCACGACCGGGCGGTCGGCCCCACGGGCCGACCGCCCGGTCACGCCGCGCCTCAGCGGCAGTCGCGCACCGGGTTGTCGTGCGTCAGGACGCAGGCCATCCGGGTGCCGCGCTCCTGGCCGTAGCGCTCGGTCAGTGCCACGCGGAAGTCGGCCCACTGGCGGCGGGTGTCGGCTATCGCGCCCTTGACCGCGCGGTCGAAGTTGCCGGCGGACCGGCCGCGGTCGGTGGTCGGGTCGCTGGTGGTCCCCGAGGCGGGGTCGATGAGACCGGTGTCCTTGTTGAGGGTGGAGTGGGTGACCCGGCCCGAGCAGCCGAAGGGCACGAGCGAGAAGCAGCCGGTGCTCAGCTGGTCGGGGACCGCGGCGGGAGCGGGCGCCTTGCCGTTCTTCAGGGCGAACAGCGGGGAGGGCGCGGCCATGTTCAGGCCGGGCGGGTTGTCCGCGCCGATGGGCCGGTTCGGGTCGGCCTTGTCGGTCCAGTTGCTGTGCGAGTAGAAGTCCTGCACGCCGTGGAGCGCCCGGCCCAGGCCCTCGATGCTGTTGCACTTGCCCCGGCCCGGCACGCCGCCGGTGAACAGGCAGTCGGTGGACAGGTCGCTGTCGCCCGCCGACACCGAACCGTCGCCCTTGAGCGTGCCCGAGGCGGCGGACACCCCCTGGCTGAAACGTCCCTGCAGCTTGGTGACGCAGGCGACGAGCTGGTCGGTGGCCTGCTGCCGGGTGCGTGCGTAGCCGGCCGAGGTGAGGAAGTCGGCGTTGTCGCAGTGCGCCTCCGGGGTGAGGATCTCGTCGGAGTCCGGCGACCCCACCGCCCCGAACGTGCCCGTGTGGCCGGCTACCTGGTCCACCGAGCGGGGCTCGAAACAGGTGCCGTCCGAGGCCTTGCCGGGTGCGCAGGCGAGCGCCGCCCGGGTGATGCGCTCGTGCTCGGCGCGCTGCCCCAGCGAATTGATCGTGCCGAACGCCTGCGCCTGGCCGGCCTGGACGGTGAGCAGCATCGGCGCCGCGAGGGACGCCGCCCCCAGCATCAGGGCGGAGCGGCGCGGCGGACGGCGTCTGGTGATGCGCATGGCAGGACTCCTCTTCAGGACGGGTGGGAAAAAGAGATGAAGGAGAGGGGGCGCCCTCGCCCCTCAGTCCGTGCGGGAGAAGCGGCGCGCCGCCACCACCAGGGCGAGGAGCGAGAACGCCACCACCAGCCCCAGCGACAGCCCGAGCGGGACCTCCCAGCCCGCCCAGTCGACCGGCGCGAAGATACGGCCGGACGGGGTGCCGGCCGGCGGGGTGGTGTGGAAGGCGGTGATGGTCCGGCGCATGGCGTCCACCGCGTACGTCAGGGGATTGACGATCGTCAGCGACGCCATCCAGGCCGGCATCGCGCTGACGGGGAACATCAGCCCGGACAGGAAGACCATCGGTCCCGTCAGCACCGTCAGCATCGTGTGGAACGTCTGGATCTTGCGGACGCGGACGGCGATCACCGCGCCGATGACCGTCATCGCCAGTGAGGCGAGCAGCAGTTCGGCCAGCAGCGCGGCGAACAGGTCGACGCGGTACGGCACGCCCACCAGCCCCGCGCTGGCGAGCACCACCGCGCCCTGGCAGGCGGCGACGGTCGCCCCGCCCAGGCACTTGCCGATCAGCAGCGTGCTCCGGCGGACGGGCGCCACCAGCATCTCGCGGAGGAAGCCGCTCTGCCGGTCGTACACGATCGAGGCGCCCACCGAGATCGCCGGGGCCTGGGCGGCCATCACCAGCACACCGGGGAAGAGGAAGATCATGTAGTCCTCCGCCGAACCCGCGCCGCTGAACATCCGCGACAGCCCGATGCCCAGCACGTACAGGAAGAGCAGTGGCTGGAGGAGCGAGACCGCG
Organism: Streptomyces sp. NPDC044063; assembly: GCF_056434285.1. Taxonomy (NCBI): domain Bacteria; kingdom Bacillati; phylum Actinomycetota; class Actinomycetes; order Kitasatosporales; family Streptomycetaceae; genus Streptomyces; species Streptomyces sp. NPDC044063. The sequence continues at coordinate 17,956 of NZ_JBWKFM010000010.1, forward strand.
ATGCCGGCCCGCGACCGGAGGAAGTGGATCATCTCGCGCCGCCACACCATCCGCCCGGCGCGCCACTCGGTGGCCAGCCGGCCGGGGCTCCTGGTGGGTGCCGCGGCCGGTGCCGCGGCGGCCGTCGTCTGCGTCATGACCCGCCTCCCGAGCCGTCCCGGATGCCGCGCCCCGTGTGGTGGAAGAAGACGTCGTCGAGGCTGGGGCGGATGACGGTCACCTCCCAGACGGCCACGTCCAGGCCCGCGCAGAGCGCCGGGACCAGCCGGGCGCCCTCCGGGACCTGTACGGACAGGCCGCCGCCCGGCGTCCGTGCCGGGTCGAGCCCGAAGCGTCCGCGCAGCGAGGCCGCCGCGGCCTCGTCGTCGTCGGTGCGCAGCTCGACCCGGTCGGCGCCGATCACCGACTTCAGCTCGGCCGGGGTGCCCTGGGCGACGATCCGGCCGTCGTCGATGATGGCGATGCGGTCGCACTGCTCGGCCTCGTCGAGGTAGTGCGTGGTGAGGAAGACGGTCGTCGCCTCCCGCTCGCGCACCTCCGCGAGATGCCGCCACACCTGGGCCCGGGTCTGCGGGTCCAGGCCGATGGTCGGCTCGTCGAGGAAGAGCAGGCGCGGGCGGTGGAGCAGACCGCGGGCGATCTCCAGCCGCCGCCGCATCCCGCCCGAGAAGGTGCCCACCATGCTCGTCGCGCGCTCGCGCAGCCCGACGAGGCCCAGCATGGCGTCGATGCGGTCCGCGAGCCCTGCGAGCGGCAGGGCGTAGAGGTCCGCGTGGAAGCGGAGGTTCTCCACGGCCGTCAGCTCCGGGTCCAAGGTGGTCTCCTGGAAGACCAGGCCCAGGTCGCGGCGGACCCGCCGGGCGTGGCGGCGGGTGTCGTTGCCCGCGATCTCGATCGTGCCCGCCGTGGGCGTCGCCAGGGTGGTCAGCATCGAGATCGTCGTGGTCTTCCCCGCCCCGTTGGGCCCGAGGAAGCCGAACGTCTCGCCCTGTTCGACGGTCAGGTCGATGCCCCGTACCGCCACCACGTCCCCGTACGCCTTGCGCACCCCCCGCGCCCGGATCGCCGGCGGGGGACCGGCCGGGGCGGTGCCGCCCACGGGCTCGGACATCGTCTCTCCTAGCACTCGAGGGCGTCCGCCCAGTGGTCCGGGACCGCGTAGCCGAAGCTCCAGCGGTGCCGGACGGTGGGGTTGACGATGCAGTGCCAGAACAGCTTGTCCGGGTCCTGCTCCACCTTGAAGAAGCGGACGATGCGCGGCCGTTCGGGCAGGGTGACGATCTCCCGGGTGCGCGGGTGGAGATAGCGGAAAAACGACGTACGCCCCGTCTGCGCCGGGTCCGGGAACGGCGCGTCGACGTCGACGATGTACATGCGCCAGCCGGGCTGGTCGGCGTTGGTGTGCCAGAGGCGGTAGGCCGACGGCGGGTACCACATCGAGCCCGAGGCGCGGACCTCCCCGCCGAAGAGCTCCTCCAGGGCGGTCACCACGCGGGTCTTGGCCGCGAAGTACTCCTCGTACGCGTCGTGGTCGACGTGCTCGTCGAGGTTGAACAGATGGAAGTCGCGGCGTGGCGCCCCGGGCGCGTCGCGCCAGCCGGCGGCGGCCAGCCGGCGGTGCCAGGCCTGGTAGGCGGGGTCGGCGGGGGACCGGTCGGTGGAGCGCAGGTCCTCTTCCCGGAAGCGCTCGCCGAACGCGTCCAGGCCGGCCGTGGGCGGCATCACCTTCAGCCGGGGCAGCTCGGCGACGACGGGCGCGAACCCCGGCAGGTCGTCGAGCGCGTACTCGTAGTGGGCGAAGGTGGTGGGCCCGGCGGCGCGGGCGGGCGGCGGCGGGGAGGCGGGCGCCTCCGGCCCGGCGGCGGGGCCGGCGAGGGCCGCGGAGGCGGCGGTGAACTCCTCGGCGGTGAAGGCGTAGCCGTGCCGGCGGCCGAGCCGGACGAGCTCCGGCAATTCGGTGACCGCCCGCATCTCGGGGCCGAAGCGGTCGGGTTCGAGGGCGTCGCGCAGGAAATCCGCGCAGGTCTTGAGCGCCATGACGGTCTGACTCCCTACTTCTCGTGCGCGTGCTGCTGGTCGTTCCGTGGCTGCTCGGGCCGCTGGGCGCGGCCGGGCGGCGGGTCGAGGAGGAGGACGGACGGGACGCGGTCCGGGTCCGCCAGCCGCAGGAAGTGCATGCCGAAGCCCGACATGCCGATCATCAGCCCGGGGAAGAACCCGGCGCTGTTCCCCGCCGTGCCCGAGGCCGCGTCGTCGAAGCTCCGCCACAGCGCCCGCACCTGAACGTTCGCCTCCAGCTGGAAGGCGGGTTCGTCGGCCAGGCGGGCGAAGCGCAGGAAGAGCTCGGAGTTGCCGGCGGTGCCGTGGCACAGCGTGTGGTTCTTCAGCCGGGGGAAGTTGCGCAGGGTCGCGGACAGCGCCTGCCGGGCGTGGAGGATCAGCTCCTCGTCCGTGCCGCCGAGCTCCGCCCAGCTGCTGATCCGGGCCAGCCCGATGCCGGCGGCGCCGTTGCACCAGGCGTTGGAGAAGTGCCGGGCCCCCGGGACGGCCGAGCCATTGTTCCTCCGCAGGTCGTACCAGTCCTTCTCGGCGCCGTCGAAGTGCCGCGACTCGTAGGCGAACGCCTTGCGTCCCGCGGCGACGAGGTCCTCGCGCCCGGTGCGCGCGCCGAGCAGGACGAGCGCCCAGCCGATGCCGCCGGCGCCGTGCGAGAAGCCGGTGAGGTTGCCGTACGTCTCCTCCGGGTCGGTGGGCGGCCAGCTCAGGGTCTCGCCGTCGTCCTCGGCGTGCCGCAGCAGGTGCTCGGCGCAGCCCAGCGCGTGGCCGACGCCGTGGCCCCCGGTCTCCGCGGCCAGCCCGAGCAGGACGGGGATGAGCCCCGCGGCACCGTGGAGCACGTCGAACCGGCGGTCGGCCTCGATGCGCCCGGGCACCTCGTCGCTCAGTCGTAGGGCCTCCTCCAGCAGCTCCGGCTCGCCCCACAGCCGGTGGAGGTGGGTGAGGAGGTAGACGACGCCGCCGACGCCCGCGTACGCGCCCAGGCGGTCGCGGTCCCAGTGGGCGAGGGTGTGCTCCAGGGCCCGGCGGGCGGCCCGCCGGTACTCGGGGCGGGGCACGAGGTGGTCGAGGTAGGCCAGGAAGAGCGCGACGCCGGCGGATCCCTGGTAGAGGTCGGCCTCGATGCCGACCTCGGTCAGCTGTCCGCCGGCCAGCTCGTACGAGGTCCAGGGCGCGGCCTCGCCGGCGGGCCGGAGCTCGGCGCACAGCCGGTCGCCGGTCCGGGCGGCGTAGTCGAGGGAGGTCGCCACGAAGGAGGGGCTGCTGATCTCGCCCGAGGTCAGCCCGGCGGCGATGTACTGGCTCTGCTGTTCGAGGTTGCGCGGGGACAGCATCCGGATCCGCTCGGCCGCGTGCTCGATCGGCGAGATCCGCAGCGGCGAGCGCAGCGGCCGGGTGTGCGCGTGGACGAGGGTACGGGCGTGCGCGCCCGCCGTGAACAGCGGGACGTCCAGCTGCCACAGGTCCGCGACCTCGCGCTCGGCGAGCACGCCCTCGGCGTCCCAGGTGCGCGGGAAGGTGCGGACGGTGTTCGCGAGGAGGTCGACCTCGAGGGGTTCGCTGAGGCAGCGGGGGTGGCGGGCGGCGCTCAGCAGCTGGGCGTAGATCTGGGTGCCCCAGTTGATGAACCGGGCCGTGATCCCGCTGAACGTCTCCATCAGGAAGTCGGCCGACGCCTCCGGGTCCTTGGCGAACCACGCGTAGACGCGCTCGAAGCCGGCCTGGATCGCCGGGGCCTGGTCCTCGGGCCGGACGAGCTCGTCGCCGAGGTAGACGCGGTTGGTGGTGACGGCCTCGACGCGGACGCCGGTGCGGTGCACGACGGAGGAGCCGAAGCCGATCTCCCGGCTCGTGCGCCGGGCCACCGGCATGGGGATCTCGTACCCCTCCCCGCCGCCGTAGCCGCTGACGCGCATCCCGCCGTCCTCGCCGTCGGGCGGTTCGGCACGCGGCCACTCCAGCAGGCCGGTCTTGAACACCGAGTCCAGCAGGGTGCCCTGGGACTCGTCCCGGCCGCGCGGGTGGACGCCGAGCACCGTCTCGCTGTCGCAGACGAACGCGTGCCCGTCGGCTACGAGAACGTTCTCGAAGTGGAGGTCGCTGCCGCCGAGCACGTAGAACAGCGCGAGGTAGCCGCCGAGTTCCTCGTAGACGCGCGTCACGTCCTCCGGCGTGGCGACGCGGTTGCGCCCGGCCGGGATCAGCGCCTCGTAGCCGTAGCCGTCCCGGGGCAGCACGGGCCGGGTGGCGAACGGGACGACGCCGTCCTCCGCCAGGCGCGCGAGCACGGTCTGCACGGCCGCCTCGGAGCGGACGCTGCGCGGCTTGAGGAAGAACGCGCCGGTGGAGCCGTCGGCGAGCACCACCTCGACCCGGACGACGGTACGGGCCCCCGCGTGGGCGTCCGAATCGCCCAGCCGCAGGGAGCGGAACTCCGCCACGGGCTGCCCGAAGAACTCGCGTCCGAGGGCGTCCGCGTCGGCGGCGAGGTTTTCGAGGATGTCCCGGCCGAAGGCGGTGAGCAGCGCGGTGACGTGCGCCAGCCAGCGGCCGAGCACCGGGAACCGGAGGTGGAAGGCGTGGTGGGCGGTGGCGTCGGCGAACGTCGTGCCGAGGAAGGCGAGGTAGTCCTCGGCGGTCGCCGTGTCCTTGTCGATCCCCTCCCGGGCGCAGTGCACGTTGGCCTCGGCCTCCACGGCCCAGGCCAGGCTCAGCTCGAAGCGGTCGAGGAGATGGGTCTGCACGTCCTCGACGAGACCGGGGGACAGACGGGCGCCGCCGGCCACGAGCGTGGTCCGTACGGCGTCGAGGTCGTGCCCCAGCAGGCGCAGGAAGGGCTCGCACGCCCTGGCCAGACGGCCGTCGTAGGCGTCGGGCGCGCGCCAGGCGGGGGCCGGGCCGCCGCCGGCGTCCCCGTCGCCCCGCGCGAAGGCGTCGAGGGCGCGCCGATACGTGGGCAACCAGGCCTCGTGCAGGTGGGCGATGAACTCCCGCAGCTCCGGGGCCGCCTCGCCCAGGCCCTGCTCGAGGCGGCGGTACGTGGTGAGGACGGCGACGAGCTCGTCCTTGGTGTGCCGGGGCGGGAGCGAGCGGTGGAGCGACTCCTGGAGGAACTTGTCGGCCAGCTTCCCGGCGAGCTTGTCGATCTTCCAGCGGTCGAACGCGTCCAGTCCGGTCGTACCGGCGTCGCGCGCGCCGGCCGCCTCCACGGTGCGCAGCCGCTCGGTGAGGTTGGCCGCCCGTACTGCGATGTCCAGCGGATACGCGTGGTCCATGTGGCGTGTCTCCTGCGGTTCGTGGCGAAGAGAGGGCCGCGCGGCGCGGCGCGGTGGGCCGGCGAAGGGCCGGACCACCGCGCCTGTGAGTGCCCTGCTCATGTGCTCTGCCGGCGCGCCCTAGCGCGCCGCGCGCCTTACTTGGTGTTGCCGTCGCACACGAACGTCAGCGGACCGAAGCTGCAGCTCTGCCGGCAGGCGAAGGCCTCGGTGGCCGCGATGTCCTTGGTCCAGAAGTCGAGCGACGCCTGGTCCTGCGCCTCCACGGGGGTGGGCAGGGACGCCGACACACCGAACGCGGCGGGGTCCTCGAGGAGGGCGGCGCGGAACTCGGCGTCCACGACGGACTGCTGAAGAATTGCGGTCATGGCTTCCTCCGGTGAAGAGGTGAACGTCCTGGCACCGGCTGGTGTCAGGGCTCCTGCCGAGCGATCAACCGGGCGGTCAGCGCGATGCCCATCTGCCGTTCGGCATCGGTCAGTTCGCGCATGGCCGGACCCATGTTGTCGCTCTCGTTCTGCCAGGCGACCAGCTCCTTCTCCGCGTCCGAGACGCCTTCCCCGAGCCACAGGTTCTCGAGCCAAGCCTTCGTCGCGAAGGGGTGGAGGTTGGTGAGGGGAGTGATCCGGGCGAGTGCCGGCTCCTCGTGCAGCGCCAGAGCGAGCTCCAGCACCTCACGCAGCCTGCCGTCGGGCGGCAGCAGCGAGCACAGGACCACGAGCTCCTGAATGCGGCGTATGACGTCCACGTCCTGGTAGATCGTCGGTTCCTTGGCACTCTCCACGGTCCGTCCCCATCCCTTTCGGCTCCCGGTGCCCACGACGTTACGGAGGGCCGCTTGCACATCGGTTTCACTCCGCTTTCACCAGGGATTCCGGCGCGTGCGCGTCACCTCTCCCGCGCGCGGTCGCGGGGGCCTACGCTGGCCGGTACGCTTCGTCGTTCGGAGGCATCGTGTCCACTCCAGAGGCGTCGGGGGCCACCGGATGACCCCCGTCGCACACGCAGGGCTGTACGGCAGGGAGGCCCGCTGGCTGCTCTGCCGGGAAGTGAGCCCGTGGCGGGCCCGCGAGATGTGGCAGTGGGGGAACACGGCCGGCATCCGGGTCGGCGAGCACTTCGACGTCGTGCACGTGCCGGCGGCCCTCGTGGGCGCCCGCGCGCCGGGCGAGTGCGCGGCGCGGGAGCGCTTCCGCTCGTCGGGGATCGTCAGTTCGGTCATCGCCTCGCCGTGTCCCGCGCGGTACAGCCTGCTGGTGCCGGCCGGCACCGCGCTGGGCTGGACGCGCCGCGACGCCGAGTGCGTCGGCGCCCACAGCTACCCCAACTACGTGGCCGTTCCCATGCCCACGTGGCGGGGACCGGCGGGCGTCCACTGGCTGCTGCCGGCGCCCCACGCCTCCGCGATGCTGTGCGACCCCGCCGCCGTCAGGGCGCTGCTGGAGCGGTCCGCCCCGCGGTGACGGGGCCCCGCCGTCCCGTCACCCGTGGCCCCGTCACCCCGCCAGCCCCGCGTCGCGCGCGAGGAGGGCCGCCTGGACGCGGTTGCCCACCTCCAGCGCGGCCAGGATGCGGCTGACGTGGGCCTTGACCGTGCTCTCGCGCATCCCCAGCGCTCCGGCGACCTCGGCGTTGGAGGCGCCGTCCGCCAGGAGGCGCAGGACGTCGGTCTCGCGCGGGGTCAGCCGGTCGACGCGCAGCCGGGCGCGCTGGGCGTCGGGGGAGGCCGTGCGGTGGTAGCGGTCGACCAGGCGGCGGGCGGCGGCGGGGTGGAGCATGGCCTGGCCGGCCGCCACCACCTGGACCGCGCGGATGATCTCGGCCGGGTCGGTGTCCTTGAGCAGGAAGCCCGAGGCGCCGGCGGCCAGCGCGTCGTACACGTACTGGTCGAGGTCGAAGGTGGTGAGCATGACCACCTCCGGCGGGGCGGGCAGGGCGCGCAGCCGCTCGGTGGCGGCGATGCCGTCCAGGCGCGGCATCCGCACGTCCATGAGGACCACGTCCACGCGCACGGCGGCCGCCCGTTCGACGGCTTCGAGGCCGTCGCCCGCCTGGGCCACGACCTCGATGCCGGGGACGTCGTCGAGGATGTCGGCGAGGGCGAGCCGGACGAGGCCGTCGTCGTCCACGATCATGGTGCGGATCATGCCGCCCCCGGTGCCGGACGGTGGCCCGCGGGACCGCCCGCTCCGGCGCCCGCCCCGGCGGTCGCCGGAGCGACCGCGTCGGCCGGGATCTCGGCGCTGATGGTCCAGCCGCCGCCCCCGGCGGGCCCGTGGTCCAGCCGGCCGCCCAGCGCGGCCACCCGCTCCGCCAGCCCGACCAGGCCGTAGCCGCTGGCGACCGGCGCCCCGGGCGGTTCCGCCCCGCCGGGCGGGTCCGGTGGGGCGGCGGGATTGCGCACCTCGACCGTGGACAGCGGGGGGCCGTAGCGGACCGTGACGCTGACGGGGGCGCCGGGTGCGTGCTTGCGGGCGTTGGTGAGGGACTCCTGCACCAGACGGTGCACCGCCAGGCGGTGGCTGGCCGGGAGGGCGGCGGCCGTGCCCTCGACGACCGCGTCGATCTCCTGGCCCGCCGCGCGGGCCTCGTCGAAGAGGACCGGCAGCTCGCGCAGCCCCGGTTCGCGCCGGCCGCGCAGGTCCGGCTGGTCGGGGCCGCGCAGCGCGCCCAGGACGTCGCGCAGGTCGCCGAGGGCCTCGGTGGAGGTGGTGCGCAGCAGCGCCAGCCGCTCGGCCACCGGCTCGGGCAGCGAGGCGCCGCGCCGCTGGAGGGCGCCGGCGTGGAGGGCGAGCAGGCTCAGCCGGTGGGCGAGCACGTCGTGCATCTCGGCGGCTATCCGGGCGCGTTCGTTCAGCCGGGCCTGCTGGGCGCGCAGTTCGCGCTCGACGCGCAGCTGGCCGACCTGGGCGGTCAGGCTCGCCTCCAGCCGCCGGCGGCCGTCGGCCCACAGCCCGAGAACACCGACGAGGGCGAACGGCAGCACGGGCCCGTACGCCCGGGTGGTCCACAGCAGTCGCTCGTCCTGAGCGAACCAGTTGCCCGCCAGGGCCGCGGCGGCGGCCAGGGCGGCCATGGCCGGCCAGCCGCGCGAGGCCAGGTAGAAGACCGCGACCAGCAGCGGGGGAAGGACGCCCGGGACGATCGCCGCGCACACCGTGGCGACCAGGGTCACGGCGGGGAGGCGGTAGCGCAGGGCGACGGACAGGCTGCCCGCGGCCGCGATCGCGGTGCCGGGGCCCAGCAGCGTGGCGTGGGCGCCGACATAGGCGTTCTGCACCGACAGCGTGCCCACGACAACGACCAGCAAGGTCTCCGCCCACCACGGCCATTTCCGGTCGTCCGCACTCAGCACGGGTAAATCGTAGTCACCCAACGTCCTTGTTCCTTCCGCCAGTCGGCCTACGCTACCCCCTACTTTGGTACGGGGTGGCCGTCGCACAAAGGCCGATGGTGCGGGCCGCCGCGGCCCCTAGGTTCATGGTCATGGATCTCAAGCAAGCCAACTCCTCGCCCGTACCGCCGACTTCGGCGTCCGGGCTGGCCTTCCTCCGTGAGGCAGCCCGTTCCTTCCGCACCACCGGCGCCGTCGCGCCGAGCAGCCGGCAGCTCGCCGAGCGGCTGGCCGCCCCGCTCGCCGGCGCGGGCAGACCGCACCGGCCCACCGCGGTGCTGGAGGTCGGGGCCGGGACGGGACCGGTGACGCGGGTGCTGGCCAAGGCCGTGGGACCCGCCGACCGGCTCGACGTCGTCGAGATCAACCCGCGCTTCGTCGAGATCCTCCAGGGCGCGCTGCGCACCGACCCGGCCATGGCGGCCGCCGCCGACCGGATCCGGATCGTCCCGGAGTCCATCACGGACATGCGCATCGACCACCCGTACGACGTCGTCGTCTCCTGCCTGCCCTTCACCAACTTCGAGCCGGAGACGGTCCGGGAGATCCTGGACCGCTACCTCGCGGTCCTCGTCCCCGGCGGGCACCTGACCTTCTTCGCCTACCTGGGCACCCACACCACCCGTTCGCTGATCAGCACCCGCAAGGAGGCCGCCCGGCACCGGGAGGTCAACGACCTGCTGCACGACTTCACCCGCCGGTACGCCAGCCGGGCCAGCGTGGTGTGGCGCAACCTGCCGCCGGCCCGCGTCTGGCACCTGCGTGCCCCCGAGCACGCCGCGCGGGTGGTGGACGCGGCCTGATGCCGAGCGCGGACGAGCTGTTGCAAGGGGTGCCGCCCACGGCCGCGTACGGCGTTCTCTTCGGTCTGGTGCTCCTCGAATCGGTGCTGCTGCTCGGCTCGTTCGTACCGACGCTGAGCCTCCTGCTGTGCGCGGGGGTCCTCTCCCACGAGGGAACGCTGCGGCTGCCCCTCGTCGTCCTCTGCGCCGCCGCCGCGGTGGCGTCCGGTGACCTGCTCGGGCAGCGCGCCGGACGCCGCCTCGGACCGGGGCTGCGCGGCGGCCGGCTGGGCCGCCGGCTGCCCGCCGCGGCCTGGGAGCGGGCCGCGGCGGTGCTCCGGCGGCGGGGCGGCCCCGCGCTGCTGGTGTGCCGGTTCGTGCCCGTCGTACGGACCTTCGCGCCATACCTCGCCGGGGCGGCCGGGATGCGCTACCGCGTGCTCGCGCCGTACAGCATGGCCGCCGCCGTGGTCTGGGCGGGCGCCGAGGCGGGCACCGGCTACGCGCTGGGCGCCTCGTACGCGCGACTGGCCCCGCCGGGCGGCGCGCCGGCCCTCCTCGCCGCGGCCGCCGCGCTGGCGGTCGCGGGCGGGGCCGTCGCCGTGCTGCGCCGCCGCGCGCGGGCGGGCGCGGCCTCGGCGGGCGCGGTCCCGGCCGGCATGGCCTCGGCCGGCGCGTTCTCAGGCGGAGCGGGCGAGGGAGAGGCTGACGTCGGTGCGCAGCATCGCGACGTGGAGGTGGCGGAGTTCGCGCCCGGGGTCCACCCCGAGCTCCTCCCGGAAGAGGTCGCTGACCTCGGCGTACGCCGCCAGGGCCTCGCCCCGGCGGCCGCTGCGGTACAGGGCCAGCATCAGCCGCTGCCACAGGCTCTCGCGCAGCGGGTACTCGGCGGTGAGCGTGCGCAGATCGCCGACGATCTCGTCGTGCCGGCCCAGCGCGAGGCACACGTCGTGGTACCGCTCGCGGGCCCGTATCCACTCCTCCACGAGCCCCGGTACGACATCGCGCCGGAGCGCCTCGGAGCGCACGCCGGTCAGCGGCTGGCCCCGCCACAGGGCCAGCGCCTCGGTGAGCGCCGCGTGCGCGAGGGCCCGGTTGCCGCCGTCGGCGGCGAACCGGGCCCGGGTCGCGGATTCGCGGAAAAGAGTGAGATCGAGACAGCCCCGGTCCACCTCGATGAGGTACCCGTCCGGGGTGGTGCGCAGCAGACCGGCCAGATCGGCGCCGTCGGCGTCCAGGCTCCGGCGCAGCCGGGTGAGGAGGGTGTGGAGCGCGGAGCGCGGGCTGTGGGGGAGGCCGTCGCCCCAGACGGCCTCGACGAGCCGGCCGACCGGGACGATCTCGCCCGGGGAGACCAGGAGCGCGGCGAGCAGGGACCGCTGCCCGCCGCCGGGTAAGGAAACGGTTTTCCGGCCCACCGCCACGCTCAGTGGTCCGAGCACGCGGAAGGACACTTCCCGGTTCATGAACACTCCCCTTCGCTCGTCGAGCCGCACCTTGATGCCGGCTGGGGACTGCCGAGCCCGCGGATCACGCGGGATCGCACGGCGGTTGTCAAGCCTACGGTGCACGTGTCGAGGATTGTCAACTATTGCGGATGGAAGGAGAGTTGAGTGTCGCCATCCATACGCTCCAGCGGACGGAAATCCATCGGGACGACGGAAACCGGACGACGGCCGGAACCGGCCGACCGCACTCCCAGAAGATGACAAAGGCCCCGCCCGCGCGGGGTAGTCAACGACCCGACGCCGGTCCCTCGGGCCTGGAGGACCGATGCCCCTGTCCCAGCACGCCGCCTATCGACGCTGCCCGAGAAAGGGTCTACGGGAACCCGAGATGCCGTACCAGAACACCGCCGCCCTCCGCCGCCGCTGCCGGGCCGTGCTCGCCCGGCTCACCCTTCCGCGCCCCTTCTCCCTGGACGCCCTGTGCCGCTGCCTCGGCGAGCAACGGGGCCGGCCCATCCATCTCCACCCGCTGCCCCGGCAGGCCGCCGTGGCCGGCGCCTGCGGCCTGTGGCTGGCCACCGCCACCGACGACCACATCTTCCACGAGCGCCACACCGTCCGCCCCCACCAGGAGCACATCGTGCTCCACGAGATCGGCCACATGCTCTTCGACCACCACTCCCTGGCCTCGGCCGACGGCCCGGCCGGCGAGCTGCTGGGCGACCTCGACCCCCGCCTCGTCCGCCGCATCCTGGCCCGCACCAACTACTCCACCCGCCAGGAGCAGGAGGCCGAACTCCTCGCCAGCCTGCTGCGCACCGACGGATGCGTCCCCCGACCCGAGGAGCGGCCGGCGGACGCGCTGGGCAGACTCCAGGCCGCCCTCGGGGTCACGCCGTGACCGCCGCCGACCCGGCGGGCGCCGTACGGGTCCTGGAGACGACGAGCGTGCTGTGCCTGTGGGCCGCGGTGCTCGTCCGATGTCCGCACGCCGTGCGCCACCCGGCCCAGCGCGGACTGTGGCTGGCGGTGGCCACGGCGGCCCTCGCGATGACCCTCAACCTCCCCTCCGTCACCTCCCTCCTCACCGGCCTGGGGCTGCGGCCGCAGGTCACCGGGCTCGTGCGCAGCCTGGCCGGACTCGCCTCCGCGGCGGCCGTCCTGGGCTTCGCCACCACGATCGTGGCCGCCCGGCGCGCCCGTGCCTGGGCGTGCGGCGGCGCCGTCGCCGCCGTGGCCGCGGCGCTCACCGTCCTCGCGCTCACCTGCCGGGCCCGGCTCGGCCACGACGACGCCGGCGGCCTGTCGCCCGCCGCCACCGCCTACTGGGTGCTGCTCATCACCACCCACCTGTCCGTCAACACCCTCTGCGTCGCCGTCTGCCGGCGCTACGGCCGGGGCCGGGGCTCCGCGCTGACCCTGGGGCTCCGGCTGTTCGGGGCCGGCACGGCGATGGCCGGTGTCTACTGGCTGATCCTGCTCGCCGGCCTCCTCACCCCGCTGGACGCGCCGGTCGCCCTCGCCCCGCTCCCCATGGCCCTCCACGCGCTGCTGCGGGCCGCCGCCGTGCTCGTCCCGACGGCGGTCGCGGCCCGCCAGGCCTGGACCGACATCCGGACGATCTGGCGGCTCTGGCCGCTGTGGCGCGATCTGGTCGACGCGGTCCCGCACGTCGTCCTCTCCCGGTCCAGGCCCCGCCTGACGGAGATCCTGTGGCCCCGGGCGTCCTGGCGGCTGCTGGCCTACCGCAAGGCCGTCGAGACCCGTGACGCGATCCTGGTGCTGCGCGACCACGCGGACCCGGAGACCGCGCCCGCCGCCCGGGGGGCCGCACCCGCCGTCCTCGTGGCCGACAGCGGGCGGACCGACGTACGGGCCGGCGTACGGGCCGACATGCGGTCCGACACCGGGCGGGCCGAGGCCGCGGCCCTCGCCCGGGTGCTGCGCACGGCACGCGAGGCCCGGCTGGCCGGTCACCCGGCCACCGGACGGCCGCCGGAGGCCACCGGGCCGGACCCCGGCGGCAAGGACCTGGCCGGTGAACGCGCCTTCCTCCTCCTGCTCGCCGAGGCCTGGGCCGCGGCCCCGCACCCCGCCCCGCCGCTCCCGGCCCGCCGGCCCGGCCCGGCGGAGGACGACCGCCGCGACTGCGCCTGACCGCCCGGCCCCTCCCGACAGCCCGCCACTCCACCGGCGGTCTGGCCGCTTGCGGCCAGACCGCTGGAGGGCATTGCCGCCCTTTCCCGCCCGGAATTACGTTCTCCGTGATCGCGCGGCGGAGTGCGCGAACGCGCGGCGGACGAGAAGAAGGGCTGTTACGCCATGGTCAGCGCGCTGATCGACACCAACGAACGCTTCCTCGGGATTCTCGACCGGCTCTCCGAGAAATCCGTGGACGACTACTACAACCCCTATCGCGTGTTCGAGTGGCCCGACACCCTGCCCGAGGCGATGTGGTGGATGAGCCCCGAACTCACCACCACCCACGGCACCGACGCCGCCCGGCGGCTGGACGAGGAACGCCTCCACGCGCTGTCGAAGTACGAGAGCCTCAACTTCTACAGCCTCAACGTCCACGGCATCCGGGAACTCCTCATCGAGGTCACCAAACGGATCCACACCTCGGGATTCGAGACGCCCTCGCAGTTCTTCCACCATTTCATCGGTGAGGAGAACGAGCACATGTGGTTCTTCGCCGAATTCTGCCTGCGCTACGGGAAGAAGCTCTACGGGCAGCTGCCCGGTGGCACCGTGAGCATTCCCTCCAGCAAGGCCGAGAGCCTGCTCGTCTTCGCGCGCATCCTCATCTTCGAGGAGCTCGTCGACCACTTCAACTCCATGATGGCGACCGACGAGCGGCTGCACGCGACGATCCGCCACATCAACCGCATCCACCACCAGGACGAGTCCCGGCACATCGCCTTCGGCCGGGAACTGGTGGCCCTCCTCTTCGAGGACGTCCGGCGCGGGGCCACGCGGGAGGAGCTGCGCGGCATCGAGGAGTACGTCAAGCGCTACATGACCTACAGCTTCGCGTCCCTCTACAGCCCCAAGGTCTACCGCGACGCGGGGATCGACGACCCGCAGGGGCTGCGCAGGGAACTGCTGGCCGGCCCGGAGCGGCGGGAGTTCGAGCGGCGGGTGTTCCGCAAGACGCTCAAGTACCTGGAGCGGACCGGGATCATCGGCGACCAGGACCTCACCCGGTTCTGAACGGCCCCTCCGCCCCTACCGTTCCGCCCCTCCCGTGCAGCGACCACCCGAAAGGACCGTGCGATGCCCGTACGGGAAGCCGCCGGAATCTCCGGCGCCGTCACCATCCTCGACCCCGACCAGACCGAACTCCTCAAGGAGCTCGACCGGATCTTCACCGGCTGGGGAACCGCCGCCGGCGCGCGCGAGATCTGCCCGCCCCCGGTGCTCCCGGTCGCCGACCTCGCCAAGTTCGACGTCTACCGCAACTTCCCCCACCTCGCCCTCGTGGCCAGCCCGCTCAACCCCGCGGACGTCCCCGGCCGCCCCGCGGACGCCCGCTTCGAGGGCCCCGTCCTCGCCGGCGCCCGCTTCGGACTCCCGCACGCCACCTGCTACGCCGCCTACCTCTTCCACGAGGGCCGGGAGCTGCCCACCGACACCCTGGTGACCCTGGTCAACCGCTGCTTCCGCAACGAGACCCACTACAACGGCCTGCGCCGGCTGCTCAGCTTCCAGATGCGCGAGATCGTCGCCCTCGGCTCGTTCACGCACACCCAGTGGCTGCTGGAGGAGTTCACCGGCCGCATCCAGAAGTTCTCCGACGCGCTGGGGCTGGGCCTGGAACGGAACGCCGCCGCCGACCCCTTCTTCGAGAACGACGGCGCCCGGGCCCTGCTGCAGAAGCTCAGCCCGGTCAAGTTCGAGTTCCAGCACGGCGACCTGGCCATCGCCTCCGTCAACACCCACCGCAACTTCTTCGGCGAGCGCTGCGACATCCGGCTCCCCGGCGGCGCGGAGCACGCGTACACCAGCTGCGTCGCCTTCGGGCTCGAGCGCTGGCTGGCCGTCCTCGACGAGGTCTTCGGCGGCGACACCGCCCGCGCGCTGGACGCCGTCCGCACGGCCGGGCAGCAGGTCTCCTGACGTGACCCCGCGACGGGTCGGCATCGACCTCGTGCCGTTCAGCCGGGTGCGGGCGCTGCTCGCGGAGGACGGCGGGGACCGGCTCGCCACCCGGATGCTCACCGCCGCCGAACGGGGGCTGTGCTACCGCGAGGACGCCCCCGACGTCCCCGGGATCGCCGGCCGCCTGGCGGCGAAGGAGGCCGTCTTCAAGCTCTTCCACTCCGCGCGCGGCCCGCTCCCGTGGCAGGGCATCGAAGTGCTCAAGGGCCCCGGCGGCTGGCCGGAGGTCCGCCTCAGCGGCCGGGCCGCCCGGCTGGCCGAGGACGCGCGGATCGAGCACATCGAGATCAGCATCGCGCACGACGAACCGTGCGCCATCGCCGTCGCGTGCGTCGCGGGCCCCTGACCACGGCCGCACCCGCCGACGGCACCCCACAGGACGACATGACGACAGGAAAGGCAGGAACAGCAGTGGCTTCCACCGGAATCGAAGAGGTCCGCGCCTGGATCCTCTCCCGGCACCAGGACCGCGACGTGCTGTCCGACGACGAGAACCTCATCGAGAGCCGGCTCGTGGACTCGCTGTCGTTCGTGGAGCTCGTCTACACGATCGAGTCGGCCGCCGGCGTGGAGATCGACTTCGACGCCATCGACATCAACGACTTCCAGACCGTCTCGGCGATCGAGAAGGCCTTCTTCGTCGCCGCGTGACCCCACCGGAAAGGGTGTGAACCATGGAAGCCGTCTCGTACACGGCACAGTGGACGGCGGCCGCGCGCGCGGTGGAGTCCGAGCGGGCCGACGCCCTCTTCACCGACCGCTTCGCCCGGGACCTCGCCGCCCCGCGCGGCTTCGAACTCCTCGACAAGTACGGCGGCGGCGGACTGCTGCAGTTCATCGCCATCCGTACCCGCTTCTACGACGACGCCGTCACCGCCCTGACGGCGGACACCGGCATCCGGCAGGTGGTGTTCGTCGCCGCCGGCATGGACACCCGGCCCTTCCGCCTCGCCTGGCCGGACGGCACCACCCTCTACGAGGTGGACCACGGCGGCCTGATCGAGGAGAAGCGCGCCCGCCTCGCCCGGCTGGGCGCCGCCCCGGCCGTCGAACGCCGCGAGGTCGGCGCCGACCTGGCCCGGGACTGGCTGCCGGCACTGGCCGCCGCGGGCCACGACCCGTCCCTGCCCACCCTGTGGGTGGCCGAGGGCCTCTTCTTCTTCCTCACCGAGGACCAGGCCGCCACCCTGCTGCGCACCCTGCGCGGCGCCTCCGCCCCCGGCAGCTGCCTGGTCACCGACATGGCGAGCAGGGCCCTGCTGCGCAACCCCTTCAACCAGACGTTCCTCACCGCGCTGAAGGAGGACGGCACGCCGTGGCTCTTCGGCACCGACGAGCCGGAGGAGTTCCTCGACGCGACCGGCTGGAAGACACGTGTGCTCAAGGAGCCGGGCGAGCCGGGCGCGAGCCCGGAGCGCTGGCCCTACGAGGTGCAGCCCCGGACCCGGCGCGGGGTGTCCCGCAGCTGGCTGATCCACGCGGAGACCGCGGGTGACTGACGCCGCCACCACTCTGGAGAGGATCGAGTCGGTCGTCCCCGCCCGCACCGTACGGATCGAGGACCTGGCGGACCGGCTCGGGCTGCGCCGCGCCGAGACCGGGGTGTTCCGCAAGATCTACGGACTGGACGAGCTCCGTTACGACCCGGACGGCACCCTCTACGACCTGGCCCTGCCACCCGCCCGGCGGGCGCTCGCCGCCCTCCCCGAGGGCGGCCGGGTCCGGTACGTCCTCTACGCCCACACCGTCCACACCCTGGCCCCGGCCGGCACCGACCCGGCCCGGGTCATCCGCGACGCGCTGGGCCTGCGCGACGCCGAGGCGTTCGCGCTCGGCCAGCAGGCCTGCGTGAGCGGCATGGGCGCCATCGACGCGGCCGCCGCGCTGCTGCGGGCCGAGGCGGACGACGACGCGTACGCCCTCGTGGTGACCGGGGAGCAGGCCTTCTCGCCCACGGTCCAGCTGATCCCGAACACGGCCGTCATGGCCGAGGCCGGCGGCGCCTGCCTGCTGCGCGTCGGCGGCGCCGGGGACGTCGTGCGCTCCTACGTCACCCGCACCCTCGGCGAGTACGCGGCCGGGCTGCTGCTGACCAAGGAGGAGACCCGGCGGTACGGGCTCGTCTACGCCGACGCGCTGGGCTCCGTCGTGCGGCGGGCCCTCGACGACGCCGGCCTGGACCTCGCGGGCATCGACCTGATCGTCCCGCACAACGTCAACCTCATCTCCTGGCGCAATGTGATCAAGGAGCTCGACCTGGATCCCGACCGGGTCTTCCTGGACAACGTGCCGCGCTACAGCCACTGCTACGCGTCGGACCTCTTCCTCAACTACACGACGCTCAGGGACGCCGGACGCCTCACCGACGGCGCCCACTACCTGCTGGTCTCCGTCGGCCTGGGCGCCACCCTCGGCGCCATGGTCATCACCCACCGGGCGCGGTGAGCGGCGTGCCGGACACCGCGCACACGGTGGCGTACACCGCGGACCTCAAGGAAGCCCTCACCGGCCGGCGCGACGCCCGGTTCGTCTGGCTGTGCAACTTCGAGGTGGAGAACGCCTGGGCGCGCGGCCGCCCCGGCCTCCCCCTGCCCCGCGCCACGGGCACCACCCCGCTGGCCCGGCGGATGGAGGAGCTGGGCGCGCCGCTGGCCGAGCCCGGGGACGTCCTGCTCCTCGGCGACGGCCTCGACCCCGCCTTCCGCCGCTACGCCGAGCGGCTGGGCCTCGGCCTGCCCACCGAGCTGGTCGCCGGCGCCGCGCCGGGCGAGGAGACCGGCCGGGCGGTGCTCGCCTCGCCGCCCGTGCTCGCCCGGCTCCGCGCACTCGCCGCGGAGGGAGCCCTGCTGATGCCCATGGGCGTCTCGGCGCTGGAGGAGGAGATCGCCGAGGCCACCGGGCTGCGCCTCGCGGTGGCCGGCGCGCACGTCGCCGAGCGCGTCAACAGCAAGATCTACAGCCGCCGGGCCGCCGCCGGGCTGGGCCTGCGTACCATTCCCGGCCACACCTGCGAAAGCGTCGCGGAGCTCCGCGAGGCGCTCGCGGGCGCCGCCCCGGACACCCGCCCGCTGATCGTCAAGGACGCCTACGGAGTCTCCGGCAAGGGCCTGCTCGTGCTCGACAGCGCGGCCAAGGCCGCCCGGCTGCTCCGCATGGTCGAGGCGCGCGCCCGGCGCACCGGCGTCGACGCGCTGCACGTCGTCGTCGAGCACTTCCTGCCCAAGGCCGCCGACCTCGCCTACCAGTTCACCGTCGACCGCGCGGGCCGGGTCCGCCCCGGCTTCGTCAAGGAGGCCCTCATCCGCGACGGGGTGCCGGCCGGCAACATCACCCCGGCCGCGCTGACCGAGAGGCAGCGCGAGGAGCTCGCGGCGGCCGCCGAGGCCCTGGGCGGGCGGCTGCACGCGGACGGGTTCTTCGGCGTGGTCGGCGTCGACGCGCTGCTGGGCGCCGACGGGCACCTCTACCCCGTACTGGAGATCAACGCCCGGCTGAGCATGGGCAGTTACCAGGGCCGCGTGCTGGAGCACGTCGTGCCGCCGTCGCACGTCGCGCTGGCCCGGCACCACCCGCTCACCCTCGGCCGCCCGATCGCCTTCGCCGATGTCGAGGAGGCGCTGGAGACGGCCACCGGGCCGGACACGGGCGCCGTCGTCACCTGCTTCGGCACGGTCAACGCCGCCGCCGGCACCGCGACGCCGTTCCGCGGCCGTCTCTACACGCTGCTGCACGCCGCCGACCGCGCCGCGCTCACCGCGCTGGACCACCGCGTCACCGCCGCACTCGGCCGGATCGCGGGCGTCGAAGGGACCATATGAGCACCACCACGCCGACCGGCACCACCACGGCCGCGACCGAATTCCACGTCCAGGGACTGCCGGTCTCCGCGCTCGCCGAGCGCTTCGGCACGCCCCTCTTCCTCTACGACGCCGACCGGCTCCGCGCGGTGTACGAGGACCTGCGGGCCCGCCTCCACCCGGCCGTCGACATCTTCTACTCCCTCAAGGCCAACCCCAACATCAGCGTGTGCGGCTATCTGGCCTCGCTGGGCGCCGGCGCGGAGCTCTCCTCCGGTGTCGAGCTGCTGACCGCGCGGCGGGCCGGGGTGGCGCCCGACGACATGATCTTCCTCGGCCCGGGGAAGACCCGCGCCGAGCTGGCGGCCTGCCTCGACGCCGGACTCCACGCCGTGGTCTGCGAGTCGCTGGCCGAACTCCGCCTGCTCGACGAGCTCGCGGGGGACCGGGGCCGGACCGGCGTCCCCGTCCTGCTCCGGGTCAACCCCGACTTCGACAGCCGGGGCGCGGGGCTGACCATGGGCGGCAAGCCGCGTCAGTTCGGGATCGACGCGGCGGTGCTGCGCGGCGCGCGCGAGGTCATCGACGGGCTGCGGCACGTCGCGGTGCGGGGCTTCCACGCCTACCTGGGCACCCGCTTCCTGGACCCCGCGCAACTGGTCGCCAACACCGAGCGCGTCCTGGCCACCGCCGAGGAGCTGTCGGCCGTGCTGGGCGTGCCCCTGCGTACCGTCGACATCGGCGGCGGCTTCGGCGTCGCCTACTTCGACAACGAGAAGGACCTCGACCTCGACGCGCTGGCCGAGGGCGTCAACGCCGCCGTCGCCGCCTTCACCGCGGCGCACCCCGGCTGCCGCGTCATCACCGAGCTGGGCCGCTACCTCACCGCGACCGCCGGCGTCTACGTCACCCGCGCGCTGTACGTGAAGGAGTCAATGGGGGAGTCGTTCGTCGTGGCCGACGGCGGCACCAACCACATCATGCCCGCCGTGGGCATCGGCGGCTTCGTCAAGCGCAACTTCCCCGTCCGCTCGCTGACCCGCCCCACGGCCGAGGCCGTCCGGCCGTACACCGTCACCGGCCCGCTGTGCACCCCCAGCGACGTCATCGCCAAGCGGGTCCCGCTGCCGGAGGTGGCGCCCGGCGACCTCATCGGTGTCGAGCGCTGCGGTGCCTACGGGCCGTCCGCCTCGCCGGGGCTCTTCCTCAGCCACGGCTTCCCCGCCGAGGTGCTCGTCCACCGGGGCAGGGCCCACCTCGTCCGCGAGCGCGACACCGACGAGGAACTGCTGGCCAAGCAGCGGCTCGTCACCTTCACCCCGCCCGAACCGACGACAGGAGCCATGTCCCCCATGGACCGTCAGACCGTGCTGACCGCCATCGCCTCGGCCCTGGCCGACGTGCTGGAGAAGGAGGTCCCGCCCATCACCGAGGAGACCCGCTTCTTCGAGGACCTGTTCCTGGACTCCACCTCCGTGCTGGAGCTGCTGGTCTGCCTGGAGGACCACATCGGCTACGAGGTGGACCCCGAGGAGCTGGACATGGACGACTTCGCCTCCGTGGGCAGCCTCGCCGACCGCCTCGCGGACCGGCTGACCGCCGCCGCCCGAGGGGGCCGGCCGTGACCGTGCTGCGGGCGGCGGCCTCGGTGCTCTCGCCGCGCCCCCGCCCCTTCTCCGACGACCCCCGGATGCTCTCCTTCCAGCAGGACCTGATGGCGTCCGCCGGCGGCACCGCCGACGAGGCGCTGCTACGGGCCGGAACGAACGTCTCCCACCGCGACCTGGTGGACCACCTCGCCACCGCCGAGGGCGTCCGGGACGCGGAACCGGACCTGATCGTGCTGGCCCACGCCCTCCCGGACCTCCACCCCTTCACCGCCGTGGCACCCCACCTGAACATGCTGCTCGGCGGTGGCGCCACCAGCATCGGCATCTCGCAGCAGGGCCTGGCCGCGCCCTTCACGGCCCTGCGCGTCGTGGCCGCGTACGAGCGGAGCGGCCGCGGCGCCCGGGCGGTCGTGGCGGTGCTCGAACAGACCACGCTGCCCGCGCACTTTCCGCTCGTGCACGACACCCCGCTGACCGACTCGGGCGTCCTGCTGCTCCTGGGCGAGGGCGAGGGCGGGGACGAGGGCGACGGCCCGTGGGTCGACCGCGTCGAGCGGCTGCCCGAGGACGTCCCCCTGGCCGGCCGGGTCGCGGCACTGGCCGCCGACGACCCGGACGGCACCCTGGTGGTGGCCGGGCCGTGGGTCGAGCCCGGTGCCCTGGACGGGGTCGCGCACGTCGCCCGCGCGGACCCCGGTACGTACTGCACGAGCGTGTGGCTCGCCCTGGCCCGGAACCTCGCCGACTGGCGGGAGCGGTACGCCACCATCCTGCTGTGCGACACCGATCCGCTGCTGGGCGACAGCCACCTCGCGGTCCTGCGCGCCGGGGGCGGCGGGTGAGGCTCGGCATCGACCTGCTGCGCGTCGACGAGCTCGACCGCCTGCTGGACCGGCCGTGGTTCCGGGCCTACGCGTACGCGCCGCAGGAGCTGGCCGTCGCGGGGACCCTCGGCGAGGGGCGCGCCCGGGAGTTCCTGGCGGGCCGGTTCGCCGCCAAGGAGGCCGTGGCCAAGGTGCTGGGCACCGGGCTGGGCGGCGGGGTGACGCCGCGCCAGGTGGCGGTGGAGCGCACCGCGGAGGGGGCCCCGCGGGTGCGGCTGAGCGGGGTGGCCGCCCGCCGGGCCGGGGAGCTCGGCCTGGGCGAGGTCGCGGTGTCCATCACCCACAAGCGGGGGCTGGTCCTCGCGGCGGCCGTGGGGGTACCGCGCGGGGGAGCGGACGGTCTCCCCGCGGCGGGCGGCCTCGCGGAGGCCGTCGCGGGCGATCTCGTACGGCAGTTCATCGCGGAAGGAGCCTGACATGCGGATCGCGGTCACCGGATCGATCGCCACCGACCACCTGATGACGTTCCCGGGCCGGTTCGCCGAGCAGCTCATACCCGACCGGCTGGATCACGTCTCGCTGTCGTTCCTCGTCGACGAGCTGGAGGTCCGGCGGGGCGGGTCGGGCGCCAACATCGCGTTCGGGCTGGGCGTCCTCGGGGTGCCCGCCCTGCTCGTCGGCGCCGTGGGCGACGACTTCGCCGAGTACCGGGTCCACCTCAAGGAGCACGGTGTCGACACCGACCACGTCCGGGTCTCCGGCACCCGGCAGACGGCCCGGTTCGTGTGCGTGACCGACCGGGACGAGAACCAGATCGCGGTGTTCTACGCGGGGGCGATGCGCGAGGCCCGCGAGATCGGCCTGGCGGACGTCGTACGCCGGTCGGGGCCGGTCGACCTGGTGGTGATCTCGCCCGACGACCCGGAGGCCATGCTCGTCCACACCCGGCAGTGCCGCGCGCTCGGCGTGCCGTTCGCCGCCGACCCCTCGCAGCAGCTGGCCCGCCTGGACGGCGCGGCGGTGCGCGAACTCGTCGACGGGGCCGCGTGGTTGTTCACCAACGCCTACGAGGCGGCACTGCTGCTGGAGCGCACGGGCTGGCGGCGCGAGGAGGTGCTGGGCCGGGTGGGGGCGTGGGTGACCACGCACGGCGCCGACGGGGTACGGATCGAGCGGCGGGGTCAGGAGCCGTGCGCGGTGCCCGCCGTGCCGTCCGGCGGGGTCGCGGACCCGACGGGCGTGGGCGACGCCTTCCGCGCGGGCTTCCTCGCCGGCCGGGCGTGGGGGCTGGGCGACCGGAACGCCGCCCGGCTCGGCGCGGCGCTGGCCACCTCGGTGGTGGAGTCGGTGGGCACCCAGGAGTACGTCCTCGACCCGGAGCTCCTGCTCGGGCGGATCGCCGGCGCCTACGGGGAGGAGGCCGGGCGGGCCGTCGGTGCCGCGCTCGCCCGCTCCCCGCGCACCTGACGTCCTTCCGCGTGTCCGTCCCCCGGCCGGCCCGGCCGGGGGACGGTGGCGTTCCCCGCCGGCCGTGCCTAGCGGGCGCGTTCGCCGAGGAGGGCGCGCAGCCGTGCGTTCTCCTCCTCCAGGCCGGCGATGTGGTCGCGGACCGGCTCCAGGAGCTCGGCGAGCTCCCGCTCGGTGTAGCGGGGGGTGATGTGCTGGGGGCAGTTCCAGTTCACGCCCTCCACCGCGATGACGACCAGGCGCTCCACCCGGCCGTCGGTGCGCTTCTCCGCCAGCCGCGCGGCGAGTCCGGGCTCCTCCTCGGCGGTGCGCACGGTGGCGCGGCCGTAGAGCTTGAGCCGGGTGCGGTGCGCGTAGTCCATGAGGAAGAGGGCCACCCGGTCGTCGGCGCGCAGGTTGCCGACGGTGATGTACTGCCGGTTCCCGCGCACGTCGGCGAAGGCCAGGGTGTGCGCGTCGACGACGTGCAGGAAGCCGGGCGGGCCGCCGCGGTACTGCATGTACGGCCAGCCGGTTTCGCCCACGGTCGCCAGGTAGAAGCCGTCGCGGGCGGTGATGAACCCCGCCTCGTCGGGGCCGAGCGGGTCGGGGCCGTCGCCGCCGCCCCGCAGCTGGCGCTGCCCGGCGAGGGCGCTGCCGTTCTCCTCCTGGACCCTCACCACCGAGTCGGTGTAGGCGATGCGGGCGAAACGGGTCATGGGTGACCTTCCTTCGACTCCGGCCTGTGGTACGGCACTTGGGCCGTCGACGGCCTCCTTTTAACCTACCGTGACCATCGTAAGGGTCGATGGTGATCGTAACTCAATTACGATGCTCATCGTCTCAGCCGAAGCTCATAGGAATTGGAGCGTGACCGATGACTTCAGCGGTCGACGGGCCCGCGCCGACGGCGGACCGGAACTGGCGCGCCCACGCGGCGGTGCTGGCGCTGGGGACGTTCGTGGTGGGCACCGACGCCTTCGTCATCGCCGGGGTGCTCCCCTCCATCTCCCGGTCCCTGCACGTCAGCGTGGTGATGGCCGGTCAGCTCATCACCGTCTTCGCGATCGCCTACGCGGTGCTCTCGCCGGTGCTGGCCGCTCTCACGGCGGCGTTCGCCCGGCGGACCGTCCTGGTGGCGGCGCTCGTCGTGTTCGCCGCCGGGAACGCCGTCACCGCCCTGGCGCCCACCTACTCCCTCGTACTGCTCTCCCGCGTCGTGGCGGCCGCGGGCGCCGCGATGTTCACCCCCAACGCGGGCGCCACCGCCGCCGCGCTGGCCGGCGACGCCCACCGCGGCCGCGCCATCGCCGTCGTGAACGTCGGGCTCACCTCCTCCCTCGTCCTCGGGGCGCCGCTGGGCACGCTCATCGGCGGCACGCTCGGCTGGCGGTCGACGATGTGGTTCGTCACCGTGCTGCCCGCGCTGATCGCCCCGGTCATCGCCTGGCGGCTGCCGGCCGTCCGCCTCGCGACGGTCGCCGGGATGCGCCGGCGGCTGGCGCCGCTCGCCGACCGCGGGGTGGCCGGCATCCTGCTCACCACCGTGCTGGCCTTCATCGGCATCTACATCCCCTACACCTACATCAGCGTCGTCTGGGCGCCCGCGGTGGCCGGCGACGAGCACCTGCTGTCCGTGCTGATGCTGGTCTTCGGCATCGCGGGCACGGCCGGCAACCTCGCGGCCGGCCGCTTCGCCGACCGGTACGGCGCCCGCACCGTGGTGCTGGGCGCCATGACCGCGTGCACCGTCGTCTTCGCCGTCATCGTCGTCGCCCGGGACTCGCTGATCGCCGCGGTGCCCGTGCTGCTGGTGGCCGGCTGGGCGTCCTGGTCGGTCCTCACCCCGCAGCAGCACCGGTGCATCGAGGCCGCGCCGCCGGGCGCCCAGCCCCTGGTCGTGTCGCTGAACGCCGCCGCCGTCTACCTGGCGATCTCGCTGTCCAGCGTCGTCGGAGGGCTGGGCATCCGGGTCGTCGGCGAGGGCCCGCTGCCGCTGACGGCCTGTCTCTTCACCGTGGCGGCGGGACTGTTCACCCTGTTCACCGGGCGGCCCGGGAGGGCGTCCCGGGCCGCCGCAGCGGAGAGTCCTCAGATGTCCAGGGTGACGTCATAGGCGCGCAGCCAGGAGTCGAGCCCGAGGACCAGCTCCATGCCGGTGCGACTCTGCTGGGGACTGGTCTCGCCGAGTCCGGTCCCCAGCAGGCGCCGCGCCGCCGCGTCGTCGAGCAACGGCAGCACCGGCGACCCCGGGTCGGCCAGCACCCCGGCGAGCTCACCGCGCAGCGCCCGGTCGTACGCGGGGTCCTGGGTGGTGGGGTACGGGCTCTTGACCCGCTCCACCACCGACGCCGGCAGCAGATCGGCCGTGGCGGCGCGCAGCAGGCTCTTCTCGCGGCCGTCGAAGGTTTTCATCGACCAGGGCGCGTTGAAGACGTAGTCGACGAGCCGGTGGTCGCAGAAGGGGACGCGCACCTCCAGGCCCACCGCCATGCTCATGCGGTCCTTGCGGTCCAGCAGCGCCTGCACGAAGCGGGTGAGGTTGACGTAGGAGAGCCGGCGCATCCGCCGCTCCCGGGCGTCCTCCCCGGGCAGGACGGGCGCCTCCGCCATGGCCTGCGCGAAGCTGTCGCGCAGGAAGTCGGCCATGCCGAGCTTCTGGAGCAGGCCGGGGTCGAAGAGCGACTTGTCGTCGAAGAACGCCCGGGTGGCCGACGACAGCCAGGGGAAGACGTCGCCCTCCACCGCCTCCGGGTCGAAGAACCAGCGGTAGCCGCCGAAGACCTCGTCGGCGGACTCGCCCGACAGCGCCACCGTGGACCGCTCGCGCACCGACTGGAACAGCCGGTACAGCGACGGCCACATGTCGCCCCAGTAGGCGGGCGGCAGGTCGACGGCGCGCAGGACCGCGGCCCGCAGCCCCGGGTCGGCCATCTCCGCGCTCTCCAGCACGATCTCGCTGTGGTCGGCGCCGACGTGCCCGGCGAGGTCGCGCACGAAGGGCGCGTCGGCGGTGCCGCGCAGGTGGTCGACCACGAACTCCTGGCCGTGCGTGGCGAAGTCCACGGAGAACGACCGGACCGGTCCCGCCCCCCGCGCCGCCAGGCCCCGGGCCGCCAGCGCGGTGATCACGGAGGAGTCCAGGCCGCCGGACAGCAGGGTGCACAGCGGCACGTCGGAGATCAGCTGCCGGTCGACGATGTCCTCCAGCAGCCCGCGCACCGTGGCGATCGTGGTGTCCAGGTCGTCGGTGTGCTCGCGGGCCTCCAGGCCCCAGTAGCGGCGCTTGGTCAGGCCGCTCCGCCGCACGCGCACGATCTGGCCGGGCCGCACCTCGTACATACCGGCGAAGACGGCCTGTTCCGGCGTCTTCACCATCTCCAGGACCTCGCGCAGCCCGTCGGCGGTGAGCCGGCGCTGCGCCCCCGGGTGGGCGAGGATCGCCTTGGGCTCGGAGCCGAAGAGCACGCCGTCGGGCAGCGGGTAGTAGTAGAGCGGTTTGACGCCCATCCGGTCACGGACCAGCAGCAGTTCGCGGCGGCGTACGTCCCATACGGCGAACGCGAACATGCCGTTGAGCCGGTCGGCGACGGCCTCGCCCCACTCCAGGTAGCCGCGCAGCACGACCTCCGTGTCGCTGCGGGTGCGGAAGCGGTGGCCGCGCCCGGTCAGCTCCTCGCGCAGCTCGCGGAAGTTGTAGACCTCGCCGCTGTAGGTGAGGCAGGCGACCTCGCGCCCGTCCTCCTCGGCGGTCATGGGCTGCCGTCCGCCCTCGAGGTCGATGACCGACAGCCGCCGGTGGCCCAGGGCGGCGGGGCCGTCCGTCCACATCCCCTCGGCGTCCGGGCCGCGGCAGGCCATGGTCGCGGTCATGGCGGCCAGAACCTGCCGTTCCCGGCCGAGGTCGCGCTCGAAATCCACCCAACCGGCTATTCCACACATATGGTGACTCCTTGCCGAATGACGTGCCGAAGCGGCGTGTGCGCGGAGGAGGCGAACAGTCGGGAGCGCGCGCCCGGTCCTCGGGGCGGCTCGCGGGAAACGCTCACACGGAACGCTCACAGGGAACGCTCACAGGAATGATGATGGAGACCGACTGTTCCGATCGTCATCGTAACAGTCGGCGGCCTTTATCATAAGGGCCGAGACACATCGGAGGTTGACGTGGACGATCGCCAGTACGCCTGGCTGCCGGAGCCCGATCTGGCCGACATCGAGGTGGGAGGCGTCCTGCAGGCGCTGGCCGACCCGGTGCGGCTGCAGATCGTCCGCCTCCTCGACGGCGCGGGCGAAGGCTCGTGCAGCACCCTGGAGTTGCCGGTCAAGCGGTCCACGGTCTCGCACCACCTGCGCACCCTGCGCGAGGAGGGCGTCGTCTCCACCCGGATCGACGGCAACGCCCGCTTCAGCCGGTTGCGCCGCGACGACCTGGAGCGCCGCTTCCCGGGTCTCATGGACGCCATCCTGGGCGCGGCCCCGGCCCGTTCGGCGGCCGGCCCCTCCTGACCGGCGCCTCCTGGCCGGCCGCGTCAGCGGTCCGTGTCCCGGGCCAGCAGGCCCGAGGCGATCCCCCGGGCGCGCCGGATCGGCTCCGTGCTGCGCTCGCGGGACGCGGTGACGGTCGAGCCGTCCATCAGGAGCACGAACTCCCGTGCCAGCGCACGGGATTCCGTGTGTCCCGCGGCGGCGAGGAGCTCCGCGATGAAGTCCGTGACGGCCTCCTTGTGTGCCTGCGCCACGCGCCGCACGGGGCTGTCGGTGTCCGTGATCTCCGCCACCGCGTTGATGAACGCGCAGCCGCGGAAGTCCCCGCCCGCACCCTCCTCGGCGAGGGCGTCGAAGACCGCGAGCGGGTCGTTGCCCCGGGCCCGTACGGCCTCGGTCAGCCACTGCCGCCACGTCCTGTCGCGGCGCTCCAGCACCTCGATCACCAGCTCGTCCTTGCTCGCGAAGTGGCGGTAGAACGAGGCGCGTCCGACCCCGGAGGCGGTCAGCAGACGCTCGACGCCCACCGCCCGGATGCCCTCGGCGAAGAAGAGGTCCTGGGCGGCCTGAACCAGCCTGTCGCGCGCGTGAGTCGGCATGGCCCACACGGTAATCGACCTTGACTCCAAACGGAAACGATCGGTACTGTCCCGCAAGAACGGTATCGATCGGTACCGAATGGCCGGACGTCCTCCACACGCCGTGCCGACGCGTCCGCCGCGTGCCCCGCGGCCGCGCGTCGCCGGAACTCCCCCCCAGACCTACGACTGGACGCGTATGGACAGCCACACCCGAGACAAGTCCCCGTTATCCGCCCGCTGGGCCGTTCCCGTGCTGGGCTTCGCCACCTTCGCCATCGGCACGGACGAGTTCGTCCTCGCCGGCGTCCTCCCCGAACTCGGGGACGACCTCGGCGTCTCCATCGGCACGGCGGGCCAGGTGGTCACCGCCTTCGCCCTGACCTGCGCGGTGCTGGCGCCCGTCCTGGCCACCCTCACCGCCTCCCGGCAACGCCGCGGAGTCCTGTTGTCCGCCATCGGCGTCTACCTGGTGGGCAACGTCGCCACCGCGCTCGCCCCGACCTTCGCGGCCGTCCTGGCCGCCCAGATGGTCGCGGCCGTGGGCGCGGGGCTCTTCGTACCGACGGCCGCGGTGACCGCGGCCTCGCTGGTATCCCCCGGCCGGCAGGGTCGCGCCATCGCGGCCGTCACCACGGGATTCACCGCGGCAACAGCGCTGGGCGCGCCCATCGGCACCGCCGTGGGCGGTCAACTGGGCTGGCGGGCCACGATGTGGTTCGTCGCCGCGCTGGCCGTCCTCGGCCTGCTCGGCGTGCGCGCCCTGGTGCCCGCCAGGGTCGCGGCCCCGGCCCCGGAGGGGCTGCGGGCACGGCTGGCCCCGCTCAAGGACCGCCGGGTGCTGGCGATCCTGGCCACCACCCTGATCGGGTTCACCGCCGTCTACATCCCCTACACCTACATCGCCCCCGTCTTCGAGAAGGCCACCGGCGGCGAGGGCGACCGGCTGGCCGTGCTGATGTTCACCCTCGGGGTCATCGGCACCCTGGGCAACCTCGGGGCCGGCGCGCTCGCCGACCGGATCGGCGGACGGGGCGTGGTGGCCGGCGCGCTGCTCTGGCTGACCGGCAGCCTGGTGCTCTTCCCGCTGGCCACCGGCCACTTCGGCACGGCCGTCGGCATGATCGTGGTGTACGGGATCGCGGCCTTCGCCATCACCACCCCGCAGCAGCACCGCCTGATCACCCTCGACCCGGGGGCGGCCTCGGTGCTGGTGTCGCTGAACGCCGCCATCCTCTACCTGGCCATCTCGCTGTCCGGCGTCGTCGGAGCGGTCGGGATCGCCTGGGACGGGGCGGGGTCCCTGCCGCTGATCGCGGCGGGCCTGGCGGTCGTCGCCCTGCTCGTCTCCGAGGTGGGCCACCGGCTCGCGCACCGCGGCCGGGCCGCGGCGGTCCCCGCGCTCGGCGAGGAGCCGTCCGCGGTCGTGGGCGGCGGCTGAGCGGGCCGGGGGGGGGGGGGGGGGGGGGGGGGGGGGGGGAGGGTGACGGGTGGTTGCGCTGGGGCGGGGGTGGGGGGAGACCCTTGTCATGCG